>JAPLNA010000347.1:9265-9752 GCA_026693065.1 Planctomycetota bacterium
TCGATGACATCCGACCTGGGGCTCCGCCCCAGACCCCGAAGTTTTCCGCTTTGGAGCTACCGGCAGAATGTCCACGCCCGCCGCAGGAAGGGCCTGTAGTTTGTTTGATGCCTCCAAGGCGATCGGTGTGATGCTACCTCGCTCTGCGCCGCCCGACGGCGCCCGAGATTGCCCCTGCCTGCCGGTAGCCTTGAAGCGATAAACTTCGGGGGTTTGGGGGCAGAGCCCCCATGAGGTTTACCACGTTCTCGGGAGGAGATTCTGACTCTCCAACAACTGTGCACCGCCGATGAGAAGCTCCGCGTCCGGGGCATGCCTGGCCCAGTGGTGCGGCCACTGACACGATCATGGAGCGTTGCGCTTCCCTATCGCGTCTTGGGGTGGCGGACGTCGCGGCCTTGGATGAGGAAGATGACGTCTTCGGCGATGTTGGTGGCGTGGTCGGCGATGCGTTCGAGGTGGCGGCTGATGAGGATCAGGGCCATCG
>JAPLNA010000348.1 GCA_026693065.1 Planctomycetota bacterium
AAACAATTCCACAGCCTCACCGGCTGCCCTGTGCTGATCAACACGAGTTTCAACGTCCGAGGCGAGCCGATCGTCTGCACGCCCGGCGATGCGTATCGATGCTTTATGGCCACCGACATGGACTCGCTGGTGATCGAGAACTTCGTTCTCCGCAAGGCCGACCAGCCCGCCGCCCCCGCGCGGCGTGGGGCCGACCACCTGGCCCAGTTCCAACCGGACTGATTGGACCCAAGGGAAAACCCCCCATGCACCTGTCAGACATCCCGACCAATCCGAGCAAGCGGTTCCTGCGGCAGTTCGCCGCCGGCAGCGTCGTGTTCCTGGGGCTGATCGGAACGGTCTGGTGGTTCCGCGGACACTCCCTGGCCGCCATCGTCCTCTGGGCCGTCGGGGCAAGCATCGGCGCCGCGGGGCTCGTCTATCCCCGCAGCCTCCGGTGGGTCTACGTCGCCATCGCGGTGGTCAGCCTGCCCATCGGTTTTATCGTCTCGACGGCCGTCCTGCTGGCGACATACCTGTTGGCCCTCACGCCCATCGGGTGTATCATGCGTCTGCTGGGTCGCGATTCGATGGGCCGGCGGTTCGACCCGGCGGCCGAGTCCTACTGGCAGAGCCGGGCCCAGACTCCCACCAAACGCTACTTCCGCCAGTTCTGAAACGAGAGAGCCCGATGAGCCCCGAACCCACACGCCCGGACAAATCCGCCCGCTCCAACGACGACTTCGCCCGCGAAGCCTCCCGGAAGGGCCCGGGCCTCTTCCGCGAACTGGCCGACTTCCTCCTCCACAACAAGAAGTGGTGGCTGATTCCCATCCTGGTAGTGCTGGTGCTGATGGCCCTGCTGATCGTCGTGGCCGGCCCCGGCTCGCCGCTGCCGTGGATCTACACGCTGTTCTAAGAGCCCGCCTCTGTCCGAGCGGCGGGGTCGTAAGGCCAATACGCGGAATACCTTATCCCGTAAAATCTCTCTCTCGCCGGGGGATTCTTCCTGACAGGCCCAATCGGGCGCGGTATCCTTATTTGCGCATGGTTCGCCGACTGTGGAATCGGCGGCCTCCCCGTCGGCGGAGCCGCCGACGTGAGGGCAGGTGAAGCGATTTCGCAATTCGTGTGGATGTCCCATCGTGGTCCCAGTACGAGCCGGAAGGAGAGGAACGATGAAGACGATCGGAGCGATTGTCGTGTTGCTGGTGACGGCCGTGAGCGCCGAGGCCGCTATAACCGCCAGCAGCGTCAAACTGCAGATCAACACCGTGACCGGGCAGGCCTACCTTGTCAGCACGGTGGCCGACACCATCCCGTTGGTGGGTTACTACATCAGGAATGCTACCGGAAAGTCGACCATGATCCCGGATACGGGCACGTTCGACATGTCTCACTGGGTCGGCATCGGTAACTACGTCGCCAACGGGCATGCATCCGACCTTGCGGCCGCCGGACTTTCCTTGCCGGATCAGTGGTTCAAACTGACCAATACCGCCTCCTACCTCGGAGAGGCACAATATCCCGGCTACACGTCGCACCTGGCGGGTTACGCGAGTATTCCGATCGGCCACATTACGACCAGTGCGGTCCAGTCTGATTTCTCCGCCACCGGCGCCTTCAAGTGGCAGTACGACGACGGCTCCACCCACACGATGACCAACAACGCCATCGAGTTTGTCCCCGAACCGGCGGCGCTGGGCCTGATCGCCCTGGGCGGGCTGGCGGCGCTACGTCGGCGGCGGTGAGGCTTCAGTCGGAGTCCGTGATTACGCGGAAGCCGTCGCTGCTGTCCCGGAGGTCGGGGGCGCCCCAGTCGCGGTGGGCGGACCGGCATCGCGGCGCGTGGTAGATCCAGCCGCCGCCGCGCAGTACCCGGCCCGTGCCGGCGCCGGGGCCTTGCGGATCGAGGGCCCCCGGGTTGACGTACGACTCCGCGTACCAGTCGGCGCACCACTCCCAAACATTCCCGTGCATGTCGTACAGGCCCCAGGCGTTCGGTTTCTTCCCCCCGACGGGATGGGGTGAGCCCCCGCTATTGCCCGCGTTCCAGGCATAGTCTCCCAGGTTGCGGTAGTCGGCATCATCGCCGTAGCTGAACGCCGTCTTGCTCCCTGCCCGGCATGCGTATTCCCACTGGGCCTCGGTGGGCAATCGCACGGTCTTGCCCGTCTTCTGGGAAAGCTTCTTGCAGAACTCCACGGCATCGTCCCATGAAACGTTCTCCACCGGGTTCTGCTTGCCCTTGAACGTGCTGGGGTTCCTGCCCGTGACGGCCTCGTATTGCTCCTGCGTGACCTCATACATCCCCATGCAGAACGGCTTGCTGATGGTCACGGCATGCGGGGGGCCTTCGTCGGTACGGCGGTCGGCCTCGTCTTCGGGGCTTCCCATCGTGAACGTGCCGGCCCGGATCACCGCCAGTTTCATCGTCACGCCCTTGCCCAGGTCCAGGATCTTCTCGGGCTTGCTTGACTTGCATGAGCACGGAACCAGCGAACACAGGGCGAGCGTCACAACGACGGGCATGCGTTTCACGGGCATCTCCTTCTGTCGGCGGCCTGGGTCGCCTGGCCCCGATGCCCGGCCATGTTACCCGGGGCTCTCATGAAATGCAATGTGAGGGGCCCCGGCCTTGTCGATACGGGGCCCATGGGGGAGGCGGGTGCTCTTCGGGTTCAGCCGATGACCCTTCCCCTCCGGAGCAGGGGGAGGCTCAGCGGGCCAGGAAGCCCACGAGCCAGTTGGTCGGCTGGTCGTCGGACGGGGCGGGCTGGCCCAGGCGGGCGCGGAGTTGGAGGGCGCAGGCGTCGGCCTGGCGACGCTCCGAGCGCACGGCGTCGAGGTCGTGGGCGAGATTCGCCTGCACCTGCTGGAGCAACTCCGCCCGGCGGCGGGCCTCGGGCAGAAGGGCCGAGAGGCACTTGGCCGATTCGCTCGATCGCGAGGCCTGGTCGAGCTGGCCCTGGAGTTCCTGGAGGCAGGCGTCGGCCTGTCGGCTTTCGGCCCGGACGGTTTCGAGGTTGCTGGCTAGGTTGCTGGCGACCTGGTAGAGCACGTCGGCGCGGTGCTGGGCCTGGGAGAGCAGTTGGCTGTCGGCCTTGGAGGCCTGGTCGAACTGGCTTTGGAGGGCGGCCAGGCGGGCCTCGCTCTGGCGGCGTTCGGCGCGAAGGGCTTCAAGGTCGCGGGAGACCGTGGCGAAACTGGCCTGGAGGGTGTCGCCGCGATTCCGAGCGTCGGCGAGGGCCTGGGTTTCGCCGGTGGAGGCCTTGTCGAGCTGCCCCTGGAGCTGGCGGACGCGGGCCTCGCTCTGGCGGCGGTCGGCGCGGACGGCGTCGAGGTCGCGCATCAGGGCGGCGTAGCTTTTCTGGAGGCCTTGGGCCTGGGTCCGGGCGTCGGCGAGTTGGGCGCTTTCGGCTTCCAGACGGGCGGACAGATCGGCCAGGGGGGCCGCCGCCGAATCGCCCGACCCGGACCGGGCGGCGACCAGGCAGACCAGGACGACCAGGGCCAGGCCCAGGGCGGCGGCCTGTACTCTCAACCATGTGTTGCGCATCGCGTGATACTCCGTGTGTAAATCTACCCGGAATATGTCGGCTTGCGCGGGCCTGGAACAGCAGCGAACTTTCGGGGCCCTACGGGGTGCGGGAGGCCTGGCGGACGGGGGCGACTTCGTCGAGGACCTTGCGGTAGGAGTCGATGTTGTACTCCATGATCCAGCGGGCCTTCTCCTTGCCGTTGACCAGCAACGCCACGTGCGGGACCAGGATCACGTCGTAGCGGTCCTTGACCTCCTGGCTGGTGGGGACGAAGACGAAGTTCAGGATCATGAACTGTCCGACGGAGACGCGGCCTTCGTACTCGCCGGCGAGCTTGTTGATCGTGGGCATGAGGGCCAGGCAGGACGCGCAGCCGTCCTTGTAGAACAGGACGAGCACGGGCTTGTCCTTCTGGCTGACGAGGGACTGGAGCTGGGCGGGGTCGCTGATCTCCATCGCGCCGCCGGCGCTGCACCCGCCGGCCAGCGACAGGGCCAGAAGGGCGATCGCGGCGGCCAGACGCGGGAGGGTTCGCGGGGCTGTAGATTGGCACATGGGGTGGGGGCTCCTTGTACGTGAGGGGGTCACTTGGTGGGCATGGCGGGCTTGGGTCCGGCCTGGAGGAGGGCGACCTTCTCGGCGACGCGTTCGGCGTGCCCGTTGGGGATGACCTCGGGCCAATGGTAGCGGACGACGCCCTGCGGGTCGACCAGGATGGTGGAGCGGATCATGCGTTCGTACTTCTTCTCGCCCAGGCGGGCGTCGACCCAGGCCCCGTACGACCGCGAGACGGCGTGATCGGCGTCGCTGAGCAGGTCGATGTGCAGTTTGAACTTCTCCACGAAGAGCCGGTGCGCCCTGGGCGAATCGGCGCTGACGCCGACGACCTTGGTATTACGGCCCTTGAGGGCGTCCTGGAGGCGGTTGAACTGGGTGGCCTGGCAGGTGCAACCGGGGGTGTCGTCCTTGGGATAGAAGTACAACACCACCCACTGCCCGCGGAGGCTCTGGAGGCTGACGGGCTTGTCTTCGTGGTTGGGCAGCGAGAAGTCCGGGGCGGGTAGGCCGACGATCGGCGAGCGCATCGAGGCGGCCTCCTCCTGCACGCGGGGCATTTCGTAGACGGGGACGTCGGCTTGGCATCCGGGCCCCAGGCACGCCGCCCCCAGAGATAAGACCGACAGCAACACGTTCGTCCGCATAGAACTCTCCTTCCGTGGGCCCGAGGGCCGTTTGCGGGAATTCTAGCGCGTCCGGCGGGGCGGTGTGGGGAAAAAGCACACCCCCCGCACCGCAGGGGGGTTATTGACCGCGTGGCATTTGGCCTCAGGCGGGTTGGGTGGCCGGTTGCGAAGCGGGCGCCGGCTGGCTGGCAGGGGTGGGCTCGCTGGGGTCCCTCTTGGCCGGGGAGGGTCCTTCGATAGGCTCGGCGGGTTCGTCGGGCTCGGCCGGTTGGGTCGTGGCGGCCGGGGCGGGCTGGGGCTCCGGCGGGCTGTCCATGTCCGGCGGCAGAGGGACGCCGCCCTGGGCGAGGTCGGGTATGTCCACGTCGGCGGCGACCTCGATGCGGACGCGGGGTGTGACGTAGCCGGGCAGCCCGGTGTGCCAGACGGCCCGGATGTCCTCGGCGACGAGGGTGGTCTGGGTAGCGTCTTCCAGGAAGGTCGGCGTGGGGACTTTGTGCCCGGCCGGGCGGTAGGCCGTGCTCATGTAGAACACCACGCGCTGGACGTTGCTGGGGATCAGTTCGGGCTTGGGGGCCGTCGTGTAGTGCGGGTCCAGCAGGAACAGGATGCGGACGGGGATCTTTTCTTTCTGGCACAGGCAGGCCAGCCGGCGCGCCTGGTCGCCGCCAAGGCTGTAGCCGACGATGTAGACCGGACCCCCGCGTTCGTGGGCCTGGCGGACCAGCGGCATGAACAGCGAATACCCGCCCGAGCCGGCGGCGTAGGTCAGTTGGCAGCTCTCGCCGACTTCCTTGACGAGGTTGTAGGCCGCGAACCCGCTGAAGGGCTGCAAGCCCTCGAAGCCGATGATGACGCCCTTGGGCTGGTCCTCGGCCGGGCCGGTAGCCGGGCGGGTCGTCGTCGGCAGGCCGGGCGTGCAACCGGCCCCGACAGCGGCGATCGCCGCCAGGCCGGCCGTCCAAAGGAATGCGAAGCGAAACGCCGCTCCTGCGCCGCGGCGGGAAAGGACCAAACGATTGACCATGTGCGATAGCATTGGCAGTTCCAACGGTTCCACTCTGACGCCCCAAGCGTCCGGGCCGGGGCGGGCCGCACTGTACGGGTAAGGGTACGAATTTGTCAACAGCCCCCTTGCTGTGTCGTCCCCAGTTCCAGCCGAGGGCACACTGGCGCGGGGAGGTAGGAGAGCGGGTGCCCCGCGAACCGTGCGTCCGGGCCGGTGCGTTACTCGGGTCGGTAGACGAGGCAGACGGCGCGGTCTTCGCCGCGGCAGGCCAGTAGATGGGCCTCGCCGTCCTGGGCGGCTACGCAGTGCCCCGGCGCCAGCGGCGTGGTCGAGCCCCCGCACGTCACGAGGGCCGAGCCCGTCACGACGTAGCACGTGTGCGGGCCCGGGGGCAGGGGGAACGACTGCCCCGGCTGCATGCACAGGAGCGAGATGCTCAGCCCGGGAACCTTCTGGAGGGAAACGAGCTGGGGTTTGGCGGCGGAAAACCGCACTTTGGAAATCGCATTGACCACGTCCACGGGAAGGTCTCCGGCCCAAGGCCCGAGTGGAGGTATCCCACTCACTCGACGTAACTATAGGCGGCCTGGGCGGGCATCGGCGCGGAAAGGAGAAAAAATGGCTGCAATGTCGGCCCGGGGCGGGTAGTATTCTTGCGTGGATGGCGCCGCCCGGGCTCTGCGCCGGGCCGGGCCGACGGCGCCAGCGAGGCAAGGATGCAACTGCTCTGCGGAAAATGCGGACGGACCACCGAGGTCGACGACCAGACCCTCGAGGCGGTCATCAAGTGCAGCTCGTGCGGGCACGAGATTCCCGTGCCCGGGCGCGGGGAGGACCTGCTGGGGGCCCCCGAGGACGTCGGCGCGGGCGAGGAAGATTTCGCCCGCCAGGCCCGCGAAGCCATGGATCGAAAGATCCGCGTCATCTGCGGCGCCTGCCGCCGCGGGCTCAAGGCCTCCATGCGAATGGCCGGCGCGGTGATCCGCTGTCCCGCCTGCGGACGCAAAGTGCGAATCCCGTTCCCGGAAGAGGCGCAGGAGACCCCCACGGCCGCCGAGGTCGGCATTGGCGCCCTGGCCAACGGGCCCGCCCAGAGCGACGACGACGTCATGGTCGACGAGCCGGCCAAGAACCTCCTGAGCGACCTGGAAGACGCCCGCACCGCCCCCGGCCCCGAGGGGGTGGCCTCCGCCGCCCCCGTCTTCCATGGCCGAAGGGCTAGCCAAGGCGCCCCGCACGCTCCGGCCATCTCCACCCGCGCGCTTCTGACGGTCGTCGGGCTGGCTCTGGCGGCCGTGGGCGGGTGGGTGTGGTTCTCGCTCTTCACGAACAACAAGATCGACTCTCCGAATCTGCCCGTTGTGAAGACGCCCACGTCGGCCCCGGTGATCGCCGCCGGCGTCGCCGTCAAACCCACCACCGTGCCCGTCCGCGTCGGGCCTCGCGACCCCGAACCCAAGGCCGAACGGGCCGGGGGGCTCCTGCTGACCGAGGCCCGGGCCGACGTGTTCCTGGCCAACGGGCAGGGCGTGGCCCCGCCGGGCATGGTGTACCTGAAAGTGCGGCTGGCCGTCATCGCGGGCGAGGAGGCCTTGGCGATTCAGTCGGGCGGCAATGACGTTCGCCTGTCGGCGGGGGGCAAAGAGTTCGCCTCTCTGGGCAGGCCCGGGCCTTTCGCGCCCGTCAGCGACCCCCTTCGCCTCGCCCCCGGCGAGAAGGGCAACCTCCAGGTCGTCTTCCTCGTGCCCGAACAGGCCTTGGCCGGCGGCGCCCGGTGCGAGGTCGCCGTCGCCGCCCTGCCCGCCCTGCCCCTCAAAGGCATCGACCTGCCCACGGCCGCCCCGCTCGTCGTCGGCGAAACCTACCGCGAGAGTCCCCCACGAAACCTCCGCCCGCTCCTGCGAGACCCCGTCATGCGCGCCATCCAGGCCGCCGGAGACCAGGAACTCGCCGTCGGACGCAGGGACGGCGCGCTGGAGGTCTCCATCCCCCGCGCCGAAGTCTCCGGGCTGGCCAAGCCGGTCGGGGGCGGGGCGTACGACCTGACGCTCTTCCGCCAGGGCGACCCCAAGGGCCTGCGGTGCACCCTCCGCGCGGTCAAGGCCGCCGGCAAGGCCTCGCTGGTGCTGTATCTCGCCGACGAACCCTTCCACCAGATCTGCTACGTCCTGCCTGACCGCCCGGCCGATCCCCCGCCGGCCCCGGTTCCGCCCAAGCCGGAGGGCAACGGCAAGGGAAACGGCGGCGAGTTCTTCGGGCCGGGCAAGTCCTCCGCCACTCCCGCCCCCAAGCCCCCGGCCAAGAGCGGCGGCGGACTGTTCGACTTCGGCAACTAGCCCCCGGGGGAGCCTACAGCCTCCGCAAATGGAATCCCCCGTCCACGTTGATCACCTCGCCGGTGGAGAAGGCCAGGTAATCTTCCGCAATGGCGGCCACCGCCCGGGCGACGTCTCCGGGCCGGCCCCACCGGCGGATCGGCGTCAGCCCGTCGGCGATCAACGTGTCGTACCGCGGATGAACCGGGTCCCCCGTCCCCGACGTCACGATCCCCACCCGAATCTCGTACACCCCGATGCCGTGCTCCCCCCGCCGGTCGGCGAACAGCTTCGTCATCATCGACAGCCCCGCCCGCGCCAGGCAGTGCGGGGCCTGGTCCATGCTCGTCGTGTACGCCCCGATCGAGTTGACCGTCACGATCCGCGGCCTCTCCAGTTGCCCCGCCTCCACCAGCCGCACCATCTCGTTGGCCACCAGTTGCGTCAGAAACAGCGTGCCCGTGAGCATGGTGTCGGTCACCTGGCGGTAAGCCTCGGGGGACATTTCCAGCAGGTCGACGGCCTCGCCCGCCGGGGCCGCCGCGTTCACCAGCATGTCCACCCGACCGAACCCGTCCAGCGCCTGCTCCACCAGCAGGTCGCGGGCGTCGGCGTCGGCGAGGTCGCCGTGTCCGCAGGCGACCCGGACGGCCTGCCCGTTCCGGTTGGCCTCTTCCTCGATGGCCGCCAACGTCTGGTCTTCCCGCCCGTCGCACACCGTGTGATGGATGAACAGCGACCACCCGCGGCTGGCCAGTTCCACCGCCACCGCTCGCCCGATCATTCCCGCCCCGCCGGTCACCATCGCCACGCGTTTGCCCTGATCGTCCATGATCCTTCTCTCCGTTGGGAAAACCTTCGTCCGTCCCCATATCGGCAGGAACCGGGAACAGGAATAGAAGAACATCCGATGCGCGACGAGAACGCCGTCGCGACCCGAGCGTCCGCGGCGTCCGGAGGAAAACAACAAACGAAATCGAGAAGATGATTTCGTTTGTTGTTTTGTGTCCCCGCCGGGAGTTTTTCCCTGGGGATAGATGGGGGATAGATGGAATATCGTCGCCGCCGTTTAGCGGTCCGCCGAAGGCGGACTTGCGCAGCGTTTGTTTCTTCTTCTTCCTACGCCAACCCGATCGCCCTATCCGCCTTCACGTACCCTCGCGGATCGACGATCTTGCCCGCCACCGCGCTGGCCGCGGCGGTCAGGGGGCTGGCGAGGTAGACGTGCGCGTCCTTGTGGCCCATCCGCCCGGGGAAGTTCCGGTTGGTGGTGGAGATCACGTGGATGGGCTCGTTGGCGCGACCGAACGTGTCCACGGGCCCGCCCAGGCAGGCGGCGCAACTGGCGGGGCCTATCGTGCACCCGGCGGCCTGGAAGATCGCCCGCAGCGTCTGGGGGCCCACCTTGCAGCGGTCCAGGTCGCGGTCGACCTCGACGGTCGCCGGCACGATGAACGTCGGAATCGCGACCTTCCGCCCGGCCAGCACCGTCGCCGCGGCGATGAAGTCCGTCGTCTTGCCCCCCGTGCACGAACCGATGTAACTGCGGTGCAACTTCACGCCGCCCAGGTCGGCGGCGTTGGCGGCCTTGTCCGGCGAGTGCGGGCAGGCCACCGTCGGCGAGAGTTTCGACACGTCGAACGTCATCGCCTTGGCGTACGTGGCGTCGGCGTCGCTGGTGAACGTCTGGAAGGGCTTGTCCGTCCGCGAACGGACGAACGCCAGTGTCACCGCGTCGGCGGCGATGATCCCGCTCTTGCCGCCGGCCTCGATGGCCATGTTGCAGATCGTGCACCGCTCGTCCATGTTCAGGCTGGAGATCGCCGGCCCGGTGAACTCCATCGCCGCGTAGGTCGCCCCGTCCACGCCGATGGCGCCGATCACGTGAAGGATCAGGTCCTTGGCCATCAGCCACGGCGGCATCGTGCCCGTGAACTCGAACTTCATCGACGCGGGGACCTTCAGCCACAGCTTGCCCGTGCCCAGAACGAACCCCGCCTCGGTGTTGCCGATGCCCGTGGCGAACTCGCCGAACGCGCCGCGGGTGCAGGTGTGGCTGTCGGTGCCCAGGAGCAACTCGCCCGGGCGGGTGTGCCCGTTCTGGGGCAGGGCCACGTGGCAGACGCCGCGGTACGCCGTCGTCGCCGCGTCGCGATACGCCTTGGGGATGCCCGCCACGCCGGCGGTCATGAAGTCCGGGTCGTAGTAGTAGGGCAGCTTCTGCCGGGCGGCGAACTCCCGGAGAATCTCGATGTTCCGGTGCGCCTTCGTGTCGGCCGTGAAAATGTAATGGTCCGGCACGACGACGACCTTCGCCGGGTCGAAGACCTTGGCGTCGGCGCCGAAGTGCTCGTGGAAGACCCCGATCGTCCCCGGGCCGCAGACGTCGTGCGTCATCAGCACGTCCACGTCGCACCAGAGGTTCTCGCCGGGGGCGACAGTGGCCCGTCCGGCGTGCTTGGCGAGGATCTTTTCCGTGATTGTCATGCCCATGTCGAACACTCCGCAAAGACTCACGGCCCAGGGCGCCGGGCCGATCATGCAGTGTAGCGGAACGGGCGGGGCAATTCAATTTCCTACTCGTCTGGTCATCTCCCGATTCGACGCGCGCAAGAGGCCATGGCGATTCATTTCCGATCACTCCGTTGGAACGGTCGTACACGGGCGGTTCCGGGCCGCCAGGCGCGGGGGGCGGGCCCCCCGCGGGGCCATACACGACGGGAAGGCGGTGGAGAAGGGGCGTGGAGCCCATAGAACCGGGCCCCCGTTAGCGATTCTTCCCTATGCCTTCAAGATGTGATTGCGAAACGGGGGATGAGTCAGCTTCCGGTGTGCGAAGAAATGTTCGCTCGTTATTCAAGAGGGCCCCGGGCCGCTCCGATTCATCAGGTGACGGCCATAGGAGCCCGATAACCATGGTTAGCGCAACCGAAGCAAACATTCACGCGACCTCCGAGCGACGGCGTCACGGGCGAGTTCATCTCGAGATGGCCCTCCAGGCTGTCAGGCTGGAGACGGACAACGTCGACGTGGTGGACCGGCTTCACATGATCGACGTGTCGCGGGGGGGCGTGGGGGCGATCTCCGACCGCAGTTACTACCCGGGCCAGCGCGTGCTGATTTATCTGCCCCTGACGGGCCAGAGCGGACGCCGCGTGCTCTACGCGACCGTTCGCCGGTGCCGCCGCCACGCGCAGGGCTATCACCTCGGCATGGAATTCGACCGGATGTCGCTGGATACCTGGTATTCCCAGGCCGGTGCAGCCCCGCTGGCCGCCTGAGTTCCACCGGCATCCACCGTAGCGGATCACGATTGAGGAGCCGACGACGCCCGGGTCTACCCCGGGCGTTGTTGTTTCTGGCGGGGGGGTCTAGGGGACGCGGGGGGGGCGCGAGGATCTCTCCATGCCGTCTAACTCCGGGGTCTCTGGCAATGGGCCGAGGGTGCGGGTATGCTCTTGCCAGGCGGCGAGGGCCGCCATGAACCGCGGCGTTGCGGCGGCGTACGGTTCGGCGAAACGTGAAAGGATTCAGACCATGGGTGGATTCTTCGGCGTGGCCTCTCGGGAAGACTGCGTTCTGGACCTGTTCTACGGCACAGACTATCACTCGCACCTGGGCACGCGTCGCGGCGGGATGGCCGTCCTGGGCGAGGGCGGGTTCCAGCGTCACATTCACAACATCGAGAACGCCCAGTTCCGCTCCAAGTTCGACGACGACCTGGGCAAGTTCCGGGGTCGCACCGGCATCGGCATCATCAGCGACTTCGAGGACCAGCCGCTGATCATCGGCTCCCACCTGGGCGCGTACGCCATCGTGACGGTCGGCAAGATCGGCAACGCCCACGAACTGGCCGCCAAGGCGTTCAGCAAGCGGACCACGCACTTTTCGGAGATGAGCGGCAACGAGATCAACCCCACCGAGTTGGTCGCCACGATCATCAACGCCGCGGGCAGTTTCGTGGAAGGCATCCGCGCGGTTCAGGAGGCTATCCAGGGCTCCTGCTCCATGCTGCTGCTGACCGACCACGGCATCTACGCCGCCCGCGACGCCCTCGGACGCACGCCCATCGTTATCGGTCAGAAAGACGGGGCCTGGGCGGCCACCAGCGAAACCTGCGCGCTGGCCAACCTGGACTACCAGATCGACCGCTACCTCGGCCCGGGCGAGATCGTGCTGATGACGGCCGAGGGCGTCCAGCAACTGGCCGGGCCCGGACAGCGAATGCAGATCTGCTCGTTCCTGTGGGTGTACTACGGGTATCCCGCCAGTTCCTACGAGGGGATCAACGCCGAGGACGCCCGCAACCGGTGCGGGGCGGCGTTGGCCCGCCACGACGACGTGAAGGTGGACATCGTGGCGGGGATTCCCGATTCGGGCACGGCCCACGCGATCGGCTACGCCAACGAGGCGCGGGTTCCCTACCGCCGCCCGTTCGTCAAGTACACCCCCACCTGGCCTCGCAGCTTCATGCCGCAGAACCAGGCCGTCCGCGATCTCGTGGCCAAGATGAAACTCCTGCCCATTCGCGAGATCATTCAGGGACAGAGGCTGCTCTTCTGCGAGGACTCGATCGTCCGCGGAACGCAGCTCAAGGACACCGTCCGCAGGCTCTTCGGCGCCGGGGCCCGGGAAGTGCACATGCGCCCCGCGTGCCCGCCGCTGGTGTACGGCTGTAAGTTCCTGAACTTCTCCCGCAGCCGATCCGAGCTGGACCTGGCCGGTCGATGGGCCGCCAAGGAACTCGAAGGCTCCGAAAAGGTCAATATCGCCGAATACGCCGACTCCGATTCCCCCAAGCACTGTGCGATGGTCAACCTCATTCGCGAGCGCCTCGGGCTGACCACCCTGAAGTACCAGCGGCTGGAGGATCTTGTCGAGGCCATCGGCCTGCCCAAGACAGACCTCTGCACGTACTGCTGGGACGGTGCGGAATAGAGATGGGCCATTGGCAATCGGCCATTCCGTGGTTACGCTGAAGAGGCATGATCGCGCGCCCCATCATCTTAATACTCTCGGGCGTCTGCCTGGCCGCCGTCCCCCTGACGGAGGACCCGCCCGTCGCCCCGCCCCCCAAGCCCGGAACCATCACCGGCCGGATCGTGTCGACCGCCCCCGCCGATTCGGTCGCCGCCGTGTCGCGGGCGACGGGGAAGGAATACCCCCCGGCCCAGTTCGACGCCAAGACCGGGCGGTTTGCGTTTCGGGAGCTGCCCGGGGACGCCGTGTACGACCTTCGTGTGACGATCGGCCCGCGGACGATGGAAGGGATCGACCTGTCGCCCCCCGACGCCCGCATGCTGCGCCTGGCGGAGATCCGCCGCAAGCAACTGGGCCTGGCGCCTGAGCGGACGAACACGTTCGACCGGGCCGACGTGGATGAGATCGTCAAGTACGTCCGCGACATGCAGGACTTTATGGAGACCCGCCGCGTGCTCTACGTGCAGGGGCACGGGACGCGGGCGACCGTGCTGGTCGAGCTGCTGCGGACGCGGGAGTTCTACGCCGCCAAAGGCCAGATCGTCTGGCGGGTGGAGTTGTGGTACTTCCAGGAGAAGTTCGGCGGGTGGGAGCGAGACGGCAAACAGGACCGCGTGCTGCTCCGCGAGCGGCTGGACGCGGGGGCGTGGGGGCAGAGGCACGTGGAGTATCACCCGGCCCTGAGCGTGGCCGTGGACGGCGAGGGGGTCAGCCACCCGGTGGAGTTCACCGTGCCACCGCCGGACATCTCGCGCGGGCGGTTGCCCGGGAGCGATCCGAAGGTGCAGACCGCCCCGCACGTGGGAGGGGTGGCGGAGACGGAGACCAGACCGGCGACCCAGGGAAAAACTCCCGGCGGGGACACAAAACAACAAACGAAATCATCNNTCGATTTCGTGTGTTGTTTACCTCCGGACGCCGCGGGTCCCCGGGTCACGATGGCGTTCTCGTCGTGATCGCGACACTTCGTGTCCCCGCCGGGAGTTTTTCCCGGTCCGGACGCGGGGGATTCGTCATTGGCGATCCCATCGCACCAGGGCGATCCGCCGCGGCGGACCGCCCGCCAAACGCCGAGAGGGAATCGTCCCGCTAATAAACTCACCCGCCCGAAGCGCCGATACCGCGCGTAGGGAGTATGACGCTATGAAAAACTACGGATTGATCTTGGGACTGGCGGCGGTGTGCGTTACCGGGTGCGGACAGTACGGCATGGACATGCCGCGGATGCCGGCGGTGTCGATGCCGCCGGCGGCGGGGTATGTCAAGCCGACGGTGGCCGTCATGCGGTTCAACTGCAACACGTCCACGCCGGGCAACTGGAACCTCGGCGACGGGCTGCGGGACGTGCTGGCCGATCGGCTGGTGGCCAGCGGGCGGTTTCGGGTGATCGAAAGGCCGGAATTGTCGGCGGTGGCCGACGAGGTCCAGCTCCAGCAGAACGGACAGACCCGCCAGCAGCAGCGAGTGACGCCGGGGCGGTTCAAGAACGTGCAGTACCTGGTGAAGGGCACGGTGGTGGACTTCGGGCACGCGGAGGTGTCCAAGTCGTTCGTGGACTGGGCCCAGCGGTTCCAGGCCATGGGCGCCACCCAGCGGGCCGTCGTGAGCGTGACGCTCCAGGTGGTGGACGTCGAGAGCGGGGAGATTATCTCCTCGGAGTTCCTGGAAGAATCCGTGCCGGCGCACACAGTGGCCGCCCAGGCCGGGTATAAGGACGTCGCCTTCGGCGGCAGCGTCTTCTGGCGAAAGCCCCTCGGCGAGGCGATGAGCCACGTGGTGGACAAGTGCGTTCGGCGGGTGAGCACGTCGGTGGCGTCGGCCCCGTGGACGCCGCGGGTGGCGGGCGTGCAGGACGCTCAGGTGCTCATCAACGGCGGGTGGGACCGCCGGGTGAAGCTCGGGACGCAACTGGAGGTCTTCGAGGCCGGCGGAAAGATCATCGACCCCGATACCGGCGACGTGATCGGTTCGCATCCGGGCAAGCCGGTGGGGCGAGTGCTGATCACCCAGGTCTACCCGCACTACAGCGTCTCGCGGCTCATCAGCGGCGAGGCCTCGTCGATCGAATACGGCCAGCGTTGCGCCTCGGCCCGCAAGTTGCCTCCGGCCTCTGCCTCCTCGGCCGTGGTCGCGGCGACGCCGCGGCAGTAGCAGTTCGGGCCGTTGACCCTTTCGCGGGTCGCTCGACCGACGGGCGAAAGAGACGGGGATTAGGGGATTCCTGGATTAGGGGATTACGGATTGGGACGGGGACCTGTCCCCGGACGCGTGGATTTCATCGGGACTTCCGTCTGCTTCTGTTTCCCCATCTCTGTTCTCAATCCCCTAATCCATGAATCCCCTAATCCCCGTCTCTTTCTACCAGGTCCACGAACCGCCTCCTTCTCGCCGAAAGGCCCGCTTGACCGCGCGCGGCCGGACGAGTAGGCTGTGGGCGATCTGTTGGAGACGGAGACGAGACCATGGAATACCGCCGGCTGGGCGAGAGCAATGTGGACGTGACGGTGATCAGCTTTGGCGCCTGGGCCATCGGGGGGTGGCTGTGGGGCGGGGCGGACGCGCGGGACGCCGTGGCGGCCGTGAGGACGGGGGTGGAACTGGGGATGACGACGATCGACACCGCGCCCATATACGGGTTCGGGCTCAGCGAGGAGCTGGTCGCCGAGGCCGTCAAGCCGTTCCGGCGGGACGAGGTGCAGTTGCTCACGAAGTTCGCCCTGCGGTGGGACATGCCGGAGGGGGAATACCACTTCGAGACGAAGAACTTCGCCGGCGAGTCGGTGAAGATCTACAAGAACGCCCGTCGCGAGAGCATCATCCACGAGTGCGAAGAGAGCCTGCGGCGGCTCAAGACGGACTATATTGACCTGTACCAGTGCCACTGGCGGGACAACACCACGCCGGTGGAGGAGATGATGGAGACGCTCGTGCGGCTGACGGAGCAGGGGAAGATCCGGGCGGCGGGGGTGAGCAACTTCACCGCCGCCGAGCTCGCCGCCTGCCGCCGGGTCGGGCCCGTGGCGGCCAGTCAGCCGCCCTACAGCATGATCAACCGCGGGGCCGAGGCCGAGATGATCCCGTACTGCATCGCCAACAAGGTCGGCGTGCTGGCGTACAGCCCGCTGCAGCGGGGGCTGTTGACGGGCAAGTTCCGTGCGGGGCAGACGTACAACGAGGGCGACCACAGGCCGGGGACGGCGTTCTTCAAGGATGGCAACATCACGAAGGTGAACCTGTTTCTGGAGACGCTCCGCCCGATCGCCAAGGCCCACCAGGCCACGCTGGGGCAGATCGTGATCGCCTGGACGATCCGCCAGCCGGGCATTACGGCGGCGCTGGTGGGGGCCAGGGACGCCAAGCAGGTGAAGGAAAACGCCGCGGCGGCCGATATCCGCCTGAGCGACGAGGAACTGACTCGCATCAACGGGCAGTTGAACAAACTGAAGCTGGACCTGTAGGCGGCGGACGAAGGAGATCGGCGATGAAACGGATGAACGGGATCGTGTTGGTGGCGGCGATGGCGGCCCTGGCGTGCGGCGGGTGCGCGGGCACGGTGCTCAAGCAGGGCGCGGGGCTGTTGGGGGCGAAGACGCGCTACCTGCCCCTGGGCCCGGCGGCCCCGATCGGCCAGCCCGTGACCGACGTCGTCTGCGAGCCGTTGACCAACGACGTGCCCACGCTCGCGCCGGCGGAATTCACCGCCCTGGTGGATGACGCGCTGGCCCGGGCGGTGGATAAGCGGAAGATCCTCCCGTCCGTCCCTGCCGGCGCGGGGGCCAACCCCATGACCGTTCGCGGGCGGGTGATTCACTATCAGCCTCACGGGCAGAACTCCAACGCCGTCGTCAAGGTCGAGCTGCTCGTGAATAACCAGGTGATCGCGACGGCGCACTGCGTCAGCCGGGGCGACAGCCTGACCAACAGCGGCCCGAAGAAGCTGGCCAAGGGCATGGCCAAGGTGATCGGGAAGTTCGTTCGCGGCACGGTCAAGGACGACGGGGGCGCGACGGGCAAGGCGGTGGATGAAGAGGAAGACGACGATCAGGACAAGCCCGACAAGGCCGACAAGCAGGACAAGCAGGACAAGCAGGACAAATAAGTCCCCGACAAGAAGGAACCATTCGTGACATCCGAATCAGCGATCGAGAAGGTGTATCAGTTGGCCGTCGAGCGGTACGGCGAGATGGGCGTGGACGTGGCGGCGGCAACGAAGGCCCTGGCGGGCGTGCCGGTGTCTCTCCAGTGCTGGCAGGGCGACGACGTGGGCGGGTTCGAGAACGCCGGCGGGGAGTTGGGCGGCGGGCTGGCCGCCACGGGCAACTACCCGGGCAAGGCCCGCACCCCCGATGAGCTCCGGGCGGACATGGGCAAGGCCCTGTCGCTGATCCCGGGCAAACACCGCGTGAACCTGCACGCCTTCTACGCCGAAACCCGCACCCGCGTGGAGCGGAACCGGCTCGAGCCGGCCCACTTCGCCGCCTGGATCGACTGGGCCGCCCAGAAGGGCCTGGGCGTGGACTTCAACCCCACCTGCTTCTCCCACCCGATGGCCGCCGAGGGCTTCACCCTCTCCAGCCGTGACGAGGGCGTGCGGAAGTTCTGGGTCGAGCATTGCCTCGCCTGCCGCACGATCGCCGAGCACATCGGGCGGCGGCTGGGCTCGGCGTGCGTGACCAACCACTGGATCCCCGACGGGTACAAGGACATCCCCGTCGACCGCCTGGGCCCGAGGCAGATCCTCCGCAAGAGCCTGGACGAGATCTTCGCCGTCAAGACCGACCTCGCGTGCAACCTCGACGCGATCGAGTGCAAGCTGTTCGGCATCGGCTCGGAGAGTTACGTCGTCGGCTCGCACGAGTTCTACATGGGCTACGCCGCCACGAACCAGAAACTGCTCTGCCTGGACGCGGGGCACTTTCACCCGACCGAGGTCATCTCCGACAAGATCAGCTCCGTGCTGGAATTCGTGCCCGGCCTGCTGCTGCACGTCAGCCGCGGCGTCCGGTGGGACAGCGACCACGTCGTGATCGGGTCCGACGAACTGCAGGCCATCGCGCAGGAACTGGTCCGCGGGAACTTCCTCTCTCGCGTGCACATCGGGCTGGACTACTTCGACGCGAGCATCAACCGCGTGGCCGCGTGGGTTATCGGCACGCGATCGATGCTCAAGGCGTTGCTGGCGGCGTTCCTGGAACCCATCGCCAAGTTACGGGCGGTCGAGATCGCCGGCGACTTCACCGCGAGGCTGGCCCTTCTGGAAGAGGCCAAGTCGCTGCCCCTCGGGGCCGTCTGGGACCACTACTGCCTCGCCCACGCCGCCCCGGTGGGTGCCGCCTGGCTGGACGAAGTGAAGGCCTACGAAAAGGCCGTTCAGTCCAAGCGCGGCTGAGCGGCAGCGCCCGAGAGAAACTCCCGCGTCAGGTTCGCGACGGCCCGGTCATCCCGGGCGTCGATGGCGTCAGCGAGTTTTGTCAGCAGGTCGGCCTGGCGTTGGGTGAAGGCCGACGGCATCGCGGGGTCGAAATCCGCCAGGCCAAGTTCGTCGAGGATTCTTCGGCGAAGCTCGTCGAGCCCCTCGCCCGTGACGGCCGAGACGGCGATGTCGGCATCGGGGGCCGGTGGGATGAGATCGGCCTGGCTGGCGAGGCGGAGGACCTTTTGGCCCTGCAGCCAGGGGGGCGTTTGGCCCGGGCCTCCGGGGGCCAGCAGGAGAACCAGGTCGGCGTGTTGGGCTCGCGCTCGGGCGCGGCGGACGGCCTCGGCGTCGATGCCGGCGGGGGCGTCCCACAGCCCGGCCGTGTCGGTGAGGTAAAAGGCCACCCCCCCGACGGAGGCGATCTCGCAAACCCAGTCCCGCGTCGTGCCGGCCGTCGGGTCGACGAGGCAGACCGCCCGGCCGACGAGGGCGTTCATCAGCGAACTCTTGCCCGCGTTGGGCTCGCCGGCGAGCACGACCTCGGGGGGCGACAACACCTTCTTCATCCTCTCGAGGCCGCTTGCGGCTTCGCGGAGTTCGTTCGCGAAGCCGCAAGCGGCTTGGGGAGGAACTGCGCGAAACCGCAAACGGACTTCTTTCGCCGTCGGTGTCCCGCTCACCAATTCACTCACCCCCGCCGCCCACTGTTGCGTCACCGCCGCCGTCGCCGCCGGGGTGATCGCGTGGGGGAGGGCGGCGAGCATCTCGTGTCCGATCGCGGGGTTGTTCCACCGCGGGTGTGCGGCGGGCCAGGCCGCGCCGTCGGCCCCCGGGGCCGGGGCGATCGTCGCGCCCAGCCGTTCCAGCAGGGCGAGCACTTCGCCCGCGACGGCCGAGCCCCCGTGGATGTTGATCTCGACGGCGGCCTCGTCAGCGTGGACGAGTACTTCGTCGAGGACCTGGGCTTCGTCGACGACGTGGCCGAGTTGGAGGCGAGCCGGCCCGGCGGCGGTGTGGGAGGGGGCGGGGCGGAAGCCGCGAGCAAGGATCTCGCCGGCGCGGGGCCCGGTCAGGCCGATCACCGCAATGCCCCCTCGCCCGGGTGGGGTGAGGAGGCGGGCGATGGTCGGCCCGGGGGCGGGGGTCATCCGCCCACCAGGCTTTTGTAGTACGCGATGGCCACGCCGCGGAGGACCAGGTCGGGCACGATGGCCTGGACGAGCTCGGAGGCGTTGGGGTCGGGGCAGATCAGGTGGGCGTCGCCGCCGGTGAGGATGACGATGGGCCAGCGGCCCAGGCGGGCGGCGTAGGCCTCGACGAGCTCGCGCAGGGCGCCGCGGGCGCCGTAGATGAGCCCGCCGACCATGGCCTGGCGGGTGTCGGCCCCGAAGACCCAGTCGGGGGCGGACAGCTCGATGGGGGGCAATTGGCTCGTGCCGCGGTGCAGGGCGGCGGCGCCCATCGAGAGCCCGGGCAGGATCGCTCCGCCCAGGAAGACGCCCTCGTCGTTGACGGCGTCGACGGTGGCCGCCGTCCCGAAGCTGCCCACCACGCAGGCCACCCCCAGGCGGTCGTAGGCGGCGATGGCCCCGCACAGCCGGTCCGTGCCGATCGACCGCGGCTCGGGCAGCGTCGTCGCGATGGGCAGGGGCAGGTCGCGACCGATCAGGAGCACGCTTTCGCCGATGGCCTCGGCGAGGGCGGCCTCCAGGGCGTTGAGCCCGTTCACGTTCACGCTGCTGGCGACGACCTTCTTGGGGGCGGGCATGGCCGCCCACGCCTTCGCCAACGCCGGGCCCAGGTGCGCCAGGTCGCCGATCCGGAACGCCTGAACGTCTTCCACCGACTCGCCGTTCACCGTGGCGAAGTGGATCCGCGTGTTGCCGACGTCGCAGGCGAGGACATAAGGCATTTCGGACATTCGATTACTCTCCCGCGGCCGGGGGCCGTCAGCAGGGCGTCACGCCCTTCTTGAGGATGATGTTGCCGTACTTGGCCGTCTCGCCGGTCATCACGACGGCGAAGGCGTCCTTCGCGCGGTCGTAGAAGGCGAAGCGTTCGACGCGGGCGATGGGGGGCGTCTTGGGGGCGACGGCGTCGACGGCCTTTCGGTAGGCGGCCTCGACCTTCGGGTCCAGGCTGTCGCCCGCAACCGGGGCCATCATCGCCAGCGGGGACTCGACGTACGCGTCCAACTCGAACAAGGGCAGGATGGCCTCGAGCAGGGCGGGGATCTTCAGCCCGTCGGCGCGGACGACCCGTTGGCCGAACGTCTCGCCCGGGAAGTGGGCGTCGGCCAGCACGATCTCGTCCCCGTGCCCCATGCGGCACAGGACTTCCAGCAACTCCGGACTCAACAGCGGCGAAATGCCTTTCAGCATCGCGGGGCTCCTTCAACGGCCGGCGACTCCGGCCAAACGACTCCAGGATACGGCCTCGACGCCCCGGCGTCAATTGTCCGAACGCCTTACTCATTCCCAGTTTGCCTTCCGGGGGCTATCGGAGTCTGTTTTTCCGGGGCGACGCGGTTAATGGCGCCCTGGCGGTCCTGTCGAAGCGCCTGCGGTGATCGAGGCAAAGAGACGATCCCCCAATCCGATAATCCCCTAATCCCCGTCTCTTTGCCCCAAACACCGACGTGGTGGCTGCCGCCTCGCAAGCCTCGTCGCCAAGGTCTCCGCTGGAACTGGCGATGACTCAGCCCGAACGCGGCCCTTGTAGCCCGGGCGGAGGGGCGGTACTCTCACGGGTGCCGGAACGAGTGAGCCCCTATGGGAGAACTGCATACGACATGACGCCCGCCGACGACCTTCGGGGATACAACATTCCGCGGCCGGACGACGCCATCGCCTACGCCGCCAGGACGCTCGCGGGGTTTTACCGCCCCTGGCTGCTGGCGGCCGTGCTGGCCCTTCAGGCGGCCATGCTGCTGGCCTTTCACGTCAGCCGGTCGTGGCACTGCCTGCCCGACAGCGCCCTGTACCTGGGCCTGGCCCGCTCGATCAACGAGGGCCAGGGTTATACCTTCAACGGTGAATTCCACGCGATGGTCCCGCCGCTGTATCCGCTGGCGTTGGCGGCCGTCACGCGGGTGTTCGGCCCGTCGTACCTGGCGATCAACTGTTTCCAGATCGTGTTGGCGCTGGCGTGCACGCCGGCGGCGTTCGGGCTGACGCGGCGGATGTTCGGTCGCGACCTGGCCCTGCTGGCGACGGCGGCGTTCGCGGTGAACATGGTGGTCTGGGACGTGGCCGCCTCGCCGATCAGCGATCTGCAGTTCACGCTGCTGGCGATGTGGGGGATGTCGGCGGCGGTCTGGTCCGCCGCTAACGGGCCGGGGAGATGGGCGGGGGCGGCGCTGGCCGGGCTGGGCCTGGCGGCGGCCTCGCTCACGCGGAGCAACGGATTCCTCATCGTGCCCGGGGCGGCCCTGGCGGTGTGGCTGGGGTGGCGCGGGCGGCCGGCGGCGGCGAGGCTGGCGGGGGCGGGCCTCCTGGCGGTGCTGGCCCTGACGCCGGTGATCGCGTGGAACCGATACGTCGCCGCCCACGTCTCCGGTGAGCCGGTGACCTACCTGAGCGCCTCCCACCTGAGCAAGCCCATCGCCCAGATGATCCCCGCGATGGCCCACAACCTCTTCGCCGAGGTCTTCAAGATCGCCTCCAACCTCATGGTCGGGTTCTCCGACGTGCCGCCCGGGCTGACGCTGATCCTGCCGGCCCTGATCGCCGTCGGCTGCCTCGTCGCACTCCGCCGGCGCGAGCCCATGCTCCCGCTATCCCTGGCGGGCCTGGTCGCCGCCCTCATGGTCGCCTCGGGCGTCAAGAGCCGATACTTCCTGTTCCTGTACCCCGGGATGGTCGTGCTCCTGCTGGCCGGCGCGGTCGCCGTCGCTCGTCTGGCGGCGCGGACGAGCCCGCGGGCGTGGCCGTCGCGGGGGCGGTCAACCTCGCCCACAGCATCTCCCGCGGCGCGACGTACCGCCGGGGAGAGACCCCCGGCGGGGCGCGTCTGGCACACGACCAGGACTGGTTCACCGCCGCCCGGTACATCCGCGAGCGGGACGCCGGCACGCCATCGGCCCTGACGAGCGAGCCGCGCCTGTTGTTCATGATCGAGAGGATCCCCAGCTTCCCCCTGACCCAGACCGGCGCGGACTTGAGCGATGAGACGTACCAGCGCGTCGCGAGGCGCCACCGCCCGGGCTGGCTGGTGGGGGACGTGAAAATGCCTTCCACCGCCCGCGCCGTGAAGGCCCTGCGGGCGATCGGCGCCGAGCTGACCGCCGTCACCGACGCCCGGCTCACCGGGGCCGTGAAGATGTGGCGGATCGCCCTGCCCCCCCCGGCCCCCCCGGCCACGCGGGCCTCTGACGCCCCGGAGACTCGCCCGTGACCGCCCGACCCTGCCGCCGGAGAACGCCTTGCCCCCTCAGGTGAAATCGTCGCTTCGATCGGCCTTCCGCCTGGTGCTGCTGGCCGCGTGCGCCGGCGGGGTGGTCTATGTCTTCCACCGGAACCGGGACGACCTGAAGCTGCTGCTGCACGTGGGCCCGTGGATCGCCGTGGCCCTGGCGGGGCTTTTCATCGCCCAGTATCTCCTGCAGGGGTTGCGATACCAGTTCGTGCTGACCAAAGTCGCCGACGCCCGGATCGCCTTCGCCGAATGGTTCCGCCTGTTCGTGCTGTCGCAGTGGCTCAACATCTTCTTCCCGCAACTGGGCAACGTCTACCGCGGCGTCCAGCTCAAGAAGTTCCACGGCGTGTCGTATACCGGATACGTCTCGTCGTACGTGGCGTTCGCCTGGCTGGACACGGGGATCAACCTGCTGGTGACGCTGGCGGTGCTGGCGGCGGCGCCGACTCCGCTCCGCGTGGCGGGCCTGCCGGCCTGGGGGTTCGTGACGGCCCTGCTGGCCGGCACGCTCCTCGTGCCGCCTGTGCTGTGGGCCTTCCTGAGCCTGCCGGTCGCCCGCAACCGCCACCTGGCCTGGCTGCACGCCAAGAGCCGCCAGGTCGTCGGCGGGCTCCGCCAGAGCGTCACCGGCGCCGGCTACCTGGCCGCCACGGTCGCCCTGGGGGCGGCCGTCTTCGCGATCACCACGCTGACCTTCGGCGTGTGCTTCCTGGGCCTGGGCGTCCCGGTCAGCCTGCCCGCCCTGGCTCTGTTCTGCGCCCTGTACAAACTCAGCACCTACGTCATCATCACCCCGGGCAACCTCGGGCTGCTCGAACTGGCCTGCGCGGTCCTGGGCGAGCAGGTCCACGTGGGAATGGGGCCCGGGCTGCTGGCCTGCGGGATGGTCCGCGTGGCCGGCTATGCCGTGCTGGCCGTGCTCGCCGTGGCGATGGGCGGGCTGCGCCTCCTCCGCCGGCGATGCGACATCCGCCCCGAAGAAAGCTGAACCCTCCCGCGCCCGTCCCTTTACTCCCCCTCGAACCGCTCCTGGCGCATCGCGGCGATCTGGTCGCACACCAGC
The DNA here is from genome assembly GCA_026693065.1 of Planctomycetota bacterium. Lineage (GTDB taxonomy): Bacteria > Planctomycetota > Phycisphaerae > SM23-33 > SM23-33 > JAPLNA01. Next base: position 23,905 of record JAPLNA010000348.1, read on the forward strand.
CCGATCAGGAACGTCAGCACGCCCGACGTGACGACCGTGCTGGCCAGCGTCGGGAAGCCCTGGTGGTGGGTGAACGCCACGTACAGCCCGTAGGTCAACCCGGGCACGATCTGGAGCAAACTCAGCACGCCGAAGAACCGGAACGCCTCGAAGAGCACCAGCAGCCGGGTGATCAGGTGCAGCGCCGCCAGCCCGTCGCTCATCCGCACCGTGCTCGTGCCCACGCGGGCGCTGGTGACGATGTCCACGTACCCCAGGCGATAGCCCCGCTTGATCATCACCAGCGTGCTCGTCGTCGAGGCCGAGAACCGGTCGGGCAGCAGATGGGCGTACCGCAGGATCACGTCCCGTCGGAAGCACCGGAGGCCGGAGTTCAGGTCGCGGATCTTCTCGCGGGCGACGGCCTGGGCGACGTGCTTGAGGACCATCTTGCCGGGCACGCGCCCCCGGCGGACGTCGGAGCCTTTGACGCGGGCGCCGATGACGGCGTCCTTCTCGCCGGCCAGCACGGGGGCGACGACGGCGGCCAGGTCCTCCGGGCGGTGCTGCCCGTCGGCGTCGTACCAGGCGACGACCTCCCCGCGGGCCCGGCGCATGGCGGTCTTGATGGCCGCCCCGTACCCCATGTTCCGGGTGTGAGTGATCACCTCGATGCCCCCCACGCCGCGGGCGATGGCGCCCGTCTCGTCGGTGGAGGCGTCGTCGACGACGATGATCTGGGCCTGGCCGAACCGCCCCCGCAGGGCCTCGAGGGTCGCTCGGATCGCCCCGGCCTCGTTGTAGGCGGGAATGCACACGGTCAGTTCGACCGCCGGAGTTTCGGGTGTCGCCGGCATCAGGGACTCTCCCGGGCCTGGCTCCGCGGGGGCGGGGCCTGGGCCGCCGACAAGATGTTTCCGCCCCGCGCGGGGCGGTTGCGCATGACTTATCGGGCCGCCGCCCGTAGAATAGAGCGCTTTGGCCCCCCCTGGAACCAACGACGGCATGGAACCACTGCAACTGATCGCCACCGCGACGGCGGGCCTGGAGGCCTGCGTCAAGCACGAGCTGGCCGACCTGGGCTACCCCGACGCGAGAGTCTGTTCGCCCGGGCGCATCCTGTTTACCGGCGACGCGAGGGCGCTGGCCCGCGCGAACCTCTGGCTCCGCACGGCCGAGCGGGTCCTCCTGCTCGTGGGCACATTTGAAGCCCGCGACTTCGGCGAGCTCTTCGACCGCACCAACGCCCTGCCCTGGGAGCAGTGGATCCCCGCCGACGGGGCGTTTCCCGTCTCCGGGCGAAGCCACAAGAGCCAACTGTCCTCCGTGCCCGCCTGCCAGAAGATCGTCAAGAAGGCGATCGTCGAGAAGTTGCGGGCCGCCCATCGGGTCGGCACGCTGCCCGAGACGGGCCCGGCCGTGCCCGTCGAGGTGGCGATTCTGGAGGACACGGTCCGCCTGACGATCGACACGAGCGGCCCGGGCCTGCACAAGCGGGGCTACCGCGCCGCCGCCGGGCCCGCGCCGCTGAAGGAAACCATCGCCGCGGCCATGATCCAGTTGAGTTTCTGGCGCCCTGACCGCCCGCTGATCGATCCGTTCTGCGGCAGCGGGACGATTCCGATCGAGGCGGCCCTGATCGGGCGGAACCTCGCCCCGGGGCTGAACCGGCGATTCCTGGCCGAGGACTGGCCCGCCCTGGCCCCGGGCGTGTGGGCGGAGGAACGCGCTCGTGCGCGGGAGCTCGCCAAGCCCGCTCTGCCCCTGAAGATCATCGGCTCGGACGTCTCGGAGCAGGCGGCGAGTTTGTCGGCGTATCACGCGGGGCTGGCCGGCGTGGGCGACGACGTCGAGTTCCAGGTCCGACCGTTCGAGGAACTCCGCTCGCCTCTTCGCTACGGGTACATCCTCTGTAACCCGCCCTACGGCGAGCGGTTTAACGAAGGCATCGACATCCACGGGCTCTATCGCTCGATGAGCGACGTCTTCCGCCGCCTGCCCACCTGGAGTTTCTACATCCTCACGAGCGAGAACCTCGAGGCCGTCCTGGGCCAGCAGGCCTCGCGCCGCCGCAAGCTCTACAACGGCCCGATCGAGTGCACGTTCTACCAGTTCCACGGCCCGCGGCCGGACAAAAAGGGGACAGGCTACTTTTCTGACACCTCCGGTTCAGCACCTGCTCCAGAGGCCCCGTCTGATCCGACAGATGCAGGGGGCGAAAAAGTAGCCTGTCCCCTTTTTCCCCCGGCGTGGCAGGGCGAGGCCGAGGACGACCTGGCCCCGGCGGTCGCGCCGGCGTTCGGGGGGCTCAAGCCCAATGCCGCCGCCCAGGCCGAGGCGTTTGCCAACCGGCTCAAGAAAACCGCCCGGCACCTGCGGCGGTGGCCGGCGCGGGGGGTTACGTGCTATCGGCTCTATGACCGCGACATTCCCGAGGTGCCCCTGGCCGTGGACATCTACGAGGGGCGGCTGCACCTGGCCGAGTACGAACGCCCGCACGCCCGCACGCCCGCCGAGCACGCCAACTGGCTGGACCTGATGGCCGAGACGGCCGGCGAGGTCCTGGGCGTGACGCGGGAGCGGACGTTCCTGAAGCGCCGCGAGCGGCAGAAGGGCCCCGCCCAGTACGGCAAGTTCTCGCAGACGGGCTACGTCGCGACGGTGCACGAGGGGGGGCTGGCCTTCGAGGTCAACCTCTCGGACTACCTCGACACGGGGCTGTTCCTCGACCACCGCCTCACCCGCGAGATGGTCCGGAAGGAATCCGCCGGGAAGCGCATGTTGAACCTGTTCGGGTACACCGGCTCGTTCAGCGTGTACGCCGCGTCCGGCGGGGCGGCCTCGACGACCACCGTCGACCTGTCCAACACCTACCTCGACTGGGCCCAGCGAAACATGGCGGCCAATGGTTTTTGCCAGGGGAACTCCGTCGACAAGCACACGTTCGTTCGGTCGGACGCGATGGCGTTCGTTCGCGACCACAAGGGCGGCGCGTGGTACGACCTGGCCGTCATCGACCCGCCGACCTTCTCCAACAGCAAGATGCTCGACGACATCTTCGACGTCCAGCGGGACTACGCCCCTCTGCTCCTGGCGGCGGCGGCCCTCATGCCGCCCGGCGGGGTGATCTACTTCTCCACCAACTTCCGCCGCTTCAAGCTGGACGAATCGGCCCTGCCGGGCCTGGCCTGCCAGGACATCTCCCAGAAAACCATCCCTGACGACTTCCGTAACGGGCGCATCCACTACTGCTGGCGGATCGTCGTCGGCTGAGGCTACGGCTGCGGGTAGTTCGCCCCGTAGAGGATTCGCTGCGGTTGGAGCGCCAGGTCGCCGCCCTTGACCCAGGCCTCGCCGCGAACGGCGAGGTGCTCGATCATCCGGCTCCGCCACGCGCCCAGGACGGTCGCGTGGGTTTGCTCGCCGGCCAGGTCGTTCTGCTCCAGGGGGTCGTTGGCGAGATCGAAGAGTTGCTGTCGGCCGTCGAAACTGTGGTAGATGTACTTGTGCCGTGCGTCGGTCAGGGCGGTCCAGCCGCTGGCGGGCCAGTAGCAGGCGGCGTGCTCGAGATCGAGCGTCGTCCGCCAGCCCTCGGAGCGGCCGCGGATGAGGTCGAGCATGGATCGGCCCTCGACGGTTGGCGGGGTGGGCGAGCCGGCGGCGTCGAGGAAAGTCGGCAGGACGTCGCGAAGTTCCACGAGCTGGTCGAGCCGGCGCCCGCGGGGGGCCTCCAGCACGTCGTCGCCCCACCAGAGGATCATCGGCACGCGGGCGGAGCCCTCGAACGCGTAGGTCTTGCGCCACAGGTGGTGGTCGCCGGCCATCTCGCCGTGGTCGCTCGTGAAGAGGATCAGCGTGTTGTCGGCCAGGCCGCGGGCGCGCAGGACGGCCAGCAGACGCCCGATCTGCTCGTCGACGAAGGCGATGGCGGCGTAGTAGCCTTGGCGGGTTTCACGGACGGCCTCGGGGCCCAGGTTCGCCCGAGGCGCCCACGGGTCGCAGGGCGGGCCGAAGTCGCCGAACGCCTCTGTCGACCAGGCCCCGGCGGCCGCGGAGGGAATCGCGGCATCCTTGAACATGTCCAGGAACCGCCGCGGCGGGTCGTAGGGTGGGTGGGGGCGCTGGAAGGAAACCTTCAGGAAGAACGGCTCGTCGCTCTTGTACGCGTTGAGGTAGTCGATGGCCCGCTGGGCGGTGAAGTGCGTCGGGTGGAGTTCGTCGGCGAAGGGGAAGGCACACACCGTGCGGTCGTTGTAGCCCAGGCCGGTGGCGTTGGGGTTTTCGCCCGGGGCGGCCTGCTCGAAGAAGCGGATATAGTCGCACTTGAACGGCGTGCGTGGCCCGGCCTCGCTGTACCAGCCCTCCTCGAGCACGACGGTTTCGTACCCGTGGGCGTTGCGGGGGGGCTCGAAGTGGTTCTTGCCGATGGCGGCCGTGCGGTAGCCCGCCTTGGCGAGCAGGCGCGGTTTTTCGGCGTCGTAGCGGGGGGCGATATCGCCGTAGCCGAGCATTCCGTGGCCCCAGGGACTTCGCCCGGTGAGCAGGGCCGCCCGCGCGGGGGTGCAGGAGGGCACGGAGGAATACGCCCGCGAGAAGCACACGCCCTCGCCGGCCAGGGCGTCCAGCACGGGGGTGCGGACGGCGGGGTGGCCGGCGCAGCCGAGGCTGTCGCTGCGGTGCTGGTCGTCCATCAGGAAGAGGATATTGGGCTTCCGTGGACTTTTCATTTTGTCCGCCCGCCCGGGCGGGGGGGCCTAGTCTTCCAGGTTCAGCCAGCGGACTTCCTTGTCGGTGAGTTGGACGTCCAGGGCGGCGAAGGTGGCGGCGGATTCTTCCAGGGTCGCCGGGCCGACCATCGCGAACAGGGGGAAGTCCTTGATGCCCAGCACGTACGCCGTCGCGATGGCCATCGGGTGGCACTTGTACTTGGCGGCCAGTTCGATGGCGCGCCCCTGCCGGCGGAAGTTGTCGTCGCTGTACCAGGTGGCGACCATGCCGGGATCGCTGGTGTTGGCCTTGCTCGCGCGGGCGGGGTCGAAGAACCCACGGGCCTGCGCCGACCAGGCCAGGTTGGCGATCTGCGTCTTCTTGTGCCAGGCGCGGTACTCGGGGGTGGAACTGGCCAGGCAGCCGCCCCACAGGGGGTTGAGCATCTGGGCCAGGGAGAAGTTGTTGCTGACGGCGACGAAGCCCGTCTTGCCCGCCTTGGCGGCGTAGGCGTTGGCGGCGTCGATGCGTTCCTTCGTCCAGTTGCTGCCGCCGAAGGCCCGCACGCGCCCGGCGGCCTTGAGCTCGTTGAGGCAGTCCACGAACTCGCCCACCGGAATGTCCGTGTTGTCGCGGTGCATGAAGTACATGTCGGCGTAGTCGATCTTCAGGCGGTCGAGGCTGACGTTGAACTGCTCGCGAATGCCCTGCACGTGGGTCGCCGGCGGGTGGGCGCCCTTGACGATGACGACCACCTTCTCTCGCAGCCCGCGGTTCTTGAGCCATTGGCCCAGCAACACCTCGGTGTTGCCCCCGGCGTAGATATGGGCCGTGTCGAAGGCGTTGCCGCCCCGGGCGTAGAAGTCGTCGAACAGGGCGGTGGCGTGGCCGATGTTCTCCTGCGCCATCGTGCCCATGATCAGCCGCGAGATCTTCTTGCCCACGCCGGGAATCTCGCCGTAGGGCATCTTGTTGGGCGAGCGGATGGCGAGGGGCTTGCGGTCCAGCGGCTGGGCGTAGGCGGCGACGGTTTCGCAGGGGTAGCTCAGCCCGATGGCCGCCCGCCAGCGGTCGATGGTGCGGGCCTGGCTGAGCGAATCGCCCCAGCTCATGGCCGGGCAGGGGGCCTGGGTGTGGCCCTTGGCGATGGCGGTCATGGCGATCTCGGCCTCCAGGGCGTAGATGCCCTTGTCGGCGGGGCACGGCACCTGCTCGGGGTCCTTGCCGCCGCGCTGGAGGGTGAAGCTGGCCGAGCCGGGCTCGCGTCCGTGGACGAACCACGGGCTGGGGATCTCGATCCGCCCATCGGAGCCCCAGATCACGACGCTGTTCTCGGCGTTGATCTGCACGCCCGTGAGGAGGCGGGCGAGGATGTCGTTGTCGAACTTGAGGGTAGCGGCGGCCCATTCGTCCACGCCGGTCTTCCCGATGTGCCCGGCGCCCTGGACGTCGATGGGGTCGGCGAAGTCCTTGCCCAGGGCCGCCCCCGCGATCAGGCGGGCCATCGAAACGGTGTAGCACCCCACGTCTAGAATGCCCCCGCCGCCCAGGGCCGGGTTCATCAGCCGCCCGTCGGGATTGCCGTACCCGCACGTGAAGGCGAAGCTGGCGTTAATGATGCGGACCTGCCCGATCGCCCCGTCACGGATCAACTGATACACCTTGGCCGTCTGGGGGGTGCAGCGGTACATGAAGGCTTCCATCAGGAAGACGTTGTTCCTTCGGGCGGCCTCGATCACGGTCATCGTGTCGGCGAGGCTCATGGTCAGCGGTTTCTCGCAGACCATGTGCTTGCCCGCGTCGGCGGCCTTGATGGCCCACTCGGCGTGGTGCGGGTGAGGGGTGGAGATGTACACCGCGTCGATGTCCTTGTCGGCCAGCAGCTCTTCGTAGCTGCCGTAGACCTTGGGGATCTTGAAATTGTCGGCGAATTTCTGGGCCTTGGCCTTGTCGCGGCTGGCGACGGCGGCGGCGCCCTTGGAGGCTGTCTGTTGCAGAGCGTGCGCGTAGGCCCCGGCGATGCCGCCGGCGGCCAGCAAACCCCATCGTACGTTGGTCATTGGTGGTCCTTTCAGAGGGTGCGTCATTGTTACCCGCACCTCGCCGACATTCAAGGGGAGTCTTTGCGATTCCCGCGCGCGGGCGTATCATGGGCCTCATGACGACCAAACGCAAAACCAAAGTCGCCCTGGTCTCGCTGGGCTGCCCGAAAAACCTGGTGGACTCCGAGAAGATGCTCGGCCTGCTGGCCGGGCGGGAGATCGTGGTCGGGGCCCCGATGGAGGACGCCGACGTGATCGTCGTGAACACCTGCGGGTTCCTGGGGGCGGCGCGGGAGGAATCGCTGGGGGTGATCCGCGAGGCCCTCGCGCACAAGGCCGCCGGGCGGGCGAGGCGCGTCGTCGTCGCCGGGTGTCTGGTCAACCGGGATGGGGACAGGATCTTCCAGGACGCACCGGGGATCGACGCGATCGTCGGAGTGAACGATCGCGAGAAGATCGTCGACGCGGTGATGGGGGAGAAGACGGGAGAGAAGACCCCGCGAAACCGCACGCGGTGGGAGGGAGAAGATACCGAGAGATTCCGACTGACCCCCAAACACACCGCGTATCTGAGGATCTCCGAGGGTTGTAGTAGAGAATGCAGTTTCTGCACGATCCCCGCGATACGCGGACCGTTTCGGTCCAAACCGCCGCAGACCGTGATGAAGGAAGCGCGGGAACTCATCGCCGACGGGGCGGTGGAACTCAACGTCATCGGACAGGACACCACCGGGTACGGGGCGGACCTGGGCGGGGGCGCCACGCTGGCGAAACTCCTTCGGAAACTCGACGGCCTGGACGGAGTGGAGTGGATCCGCCTGCTGTACGCCTACCCGTGGGGGTTCACGCAGGAACTGCTCGAGGCGATGGCCGGCTGCCGCCACGTCGTGCCCTACGTCGACGTGCCCCTCCAACACGTCTCCACGAGCGTGCTCCGCCGGATGCGCCGCGGGACGACGAGGCGGTCGATCGAAGGGCTGATGCGGAACCTGCGGGCGATCGAGGGCATGGTGATCCGCACGACGCTCATCGTGGGCTTCCCGGGCGAGACGGAGGAGGAATTCCGCGAGCTGCTGGCCTTCGTGAAGGAGGCGAAGTTCGACGCCCTGGGCGTGTTCGAGTATTCGCCCGAGGAGGGCACGCCGGCGGCGGAGATGCGCGGGCAGAAGCCCTCGCCCGTCAAGGCCCGCCGCGCCCGCCAGGTCATGCTCGCCCAGCAGAAGATCGCCTTCGCCGCCAACGCCGCCGTTACCGGCTCGCCCGTCACCGTTCTGGTGGACGGGCTCGACGCCGCGGGGCGATGCATCGGGCGCTACTACGGCCAGGCCCCTGACATCGACAGTGTGTGCCTCCTCGACCGCCCCCGCCCGGCCGGGGAGTTCGTCGAAGGGACCGTCACGGGATGGGACGGGTACGATCTGAAGGTGAGCGTGGGGCGGAGAAACGGCGTTTGACAATCGGCCGGTTTCCCGCGACAATCCGCGTCCTATGAACTGGAAGGTGCCCAATCAGTTGACGGTCGGCCGGATCGGCCTGGCGGCGGGGTTCTTCGCGCTGGTGGGAGTGTACGCCCCCGGCAGCGAGAACCTGCTGACGGTGGCGCTGGTGGTGTATCTGATCGCGGGGATTACCGACATTCTGGACGGATACCTGGCGAGGAAACTCAACGTCACCAGCGCCTTCGGGCGGATCGTCGACCCGTTCGTGGACAAAGTGCTCGTCGTCGGGGCGTTCGCGATGCTCGCCGGGCCCAACTTCGCCGGCCCCACGCCCGGCATCCCCGTCTGGCTGACCGGGCGGATGATGTCGGCCGTTCAGCCGTGGATGGTCGTCGTGATCCTCGCGAGGGAGTTCGTCGTCTCGGCCGTGCGGGGCTACAGCGAGAGCCTGGGTATCAAATTCCCCGCGACGCTGGCGGGCAAGGTCAAGATGTTCGTTCAGTCGGCGGCGATCTGCGGGATCCTCGTCCAACTGGCTTACCTGCCCGATCAGGAATGGGCGATCTACGGGAAGATCGGCCTGGTGTGGCTGTCGGTGATCGTGACGGTCGTCAGCGCGTTCAACTACGTGGGCAAGGCCCGGAAGATTCTCTTCAACGATGAACTGGCTGCGTAAGCTGCTGGTGTCGGGGTTCGGGACGGGATACCTTCCCGTCGCCCCTGGTTCGTGGGGCTCGGCCGCCGTGGCGGCGGGCTGGCTGGGGCTGTGCTGGGGCAGCGGCGGAGATGAGCGAACCCTCACGATCGCCATGGCGGCGGTGATCGTCGTGTTCTCGGCCGTGTGCGTGGGGTTCGGACGGTTCGCGGAGAAGGCCTACGCCCGCAAAGACCCCTCGCAGATGGTGGCCGACGAATGGGCCGGGCAGGCCGTCACCATGCTCGCCCTGCCGGTGGGCGCGGGGATGTGGCAGCACGCGGTGACGGCGGGGGTGGGGCTATTCTTCTTCCGGCTGTTCGACGTGATCAAGCCCCCGCCGGCGAGGCAGTTCGAGGCCTTGCCCGCCGGGTGGGGCATGCTGCTGGACGACCTGATGGCGGGGGTGTACGCGAACCTGGTCTGCCAGGTCGTGCTAAGGGTGGGGGTGTTTCGGTAGGGAGGGGATCTGAGATTTCAGATCTCAAATCTCAAATCTCAGATTTGAGATTTCAGATTTGAAATTGGCCCTCAGGCCGCCGGGGTCTTGGTTTCCTTCACTTTCAGCTCGGCGATGATGACGCCGTGGACGGCCAGCAGGGCGAAGAGGCCCGCTTCGAGAGAGCCCTCGGGCATGTAGACGTCGGCGGTCAGCGTGCCGGCGAGGACTTCCGGGCCGAAGCGGAGGGTGCAGAGGTATCCCACGCCGATCATGGCCCCGCAGAGGGTGCCGTAGAGGATGCGGCGGAAGAAGGAGTGCCCGCCCGCCCAGGCCGTGACGGCCATTCCGCAGGGCATGGCCAGGGAGACCCAGAGCAGATGGAATCGTTGGAAATCGGGCCAGTCGGGGAGGAAGCGGCTGGAGAGCAGGGCGATCAGGGCGAAGACGGCGACGGCGACGGCGGCGATCAGCGGGACGTGCCAGAAGCGATGGGGGAGGGTCATGCGGAGCTTGGTCCGCCCGCGGGTGCGGCGGCGGTAGGTCAGGGGCCAGTTGTAGAACCACCCGAACACGCCGTGTTCGAGCAGGGCGCCCTTCTCGCCGAAGACGGGCACGTGGTGGCTGGCGCCGGTGGCCCAGTGCCCGGCCATGAACCGCGCCAACGCCGGGTAGCGATACGCCATCTGGATCGGGAAGGCCAGGTAGCCGATCCGCCCGATGAACGAGATGAACAGGGCGACGTTGTAGGCCTTGAAGTTTCGCTCGCGGATGACGAGGTAGAGCACGTACAGCCCGCGGGCGATCGAGCCCGGGGAGACGGGCAGGAAGTGGAACCCGCCGGTGATCAGGATGAACGTGGGGATCAGTTCATTCCAGGGCAGGGCGTTGGCGCGGCAGTACCAGGTGGCGGCCACCACCGCCGTCAGGCTCGTCAGGGGCACGAGGCACAGGTGGACGGCGAGGCACTTGAGGTACTTCTGAATGTAGGGCTCGACGACCTGGAACTCGATGAGCCGTGCGTCCTCGGCGGAGAGGATGCCCTGTTTCCTTCCGGCGACGAGCATGTCTCGCAGCCATTCCTCGCGGGCGGAGGGGCGGAAGAACAACCGGACGGGGCGGACGAAGACGGCGGCGAGTTTCCCGCGGAGGAACGCCCAGTCGCTCAGGCAGCGGTGCAGCCCGGGCGGCAGGGGGCGCAGGAGACAGTGGGCGAGGAATCGCCCCGGACAGGCGGCCACCGTTCGGGCGTTGGCTTCGCTGACTCGCCCGCCTCGCCACCAGTGAAGGACGGACTCGGCCATCTGGCCCCGCACGGCGCGAACGAAGTAGCCCGGGGAGAAGAGGGCCAGGTAGTGTCTGCGATACTCTCCCCGGCCCAGGAGCGTCCGGAGGAAGCGCGAGCCGATCATGACGCCGACGGCGCCGGCGGCGAGTTCGCCCGCCAGGGGCCAGGTGAGGCACTCGTGCCGGGCCGCCCAGACCCCCGCGGCCAGGGCGCCCGCGGCGGCCAGCACGCCCAGCATGCCCGTCAGGGCGAACAGCCCCGTCAGCAGGCGGCTACGGCGAAGAACGCGGGCGGCGCCGTCGTCGATGGCGTTGTCGACCCGCCAGCCCGTGACGGCCGAGTCGCACATCGTCCCCCACAGCCGCCGGCTGTACAGCAGCCGCACGTGGTTGTGGGTGACGTCGGGGACGGAGTCGCGATAGACGCGTTCGCACTGCTCCAGTTCGGCCAGGGCGCCCTCCATGCCGGCGAAGTGCTCCGGGTGGGCGGCGACGTAAGCGCGGAGGGTCTTCAGATTGCCGCGGTCGAACTGGACGAGCGACCCGCGGGCGACGCCCTTGACTATCAGCATGACGTCGCCGGGACTCATGGGCAGGAAGGGCAGCAGCGTCAGCCCGGCGCGGAAGTCGACGGCGGTGAGCCCGGCGGCCGGGTCGTCGTCAAAGGCCGTACGCTTCAACACGTTCGGCTGGCTCTTGCAGGTGCTCCACTCGTACTGCCGGGCGAACTCGTGCGCGCCCATTTCGTGCAGGAGCGAGACGAAGTCGGCCATGAAGCGGCGTTTGGCGCGATACTCGGGCGAGCCCAGAACGGCCGGGTTGGTGGGCAGGTGCTTCTTCCACTTGCCCAGTTCGTCGAGATGATCGTCGACCTCGAACCGCCAGGTGCGTCCCTCGATCCATTCGAGCAGTTCGCCGCCGCTGCCCAGGACCGGGTCGGTGAAGGTGGCGTAGACGGCGGCGGTGGCCTGGCGCGTGCCGAACCGCCCGGCGGCGGCGCAGGTGATGAACTCGTGCCAGAGCGCCCCGGCCCGGAGGGCGGCGGGGTTGACCTGGAGCTGGAACGGGCCCTGAAAACCCACGCGATACAGGGCGTCGCGGAACCGCCGCGACGAGGCCGAGGGGGGAAGGAGGATCTTGATCGCCACGGTCGCCCCGACGGCCAGGCCCGCGGGGGCGGCGGCGGGAGGCTGAATGTCCAGCACGGTGGCGCGGTAGACCTGCCCGGCGTAGCCGCCGCCGATGAACTTCTCGACGCCCAGGCGGACGGTGGACGCGACGGCCGGGACGACGCCGGTGACGTCGTACGTCAGTTCGTCGCCGGCCTCGTATCGGTCGACTCCGCCAGATGTCGGTGGAGGGGCTGGGTGGTTATGTCGGGCTCCTTGGTGGGCATCAGGGGTTCCACAGTTCGTGCCAGATCTCGCTGAACATTTGGCGGCGGGAGCCATGCGTGACGGGGAAGATCCGGTGGGCGGTCTGGACTTCGCCGTTGTCGTCGAGGGTCACTTCGAACGCCCAGAGCCCTTCGACGCCGTCGAGGGGCCAGGCGTACCGCATGTCGTGGAAGGTCACGACGTGGGCTCCATGGCGGATTCGGCTTTCCCATCGGAGCGGGCGAGTGCCGGCCCAGGCGAAGTCGGCCACCTGCGGGAGGGCCTGGGCGCGAGCGTACCAGGCGTCTTCCATTTGTTTGTCGATGGGCCTGGCGGCGCGGACGTCGCCTCCGGCGGGGGCCAGGAAGTGCACCCGCATGACGTGCCAGCGGACGTCGGTCTCGACGACGGTCCGCCAGAGGAAGATCGTTCCGAGGGCGGGGTAGGCATGGGCGGAGAGGACGGTTTCGTTTCCGACGGCGGCCAGGGCCTTGTCGACGGCGCGGTCGTGGAGGACTCGCCCGGCGGCGAGGTAGGCCGCCATCAGAGCCAGGGCGCCGGCGGCGAATCGCGCGGGGGCCCGCCCGCCCGGGCGGCGGCGCCGGAGGACCCAGCAGGCCGGTAGGGCCAGGGCCGGTATCGCCGTGAAGAGA
>JAPLNA010000349.1:0-31279 GCA_026693065.1 Planctomycetota bacterium
AGGGTCTGGGTGCGGTCCGGGCCTAGCTTGGATCGATCCATGAGGCGAAGTCCACGCCCGATGACCTGTTGGGGGAGAATGGCAGTGCCGAAGGGCCGGAGGCCGATTTCATCATCGGCAACCCGCCGTTCCTGGGCTCAAAACTCTTCCGCAAGAGCGGCCTGCCCGACGACTACGTCGCCGCCATGTACACCGCCTTCGACCTGCCCAAAACCTCCGACCTCTGCTGCTACTGGTTCGAGCTGGCCCGCCAGGCCATCGAAAAGAATCCCTCCCTCCGCGCCGGGCTCCTGGCAACCCAAGGCATCCGCGGCGGCGACAACCGAACCGTCCTTGAGCGGATCAAGAAAACCGGCGACATCTTCATGGCCTGGTCCGACCGGGAATGGGTTCTCGATGGCGCGAACGTCCACGTTTCAATGGTTGGGTTCGACAACGGTACGCAGAAGGAACGGATGCTTGACGGCCAATCTGTCAGCGAGATTCATTCCGACATTGGCAGCGGGGAGGACCAAACGTCTGCCAACGTCTTGCCCCAGAATGCGGGGATTGGTTTCATGGGCGACACCAAAGGGGGAGCCTTCGACATTACCTGGGAATGTGCGAGCAATCTCCTTGCCACCCCAAATCCGACAGGCCGCGATAATTCTGAAGTCCTCCGGCCGTGGGTGAACGGGAGCGACCTCACCAAGAGAGGTCGGGGCATGTGGATTGTCGACTTTGGCTGCGAAATGCCTCTTCAGGAGGCCGCAGGGTTTGAATCGCCTCTTCGGATCATCGAGGAGAACGTCAAGCCGGAACGAGCGAACAATCGAAGGGCCGCCTACGCCGAGCGGTGGTGGATCCACGTGGAACCGAGGCCGGCCATGCGGGCGGCGCTTCCCAACGAACGGGTTATCGTCACACCCAACGTGACGAAGCACCGGTTATTCGTCATCCTCGACGGCCGCGTTCTTCCCGATCACCAGTTGATCGTTTTCGCCCGCTCTGATGACTACTTTTTCGGGGTGTTGCACAGTTCGATTCACGAGTTGTGGGCGTTGCGGATGGGCACACAGCTTGAAGACCGGCCGCGCTACACCCCGACGACCTGTTTCGAGACATTCGCCCTTCCCTGGCCGCCCGGGGGGGAACCGGCGGGCGATTCGCTTCTGGAGGCCATCGGCCGCGCCGCGGCCGAACTAAACCAACTCCGCGAAAAATGGCTCAACCCGCCCGAATGGCTGGCCCCCCTGGAAGAAGCCGTCGACGCCGAAGACTCCTTCGCCGACGTGCCCGCCTCCGCCCGGCCGCTCCTTCGCCACTCCGCCATCATGGCCCGGGCCGCCAAGGACCCCAACCTCCGCAAACGCACGTTGACCAACCTGTACAACGAACGGCCGACCTGGCTTCGCCTGGCCCACCACGCCCTCGACCGCGCCGTCCTGGCCGCCTACGCCTCCCTCGACCCCACCGGCCTCTGGCCCTCCACCTGGGCCGACCTCTGGCTCGACTCCGGCGCCGGCCAACCCCTCCCCCCCGCCCACCCCCTCGCCGCCCAACGGGCGGAAGTGGATCAGCAAGTGCTGGCGAATTTGCTCCGGTTGAATCGGGAGAGGGGGGGAGATGTCCAATGAACCCGCTGCAAACGAAGTGGTTCCAGACGCGCTTGGACTACATCGGCCCTACCCGAATAGAATTCGAGAAACTGGGCGGATGGGTTGAAGGTCCGGGTATTGTCCGTGTTCGGGACTCGGAGTTGTTCGAAATCGAAGTAGAGGTGAAATCCTTCGGAGTTGATTGTCCGCTTGAGGTTGGCCTTGCCGAATTGTTGACAGGACACCCGCCAGTCAAGACAGCCGAAGGTTCCACATTGGGCGTTAACCCGTTTGGAAACCAATGTAAGACGGTGAGAATGACATGTGCAGATGGGGTCTTCTTGAGCAACGACTGCCCGCACCTTTCATCCGTTGACATGCATTATGGCATTGCGACGAATCCGAATATCAGGATTTCCGGCACTTCCTGGCTATTTGTTCCAAGTAGACTAGGACGCCCGTGTTACTGGGTCATTCCCTTAACGAATTTCCTCTCCGGTTTCCCGGATTTCCGAGAAGAGTTGCGCACCCATCCTCTTCGGATACGCGGTTTGCGGGTGGTGCCCACGGAAGTAGAACCAAAGAAGAAAGACCTGGCGAAGTTGCTGAACGAATGGGATTCGAGAGTCATCTACTTCAATCTTCTCAGAAAGCCAGTTTTCATTGAGAGGCTCTCTGATTACGAAAAACGCGAGAAACGTCTGAGGGATGGCCGGCGAGGAAGTCTGATCACGGCGGTCATGATTGGTGAGATATCCAATGAACGTGTTGACTCCTGGACGGAGGTGGAGAAATGGTTCCCATTCCACCTCCTATCGCTCCTGGGTCTCGCCAGCGGGAATACGATTGGATCTCCTTGGATCGAGTTCCGAGATCAGGATCAGTCTCTGGTGGGACGGGTCCATTTGAGAAGTGCCCCGCCGATCTACACCCAGGGGTTCGTGGCGATTGATGGAAACGCAAACAGAGCAATTGGTCACCTACTGGAGGCTGGGTCCTCCTGTGAGGAATTTCGCTTGCGAGGCATGCATGCGATTGTCCATTACCTGATCAGGGGCAGTCAAGAGGGACTCACGATCGAAGACAGGATGGTCACCTTCTTCCGAGCCCTTGAGTGTTTCTGTAGGGCACACGGGCAAAAGACCATTTCTTTGCTTGCCTCGTTACCCCAGGACAAACGTCTTCTTGTCCGCCAACGACTTCAGGAAGTCAGTAGAGAGTTCGAGGTTCTCGCGCAAGATAGATCCCTGTTACCCGCAGAGAGGCGGGCCTTACAGAGAATAGCCGAAAGGGCAAAGACAACACCAACCGACAAAGATGAGGCGTTTGGTCGCGCGGTTGTGAACGTTATCGACCATTTCGCCTTCCCTGATGCCCACATCGCACAGACGTTCCTCCAGGAAAATCCAAGATCTGATGGGCGATCATGGGCTGAGCTGTTGTCGTATTATCGGGGGATTACCATTCACGAGACCTACTTCGATTTCAGGAGCGGCAAACATGATCCGATCGAAGCACACATCCTGAAGACCCACCTGCACGATCTCTTGCTCCGAATGGTTTTGAAGACGATAGGGTTCAAGGGAACGTATAACCCGGTCGTCAGGCGCGCGCTAGGCATGGAAGTAGTGGATTGGGTGAAACCAACCACTTCACCGTGGGCCCTCGGATATGGGCGGGGCCCTTTCGAATAGGATGCGCACTTTGTGCCGCAACGGCGTCAGAGGAGCCCAAACATCTGCTTCACCGCGACGGTTTCGGGGTCCGTCCCCTCGAGGATGCCAACCTTGCGAATCAAAGTTTTCCAATGCTGAAGGCCACCTGCAAGGATCCCCAACGCATCCCCTATTTCCGTCTTGTCGTCGGCTGCCAAGACGGGAATGGAAAACGAAAGAGGCCTTGGTTCGGTGACGAGCAGTCCCTTTTCCTTGGTGGCCCCGTCATAGAACAACTCTATAACTCCCGATTGACTCGTATCGAACTTGATCACCCCAAGCCGCGGGTCACAACCTGAGCGATTCTCGTGGCGGCCATGCTTCTTCCGATTCGCCAAGTCGGCACAGACCAGTAGATCAGGGCTTTGTCTGGCGTAAACCTCAACGTCCTCCGGGCATCCATGAACCTTGCACCATTGCATGAGCCGGTCTTTGAGATGCCAAATGCCCTGTGCAGTCGAAAGAACTGCATCTGTAATGCGTTCATCGGGCAAGGCAACACTCGGTGTGCATATGCGCAACCCATTTATCCGCCGTCGTGGGCGATCATCGAAATGCACATACAATGTCGGTTGACCTTCTGTTGGGTCAGGCAATTCCTCGAAACGGCCAATCGGATGGCGAAGGTCTTCCAGTTGGCGCACAATGCTTCGGAGTTCCGCTCGAATCTCCGCCGTCGGATCCAGAATGGATTCTCCGCTACGATTTCCACCTTTCTTTCTGCCCATATTCATCTCCATATGCACGGTTCCCAGTATACAGCAGTCCGGAGACTGCATGCAATGTTTGCCGTAAGGGCCTCGCCCCGTCGGGGCGCTCGTTGGTAGCCGGGGTGCGGAAGCCCCCGGTAGACGAGATGCCACCCACACCTCCCTCCCTCCCTCCCATCTTCTCGCCCCGAAGGGGCCGGCGTGATCGCAGGGCGGCCGGAAGATACGCCGGCCCCTCCTGGGCGGAAAGAAGAATGAGGGGGGGCGCTCCGGGCCCGGGGGCTTTTCAACACGCCGCCGACTACTGACGAGCACCCCTACGGGGTGAAGACCGGCTACAGGCTACGGGCTACCGCCCTACCCCGTCGGGCCTGGGCCTTGTCGAGCCATTCCCTAACGGTGCTGTTCATACAGCACCTTGCCGCGGTCGAGGGCGTCTCGCATGAGGGGGTCGCGCTGGGCGTAGCGGCGTTTTACGTCGGCGGGGCGGCGGGCGAGGAGGTCGATCGGGATGGCCAGATCGAGGCGGTTGAGGATCTCGAGGGATTTCGTCAGCGTGCGCCCACGGAAGGGAAGGATCACGAGGAGGTCGACGTCGCTGTCGGGCCGGGCACGGCCGTGGGCGCGGGAACCGAAGAGGATCACGCGGTGGGCGTTGAACTCCCGCCCGATGCGTTGTCCGATCGCGTGGATTTCCTTCATGGTGACCATGGTTGGACGCCTTCCGGGGAACTGCTCCCATGGATTATACCGATAGGGCGGCCGGTGCCAAGGGGCAACGCCACAACTTCCCCCCAGGGGGAGGGGGTGTGGGGCAAAAAAAATATCAGGGCATGGGGAAGAAAGACGGGGCGTTTAACAACTATAGGGATGAGACCAGCAATACCCAATGCCGACGACCAGGCCGGGCGAGAGGATAACGAACTCGTCGCGAAGGCCTTGCGCGGGGAGGGGAAGGCGTTTCATGAGCTGGTGGACCGGCACGCGGCCGGGCTGATGAGGCTGGCGGGAGCGCTGGTGGGGAACCGGGCGGATGCGGAAGATGTCGTGCAGGAGACGTTCGCGGGGGCGTTTGCCGGACTGGCTGGGTATCGGGGGGAGGCGTCGGTGAAGACGTGGCTGACGCGGATCGCGGTGCGGCAGGCGGCGGCGTGCCTGCGGAAGCGGCAGCGGCGGGGGGAGCTGGCCCGCGGGCAGGCGAAGACCGAGCGGGGCCTTCGAGAGGCCCCCGGCGGCCAGGCGGCCGCGGATGCACGGATGGATGTGATGGCGGCGATGGATGAGCTTTCGCCCGAGCATCGGGAAGTGCTGGTGCTGCGGGAGCTGGAAGGGCTGTCGTATGACGAGATGGCCGCGGCGCTGGCCCTGCCGCGAGGGACGGTCGAGAGCAGGCTGTTCCGGGCCCGGCGTGCGATGCAGGAATTGTTGAAAGACTACTTGGCGGACGGTGTGACGCGGGGGAAGGAATAGGCTATGAGTGAATGCGAACAGACAAGCCGGGTCGGGGCGTATTACGACGGCGAGTTGCCGGCGGCGGAGCGGGCGGCGATGGAGCGGCACGTGGCCGGGTGCGCGGCGTGCGCGGGCGAACTGGCGCGGCTGCGGGCGTTGTCGGCGTTGCTGGGGCAGGCGGCCGTGGGGGAAGAGGTCTCGGCGCGGGCGATGAAGCGGTTTCACGCGACGGCGGCGCAGGCGGCGGCGGGGCCGATGTGGCGGCTGGTGCGGGCGGTGACGGCGACGGCCGCGGCGGTGCTCGTGGGGTGCGGGGCGGCGCTGTGGGTGCTGGCCCAGGCGAGGGGGGGCTCCGAGGCCATGCCGGTCTGGGAGGTCTCGATGGTGCAGCGATCGGCGGAGGGCGCCGGCAGCGTGGAAGAGCAGACGGCCGCGTGGGTGGTCGAGGACCTCTCGCAGGAGAACGCACATGAGCCGAAGTAGGGTACTGTTGATCGCGTGTTTCGCGGTGACATTCGCGGCGGGGGCGGCGGCGGGGCTGCTGGCGGGGGCGGTCGGCAAGGGCAGGCCCGGCGGGCACGGGCACTCGTGGCTGATGGAGCAACTGGACCTGACGGACGCCCAGCGGGCGCAGATGAAGGAGATCTGGTCGAAGGCGGGGGAGGGGTCGTGGCGGACGATGGGCGAGCGGCGGCGGGCGTTGGGGGAGGCGAGGGACAAGGCCCTGGGTGAGTTGATGACGCCCGAGCAGAAGGGACGCTTCGAGGCGATCCAGAAGGACTACAGCGACAAGGTGAAAGAGCTTTCGGATCAGCGGAAGAAGGCGTACGATCAGGCGGTGGAGCGGACGAAGCAGATTCTGACGCCCGCCCAGGTGCGGAAGTACGACGAGTTGATGAAGCAGCAGCGGGAGCACGCCCGCGCGGGCGGGCGGGGCGAGGGGGCCACCAGCAGGCCGACGACGGATGAAAGCCGCGACGGACGCGGCCCAACGTGATAGACTCCTCAACCAATTCCTCACACTTTCTGAAAGGACGAGACATGACGAAGCGAATGGGCGTACTGGCGGCGGTGGCGGCGATGGTGATTGGAGCGGCGTTGGTGAGCGAGTCGCTCTCTCAGCCGGCCGATGGCGGCGGTGGCGGCGGGCGCGGCGGGCGCGGCGGGTTCGACCCGGCGGCGATTGCCCAGCGGATGGCTGAGCGGATGAAGGAAGCGCTGGGGGTCAACGACGAGGAATGGAAGGTCGTGGAGCCCAAGCTGACGAAGGTGGCGACGCTGACGTTCGAGTCGCGGCTGGGCGGGATCGGGGGGATGGGTCTGTTCGGCGGCGGTCGCGGCGGTCGCGGGGGCGACGCGGCCACCAGCCGGCCGGCGCCGACGACGGAGGTGGGCAAGGCCGGGGCCGAACTGGGCAAGGTGCTCGCCGACAAGGAAGCCAAGGGCGAGCAGATCAAGACCGCCCTGCAGGCGCTGCGGGACGCCCGCGCGAAGGCCAAGGCCGAGTTGGAGCAGGCCCAGAAGGACCTGCGCGAGGTGCTGACGGTCCGCGAGGAGGCGGTCCTGGTCTCGATGGGGATGCTGGAATAGGCCGGATAGACCGGGTTTCCGCCGCCCGGGTCGGGCAAGCCCGGGCGGCGGGGCCCTTATTCTGACGCGAGAGTCGGACGATCATGAATGCATTGTTGTCGAAGATGACGCGGTCGGGCGTGCTGGCCGGGCCTGACGTGGAGGCCGTCGAGGCGGCGATGGCGCAGGGCGAGGCCCTGGACGCGGCGCTGCTGACGAGCGGGCGGGTGGCGCCCGAGCCGCTGCTGCGGTTCCTGGCGGCGGAGTTTTGCCTGCCCTACGCCGACCTGGACGCCGCGGCCCCGACGAAGGACTACCTCGCCCAGTTCCCGGCGCGGCTGCTGATGGCCCACGCGCTGCTTCCGCTGCGGGAGGAGAACGGGGCGGTGCTGGTGGCCTCGAGCAAGGTCTTCGACACGACCGGGCTGGAGGAACTCCGCCTGGCGTGCGGGCGCGAGGTGCAGTTGGCGCTCGCCCCGGCCGGGGAGATCGACCGCTGCCTCAAGGCCCTTCTGGGCGTTGGGGCCGACACGTTGCAGTCCCTCGTCTCGGAGGCCGCCGACTCGGGCGTGCAGATTCTCGACGGGGAGAACGAGGAGGACGTGGACCTGGCCGAGGCGGCCGAGGACGCGTCGATCATCAAGTTCGTCAACCAGATTCTCTCGGAGGCCATCGAGCGGCGGGCGACGGACGTTCACTTCGAGCCTTTCGAGGACGCCCTCCGCGTGCGGTACCGCGTGGACGGCGTGCTGCAGGAGGCCAACATTCCGCCGGAGGTCCGCCAGTTCCAGTTGGCGATCGTGTCGCGGTTGAAGATCCTGAGTCACCTGGACATCGCGGAGAAGCGTCTGCCGCAGGACGGTCGCATCAAGTTGCGGGTTTCGGCGAGGGAGATCGACGTTCGCGTGTCGGTGATTCCGATGCTGCACGGGGAAGCGGTGGTGCTGCGCCTGCTGGACCGCAGCGCGACGATGCTGGGGCTGGAGCACCTGGGGATGGCCTCCCGCGACCGGGCGGCGTTCGAGCGAGTTCTCGAGCTGCCCCACGGGATCGTGCTGGTGACGGGCCCGACCGGCAGCGGCAAGACGACGACGCTGTACGCGGGGCTGTCGCGCATCAACGACATCGAGCGGAAGATCGTGACGATCGAGGACCCGGTGGAGTATCACCTGCACGGGATCAACCAGATCCAGGTCGCGGGCAAGGCCGGGCTGACGTTCTCGCGAGGGCTGAGGGCGATCCTGCGGCACGACCCGGACGTGATCCTGATCGGCGAGATCCGCGACCGCGAGACGGCGGACATTGCGGTGCAGGCGTCGCTGACGGGGCACCTGGTGTTCAGCACGCTGCACACCAACGACGCCCCGGGGGCGATGACGCGGCTGGTGGACATGGGGGTCGAGCCGTACCTGGTGGCCAGTTCGCTGGAGATGGTGCTGGCGCAGCGGCTGGTGAGGCTGATCTGCAAGGAATGCCGCGAGCCGATTCCGGCGGCGGACCTGGCGGCGATCCGGGCGCAGTGGGGCGAGCAGACGGGGGATGTGCTTTACCACGGGCGAGGATGCCGGGCCTGCCAGGGCACGGGGTATCGCGGGCGGCAGGGCATTTTCGAGATCATGCCCGTGACCGAGCGGATCCGCGCGATGATCGTCGAGCGGGCGTCGGCGGGGGAGATTCGGCGCGAGGCGGCCCGGTTCGGGATGGTCAGCCTGCGAGAGGACGGCTGGCGGCTGGTGCGCGAGGGGCGAACGACACTGGAAGAAGTATTGCGGGCGACGAAGGATGAGAGCCTGGCCGTCGCGTATGCCGCCGCCGCCAACGGCAACGGCAACGGCGCCCAGAGCGAGGAGAACGGCAAGTAATGCCCGTCTTCAACTACACCGCGATGGACGCCAAAGGGGCTCAGGCCTCGGGGGCGATGCCCGCGCAGAGCCGGGCCGACGCCCTGGCCGAGCTTCGCGGCAAGGGGCTGATCCCCGTGGCGGTGGCGGAGCAGAAGGCCCCGGCGGCCGCGGCGCCCGTGGCGGCCCCACGCCGCCCCGGCGGGCGGGTGAGCCCGCTGGCGGCGGAGGCCTTCACGAGGGAGTTGTCCCACCTGCTGGCCGGGGGAGTCTCGCTCAGCCGGGCGCTGCACGTGCTCAGCCGCGAGGCCTCGCAGCCGGCGGCGAAGCGGCAGTGGCAGGCGATCCACGACGACGTGGTCGGGGGCATGCCGCTGGGGGAGGCGATGGGGAAATGGCCGCGGAGTTTCCCGCCCGTGCAGGTGGCGATGGTGCGGGCGGGGGAGACCGGCGGCTTCCTGGACGTCGTGCTCGCCCAGATCGCCGAGTTCCGCTCGCGCGAGCGGGACCCCAAGGGCAAGGTCAAGAGCGCCCTGGCGTACCCGATCATCCTGAGCATACTGGCCGTCGGCGCCCGCGGTTCTCGAAGATCTTCGCGACGTTCAAGGCCTCGCTGCCCTGGCTGACGCGGGCGATCGTGCAGGTCAGCCACGCCCTGACCGACTACGGCATCTGGGTGCTGATCGTGGCCGTCGGGGCGGTGGTGGCGATTCGCCGGGCGGCCCAGTCGGAGACGGGGCGGCGATGGGTGGAGAAGATCGTCCTGAAAACCCCCGGCGTGGGCGCGGTGCTGTCGCGGTTCGCCCTTGTGCGGTTCTGCCGCATGCTCGGCACGCTGCTGCAGGCGGGCGTGCCGATGATCGCCAGCCTCCGCGTCGCCCGCGACGCCATCGGCAACCAGACGCTCTCGGACGCGATGTCCGACTCGATCGAGCAGGTGCAGCGGGGCACGGCCCTGGGCAAGAGCCTGGCGGCCTGCCCGCTGCTGTTCCCCCCGTCGATCTGCGAGGTCATCGCCGTCGCGGAGGAGAGCGGGCGGCTGGGGGAGGAACTGGTGCGCCTGGCGACCAGCAACGAGGCCGAGTTGGACCGCAGGCTTCGCATGCTGGTAGCGCTGGCCGAGCCGGCGCTGCTGTTCGTGATGGCCGCCTTTGTCGGAACGATCGTCATCGGCATGCTGTTGCCGGTGTTCACACTGCAGGAATTCATTCATTGATAGGAGATCGCATGAAACCGAACCCGAGAACCTCCCCGCGCGGGGGTTTCACTCTGATCGAGCTGCTGTTGGTGATGGCGATCCTGGCGGCGTTGGCGGCCATCGTCGTCCCGAACCTCACCGGGCGGGCCAAAGACGCCCAGATCCAGCGGGCGTCGCTGGACATCAAGAACATCGGGACGGCCATCAAGTCGTTCCAGATCGATTGCAGCAACCTGCCGGCGAAGCTGGAGGATCTGCTGGTGCAACCCTCGGACGTTCCGCCCGGCAAGTGGAAGGGCCCGTATCTGGAACAGGAGACCGAGTTGCCCAAGGACCCGTGGGGCAACCAGTACAAGTACGTGAACCCGGGCAGCCACAACACGCACGGATTCGACCTGTATTCGTTCGGCCCGGACGGGCAGGACGGCGGGAGCGACGACATTGACAACTGGTCCCCGCCCAAATAAGGCCGGGCTGTCCGCCGGCCGGACGATCGCGAGGCGCCCGGCGCCGGGATTCACTCTGATGGAGTTGGTCCTGGTGCTGGCGGTGATCGCGTTGATGGCGGGGGTGGCGGCGCCGTCGCTGCACCGGTTCGTCGAGTCGCGGGCGACGGTGGACACGGCCTTCGCGGTGGCGGCGCTGTCCCACCGGGCTCGCTCGTGCGCCCAGACGCTCGGGGCCCCGTGCCGCCTCCAGGTGGACGTTAGCGGCAGGGCCTGCTGGCTGACCGTGCTGCAGGGCGGGGCCTACGTGCCCATCGAAGACTCGGGCCTCTTCCGCCTGGACGCCCCGGACGGCGTGACGGTCAAGCTCGATTCGACGCCCGCCGATCCGAATTCGCCCTATGTGCAGTTCCATCCGAGCGGGCGGTGCGATATCGCGACGCTGGCTGTCCGCGGGCGGGGGGACGACGTGTGCCTCGTCTCCTGCCGCACCCCGCTGGGGCGGTTTGAGGTGGGTTCGCCCGGGGAGGCCCAGGCCCCATGATCCGCCCGGCGACAACCTCGCGACCGGCTGCCTCTGGCCCCAGGGGGTTCACCCTGATCGAAGTCCTGGTCACGATGGCCCTGCTGGCCGTCGTCGTGCCGGCGGCGATGCAGGGCATGTCGCTCTGCCTGGACACCGGCGACCGCGCCCGCCTGCGGGAGCAGGCCTGCTCGCTGGCGCAGGGCAAACTCGCCGAACTCTGCGCCGCCGGGCAGTTCCAGCAGGCCAACGTCCAGGGCGACTTCGGGTCCGACTGGCCCAAGTACCGCTGGCAGGCGGCCGTCTCCAGCTACGACGCCACCCTCCGCCAGATCAGCGTCACGGTCTCCTGGGACCGCTCCGGGTGCGAATACGCCCTTACGCTGACGAGCCTGGTCTATCCCACCGGAGGGACCACCCCATGAGGCGATCTGGCGCGCGGGCCGGGGGGTTTACGCTCCTGGAACTGCTGGCGGCCTCCGCGGTGGCGGCCGCCCTGGCCGGGGCGCTGTACGCGAGCCTCTGCTCGGCCTTCAAGGCGCGGGACGCCGTCGCGCGGAGCGCGGAGATAACCCACACCTGCGAGACGGCCCTGGACGTGATGCGGGAGGACCTGGAAGCGGCCGTGTTGTCCAAGGGCGACCTCACGGGCACGTTCGTCGCCCAGCAGGAGGCCGACTCGGGCGGCGCCGGCGACAACCTCGTCTTCAACGCCGTCGCGACCGACCCCGAGGTCGACGAGGCCATGGGCGACCTGCGGAAGATCGAATACTCCTGCGACGAAGCCGACGACGGGAAAGGGCTGGCCCTGGTGCGGCACGTGTGGAGCAATCAGCTTTCGGAGACGGAACTGAACCCCCGCGAGGAAATCCTCTGCCCCGGCGTGCGGGCGTTCACGCTGCGGTACTTCGACGGGACGAACTGGCAACTGACGTGGGACTCCACCACCGTCGATAACGCCCTGCCGACGGCGGTGGAGATCACGCTGGAACTGGGCACGCCGGGCACGACGGCGAAGGACGAGGCTTCCTATCGCCTTGTCCGCGTCGTGAGCATTCCCTGCGGGCAGGGCGTGCCCTCGGGCACGACGACAACGACGGGCGGGAGCACGTCGGGGGGCTCCGGGTCTTCGAAATCTACGGGCGGCTCGGGCACGTCGGGTTCCTCAGGCGCCTCGGGCTCTTCGGGGGCCTCGCGATGACGCCAGAACGCGGACACGTCGGCCAGTCGTCAGGCCCCGAACGGCGGGGGGCGGTGCTCATCGTGACCATGTGGGTGCTGATCGTGCTGGCGGGGATCGTGATGGCCCTGGCGGCGAACGTGCAGGTCGAGGCCGACTGCACCGCCGGCGACGCCTCGCGAGCGCAGGCCGAGGCCATCGAGGCCGGCGCCGTCCAGTACGTCTTCAGCCGCGCCGACAACCTCAAGGGCAAGATGCCCATGGACACGGACATGCCCGCCGAGGGCGTCCGGCTGGGCGAGGGGGCGTTCTGGATCATCCGCTCGACCCCGGACGACGACCGCCTGCAGGGCTACGGACTGGTGGACGAGGCCTCGAAGCTGAACCTGAACACGGCGACGGCGGGCATGCTCTCGCTGCTGCCGGGAATGACGTCGGAACTGGCCGCCTGCGCCCTCGACTGGCGCGACTCCGACGACACGACCACCGACGCCGGGGCCGAGGGCGATTACTACCGAAGCCTCGCCGATCCCTACCGGGCCAAGAACGCCCCGTTCGAGACGGTGGAGGAACTGCTGCTGGTGCGGGGGTTCACCCGGGAGATCCTCTACGGCGAGGACGTCAACCGCAACGGAATCCTGGACTCCGGCGAGGACGCCAGCGCCGACGGCTCGCTGACGCGCGGGCCCGGGAGTTTCCTCACCCTCTACAGCCAGGAGCCCAACACCGACGCCGACGGGCACGCCCGGGTGAACGTGAACGACCCGACCCAGAGCACGGCCCTGACGGACGCGCTGACGGCGAAACTGTCCGCCCAGACGGCGGCGCTGGTGCGGAGCCGCGTGCGGTTCGGGCGGCCGTTCCGGAACCTGGTGGACTTCTACCTTCGCTCGGGGCTCAAGCAGGCGGACTTCGACCTGGTCGCCGACAAGCTCACCACCCGCACGGAGAAGACCCTCAACGGGCTGGTGAACCTGATGACCGCGCCGCGCGAGGTGCTGGCGGCGTTGCCGGGGTTGGAGGAGTCAGACGTGACGGCCCTGTTGGCCGCGCGGGCGGGACTGACCGATCCGCCGGCGTCGATGGCGTGGCTGACGACGGCGCTCAAGCCCGCCAAGGCCGTCGCCATCGCCGACCGGGTTACGCTCAAGACGTGGCAGTTCTCGGCGGACATTGTGTCGATCGCGGGGGACGGTCGGGCGTTCCGCCGCACCCGCGTGGTGGTCGACGCCCGGAAGAGCCCGCCGAAGGTGATCTTCCGCCAGCCGCTGACGCACCTGGGCTGGCCGCTGGAGGAAACTATCCGAGCGCGCTTGCGGGCGGGCGTGGCGATCGATACCGTCTGTAGCGAGAAACACTCAGTCAAGACGAGTACCCCCTGATGCGACTATCTCAGAGAATGTTGGGACTGACTTTTCGCGGGCAGGCCATCGCGGCGGCCGAGGTGACCGCCTCGCACGGGCGATACCGCCTCGAGCGGGCGGCGGTCATGCCCCTGCCCCCGACGGCGAGGCCGGAGGAGCCCGAGGCCCTTGGTTTGGCGCTGAAGGGATTCCTTCGCGAGCGGGGCTTTTCGGCCCGGCGTTGCGTGATCGCGCTGGAGGCCGGGCTGCTGGCGACCAAGGAAAAACGCCTCCCCGAGGCCGCCGCGGGGAACCTGGCCGAGATCCTCCGCCTGGCCGCCGAGCAGGACTTCGCCGGGGGCGAGGAAGAACTGGCGTTCGACTACGTGCCCGCCCCGCGCGGGCCGGTCACGAATGTGTTGCTGGTGGCGGCGCCGCGGCGGTCGATCGATCAGTCGGTTCAGACGGCCCGGGCGGCGGGGCTGGCGGTGGCCGGCGTGACGGCGTCGGCGACGGCGCTGGCGGGGGCCTGCGGGGCCGGGCCCGAACGGATCGTCCTCGCGACGGCGAAGGACGGAAGCGAATTGGTGATGGAATCCTCCGGCGGGGTGCCTCTGGTGCGTCGCCTGGCCCCGGGCCCTCTGGAGGCGCAATTGCAGCGGGCGCTGGCGGCCGGGGGCGGGGCGGGGGCGACGGAATTGCTCGTCTGGGGCCAGGAGGCCCTGGACGAAACGGCCCGAGGCCCGTTGGCCCAGAGCCTTCGCCTGGCCGTTCGCGCCGGCCGGTTCCCCCTGGACCTGGGTCTGGAAGGGACCGTCGGCGATGGCGGCGAGGGCCTGGCCGGAGCGGCGGCGGCGGCCCGGGCCGGGGCCAGGGGCGAGACCCTCGCGCCGGACTTCCTGCACTCGCGCCTGGCGCGGGCGACGAAGAGCCGCATCGGTCGCCCGGCCGTGTGGGGCATGGTCGCGGGGGTGTGCGTCGTGGCCGCCATGGTCTGGTACGTGATGGACTGGCGGAGGAGCCAGAGCGAGATCGACGACCTGCAAAGGCAGGTGGCGGCGTTGGAGGCTCCGGTCAAGACCGCCCAGGGCAGCATCGAGAGGACCGGCTTTGCCCGCGGGTGGTTCGATCAGCGTCCGCCGATCCTCGATTGTCTCCGGGCCGTCACGAGGGCCTTCCCCGAGGACCGCATCTGGGCCACACGGGTGGAAGTGCACGAAGACCTGACCGTGTCCTTGGCGGGCAAGGCCGCCGGCAAGGAAATGGCCCTGTTGCTGGTCGACCGGCTCAACGCGGGCCCGTCGGCCATGAAGGCCGAGGCCCAGTACATCCGCCTGGCCGGGCAGAATTCCCAGGACGTCGCCTTCGTGATCAACATCCGCATGGCGGGGGGGAAATAACGATGTCCCTGTCGAAACGGGAAACGACGATCTTTGCGGTGGCCGCCGTGGTGGTGGTGGCGGCGATGGGGAACTACCTGGTGGTGTCCCCGCTGCTGGGGGCGCGGGAGGACGCCCAGGTTCGCCGGCGAGGGTTGGCGACCAAGCTTCGCCGCGCCAAGGCCACCCTGGAGGAAAACCGCCTGCTGGCGCCCCGGTGGCAGGAGATGACCGGCGCGGGCATCAAGAACCAGGACGACGAGGCCGTCAGCCAGGTTCTCCACGCCATGCGTGACTGGGCCGACGGGGCGGGCGTGTCCCTCTCGCTGCTGCAACGCGAGAGGCAGACGGAAAAGACCCCGCTGCCCACCATCGCCTTCCAGGCCGCCGGAACCGGAACCATGGAATCGGTCTCCAAGTTGCTCTGGCGGATGCAGAATGCTACCATCCCGGTGCGCGTGACCGAACTGCAGGTCTGGGCCCGCACGGAAGGGACCGACGACCTGTCCATCCAGATGCGCCTGTCGACGGTGTACCTGCCGGGCTTGGCGCCGACGGCGCCGACGGCGGGCACGGCGGGCACGGCCTCGAAGGGAGTCGAGCGATGAACCGGGCGACGTGGCTGCTCGTGACGATGGTGCTGGCCGGGGCCGCCGCGGCGGCGGGGCTGGGCACTCGTGCGGCCTCCGACAGGCCCGCGGGGGCGACGGAAGGCTCGTGGGATTCCTACCGCGTGCTGGCCACACGGAACATCTTTCTCCGCGACCGGTCCCGCCCCGCGCCGCCGCGTCCGAGCGGGGGCGAAGACGTCAGGTCTGTCGGGGCGGCTTCGGCATCGAACCTCGTCCTGACGGGCATCGGGCAGAGCGGCACGATCCGGGTGGCCCTGCTGGAAGACCTCCGCGCGGAGACGACCGTTCAGGCGATCGCCGGGGAGATCATCGAGGGCGGGTGCCTGGTCGAGGTGCGGATGGACGGCATGGTGTACGAGCGTCGCGGCGTGACGCGTCAGATCGGCCTGGGGCAGGACCTCTCCGGGCAGACCATGCCCGGCTGGGCGGAGGCCGAACCTGCCAGCCAGCCCGCCAGCCGATCGACCTTGGCCACCAGCCGCCCGAGCGACGGGGCGTCCGGGTCGGCGGGATTGTCGGACATCGAACGAAGAATGCGACAGCGGCGGGCCAGGGAATAGGCCCGCCTGCCAAGAGGAGCAAACCATGACAATGAGTGTCCCACAGCACGGAGCCAAGCGAGAAACCGCCCTGCGGTTGGCCGGCGTCGCGGGCGTGTTCGCGATGGCGGTGGCGGCGGCCCTGACGGCGATAGGGCGGGCGGGCGCCCAGGACGTGCTTCCGGTGGCGCCCCCGGCGACGACCCTGCCGGCGTCGGCGGCGGCCAGCCAGCCGGCGACGCGGCGCATCGTGCCGGGCGAGCCCCTGCGGCTGAACTTCCAGGACGCCAGCCTCCGCAGCGTGCTGGACTACCTCTCCGAGGCCGCCGGACTGATGATCGTCGAGGAGGCCAAGATCGAAGGCCGAATCACCGTCATCAGCCGCCAGAGCGTGACGATCGAGGAGGCCGTCGGGCTGTTGGACACCGTGCTGCGACAGAAGGGGCTGGCGGCGATTCGGAACGGGCGGGTGATGCGGATCGTGACGATCGAGCAGGCCAAGAAGGATCTGCTCCCGGTGGGGCTGGGCAGCGACCCGACGAAGATCCCCGCCAGCGACCGGATGATCACGCAGGTGGTTCCGATCCGGAACGCCGACGCGGTGAAGCTCAAGGCCGACCTGGCGTCGCTGGTGCCCTCGACGGCGGACATGGCCTCGAACGCCTCGAGCAACGCCCTGATCATCACCGGGACGGAGGCGATGGTGAAGCGGCTGGTGGAGATCATTCGGGCGATCGACGTGAGCATGGTGGACTCGTCGCTGGTGAAGGTGATCCAGTTGCAGTACGCCAACGCGACGGCGACGGCGAAGCTGATCATGGACGTGTTCAAGGAGGATCAGACGGCCCAGCAGGGCGGGCCCTTCGGCGGCGGCGGGGGCGGGCGGCGGTTCATGATGCAGGCGATCGGGGCCGCCATGGGCGGGCCCGGCGGGCCCGGCGGCGCCCAGGAACAGGGACGAAAACCCCCCAAGGTCGTCGCCACCGCCGACGAGCGAACCAACACCCTCGTCGTCAGCGCCGCCCCGGAGGTCATGAAGGTCATCGAGGACATCGTCAAGGAACTCGAGAAGAACGGCGACCAGCAGCAGGCCGTCTTCGTCTACCGCGTGCGGAACGGACAGGCGGCCAACATGGCCGTCCTCCTCAACAACATCTTCGGGACCGGCGCCACCGGCAGCACGGGCGTGAGCGGCGCCGGTTCGACGGGGCGGCAGCAGGGGCGGACGACCGGGTCGGCCGGGTCGACGTTCGGCGGGTTCGGCGGCAGCACCGGCAGCGGCGGCTCGGGCACCTTCAGCAACCTCCGGGGCTCGAATTCGAGCTCCTCCTCCGGCACCCGGGGCGGGTTGAGCCGCACCAGCAGCAGCGGCACGACGGGCACGACCGGGCGAACGGGCGCCCTCGGGTACACCGGCGGGACAGCACGGCCGGGCAGCACGGGCGGCGGAGCGTCCGATCTGGCCGGGCAGGTGTATGTCGTTCCCGACGAAGACACCAACTCCCTGCTGGTGACGACGGGGACGAAAAACTTCGACCGCGTCCGGAGCGTTATCGCCGACC
This sequence comes from Planctomycetota bacterium, assembly GCA_026693065.1. Classification (GTDB taxonomy): domain Bacteria; phylum Planctomycetota; class Phycisphaerae; order SM23-33; family SM23-33; genus JAPLNA01. The sequence continues at coordinate 17,667 of JAPLNA010000349.1, forward strand.
TGGACCGGGCCGTCCCGCAAGTGCTCATCAAGGTCCTTATCGCCGAGGTCACCCACGACAACTCCCTGGACCTGGGCGTGGAACTGTCGGGGATGAACATGCGTGCCTCGGGGTACGGGACCAAGGTGGGCACGGACTTCTCCGTGGCCGCCCAGACCACCGGGTTCACGTTCAAGCTCAACGAGCAGAACGTGACGGCGGCGTTGCGGGCGATCGCCAACAAGAGCACGCTGGACGTGCTGTCCCGCCCGTACGTGCTGACGGCCGACAACCAACTGGCGACGATCATGGTCGGGCAGGAAGTGCCCTTCATCACCCGCAGCCAGATCACCGACAACGGGCAGACGATCAACACCGTCGAGTACCGCGACATCGGGATCATCGTGGACGTCACGCCGCACATTAACCCGCAGGGGGTGGTGACGCTGGACGTGGCCCCGGAGATCTCGGCGTTCTCGGGCGAGAGCGTGCAGATTTCCGAGACGGTCAAGAGCCCGGTCATCGCCAAGCGATTCGCCCAGAGCCGGGTGGCCATCCAGGACGGGCAGACCATCGTGATCGGCGGGCTGATGGAAGACCGCAACACCACCAGCGTGGACAAGGTGCCCGGGCTGGGCGACATGCCCTCCCCGTGGGGCGACTTCTGGCAGCGAAAGACCACCAAGAAGACCAAGACGGAACTGCTGATCTTCCTGACCCCGCACGTGGCCGAACACCCGGGCGAGTTGAAGGAGATGTCCCGGGATGAAGAGGGCGGCATGAAGGTCACCCCGGATGCCGTCGAGCCGGGAGCGTTCCAGGACCACATGAGGGGCATGCAGCGCGGGGCGATCCAGCGCCCGGCCAGCCGCCCGTTCCAGCCGGAGGCGCTCGGCAATGAATATCGCATTCCGCCGCAATAAGGCCCCGGCCGTCCCGTCGTGGGCCCTGGCGGCGGGGGTGCTCCTCCTGGCCGCCGGCTGTCAGATGCCCTACGCGCCCACCCAGGCCGCCCAGGCCCGGCGAACCCCCGCCTACCTCGTCGAAGACGCCTGCGCGGAACGGCTGGGCGATATCTGCACGCGGCTGCTGCTGTACTATTCGGAGCGCCGCGAGCTGCCCCCCCGGCTGGAGGACCTGTCCGACGTCGGTCCGCGGACGCCGCTGGGGCTGAGCTGCCCGGTGTCCGGGCTGGCGTACGTGTACAATCGCAACGGGATCGCCGTCGCCCACACCGAGCGGCGGATCGTCGTGCAGGACCCCACGCCCTGCCACAACGGCACGCGGTGGGTGATCGCCGCCGACCCGGCCAAGGCGGGCAAGCCCAGGGTCATTCAGGTTCTTCGCCTCTCGGCCACCGCCGAGCTTTCGGAAAAATGATTCCCCCCGCTCTGCCCCGTTGACACGCCGTGCGGATCGGGTACTCTGGGGCGGATGAACAAGTGGTGGTTCGCCATTCGGGGCAAGGTGCCGCTGATCCCCACGATCCTGTTGGGCATCGTGCCGATCCTCGTTCTTCTGGGCCTCTGGTGGTTCCTGACGGCCGGGCCGGTCGAGGAACGCCGCATCGGACCCAGCATCCTGCCCAGCCCGGCCGAGGTCTTCAGCCCCCATGACAGCATCGGGCGGCTGGTCGTCGACCGCCACCTGGTGCACCACGCCCTGGTGAGCCTGCGACGGATCGCGCTGGGCTTCTGCCTGGCGCTGTGCCTGGTTGTGCCCACGGGCATCCTGATGGGCGCCTTCGGAAGCCTGCGGGCCCTGCTGGCGCCGCTGGCCACGGCGGGCGGGTATATCCCCATCGCCACCCTCGTGCCGCTGACCATGTCGTGGTTCGGGACCGACGAGCGGCAGAAGATCGTGTTCCTGGCGATGGCGTTCGGCATCTACCTGCTGCCGATGGTCGTCAAGGCCATCGACGCCGTGCCGGAGGTCTACCTTCGCACCGCCACCACCCTGGGGGCCAATTCCTGGCAGATCGTCCTCCGCGTCCTGCTGCCGATCTCGCTGCCGGACATCTGGCACGGCATGCGGCTGGCGTTCGGCGTCGGCTGGACGTACCTCGTGCTCACGGAGGTGGTGGTCGTCAACGGCGGGCTGGGCGACCTGATCTTCGTATCCCAGCGTCGCGGCCCGCGCGAGCACGTGTACCTGGTGATTCTCGTGATCACGCTGATCGCGTGGGCGTCCGACCTGTTCTGGGTGCACCTGGGGCGGCTGCTCTTCGGCGAACGGAGGACGGCGCGATGACCGCGACACCTTTGCCTCAGGCCCCGGAGGGCACGCCCCTGATCGAATGCCGCAACGCCAGCGTGCGGTTCGGCGACTTTACCGCCCTGCACGACGTGACGCTGACCGTGCCCGAGTCGCCCGGCAAGGGCAACTTCATTTCCATTCTGGGCCCCAGCGGCTGCGGCAAGAGCACGCTGCTGAATCTCGTCGCGGGATTGCTGATGCCCTCGGCGGGCCAGGTGCTGTATCGCGGCCAGCCGGTGACGAGGCCCGGGAGCGACCGCGGCATGATCTTCCAGCAGTACAGTTCGTTTCCGCACCTGAACGTGCGGCGGAACGTGCTGTTCGGCATGGAGATCAACAAGCACCGCCTGGGCCTGGACCGCCGCCAGCGGCTGGAGCGGGCGGGCAGGCTCATCGATCACGTCGGACTCGCCGGGCACGAGGACAAGTACCCCCACCAGCTTTCGGGCGGGCAGCAGCAGCGGGTGGCCATCGCGCGGACGCTGGCGTTGGAGCCGGGGGTTCTGCTGATGGACGAGCCTTTCTCGGCCCTGGACGAGCCGACGCGGCTGGAGATGCAGGAGCTGATCGTGCAGTTGTGGGACCGCATCCACCCGACGATCCTCTGCGTGACGCACAGCATTACCGAGGCGGTGTACCTGGGCGAGCGGGTGTGGATCTTCAGCCGCGCCCCCGGGCAGGTCGCCTTTGACATCGGCGACTGCATTCCGCGGTCGCCGGGCATCGCGCCTCGGGTGGCGCAGGAGCAGGCGGACTTCAAGAACGCCGCCCGCGTGGTGATGGAAGCCTTCCGCCGAGTCAGCGACGGGCAAATAGCCGCGTCGCCGGCCGCGGCGAAGGAAACGAGGTGATCCGAGCATGCCCGCACGAGTCGGTTGGCGCGAGTATCTGAAAGCGGCCTTCAACGCACGTCCGCTGGGGATGTTCGTTGCGCCCAACTGGGTGGGCGTGGGGGGGTTCTTCCTGCTGGGGCTGGTTCACCCGGGCTTCTGGCTGATGGGGGCCGGGCTGGAACTGGGGTATCTCTACAGCATGGTCGCCAGCGCCCGCTTCCGCCGCTTCGTCAACGCCCAGGAGGCCCTCAAGGGCCAGTCGGACTGGCGCCGCCGCGTCCAGGAGATTATCGCCCGGCTGAGCCCCTCCGACCAGGAGCAGTACCGCACCCTGGAGGGGCGGTGCGGCGTGATCCTGCATCAGCAGGAGACCGAAGGGCTGGCCGCCGGCGTGGCGGCGCAGAGCGAGGGGCTTTCGCGGCTGCTGTGGATCTTCCTGCGCCTGCTGATGACCCGCGACTCGATCCGCCGCGTGCTCGCCGAGAGCGGGCGGGGCGACCGGGACAAACGCTCCGTCGAGGAACGCCTGGGCGACCTGAAACACAAACTCGAGAACGAGAAGATCGGTGACGAACTCCGCAAGAGCCTCACCAGCCAGGTCGAGATCCTCCAGCAGCGGATGGAAAGCCAGGACCAGGCCCGGCAGAAGCTCGTCTTCGTGGAGGCCGAACTCACCCGGATCCGCGAGCAGGTGGAGCTGATCCGCGAGCAGGCGGCCCTGGCGACCGACCCGGCCGCCGTGTCGCAGCGGATCGATGCGGTGGCCTCGACGCTGGGGGACACGACGCAGTGGATCCGCGAGCAGCAGCAGATGTACGGGCGGGTCGAAGACCTGCTGAATGAGCCCCCGCCGATCGCGGTGGCGGCGCCGCCGGCGTCGCAGGAGGAGAAGCAATGAGTTCGCCACTGCCCGCGTGGGCACGAGAAATGCAGGACCTGTTCAAGTCCGGCTCGGTCGCGCAGTTCCTGCTTCACGGGAATCTCTTCGACGTCGTGCCGGTGGACGAGGGCTCGGCCGCCAAGACGCCCCCGCGGATGCTTTCGCTGGGCGTCTTCCTCGACGAGGTGATGTTCTCCGGTTACGACGGGGTGCTGCACTACGATCGCGGGCGGGGCATCCGCGCCACGCGCGGGGGCGACGACTGGGGCGACTGGCTGAAACAACTGGGCGGGGCCGAGGCCCTCGCGCTGGCGCAAACCCGTGAGAGCGGCGCCGCCCTCGAACTCATCGACCGCTACCTCCTCCGCTCGCTGAACCTCCAGGCGATCAAGGGCAAGCCCGCCGCGTCGCCCATGAAGATCGCCGTCGTGATCGAGTTCGCCGAATTCGTCGTGCCGCGGGGCGACGCCCTGCAACTGGGCGGGCCCTTCAGCGCCAACGTCGTCAAGATCCTCGGGTGGGCCAACGACCCGGCCATCCTCCAGGCCAACGTCGCCACCGTGCTGATGACCGAGGGCCTGCACGACCTGAACGAATTGGTGGTGGAGAACCCCCACGCGGCCAAACTCCGCGTGCCCCTGCCCGACGAGGCCCAGATGACGCAGTACGTGGGCCTGCTGGCGCAGGACCGTTTCCCCGACCTCGCCGCCCAGTGCGACGTGCCCCTCGAGACGCTCTCGCGGAGGCTGACCGGACTCAGCCGCGTCGGGGCGATGACGGTTATCAGCACCGCCCTGACGGCCGAGGGGAGAATCTCCGCGGCGTACCTGGCCAAGATGAAGAAGGACCTGATCGAGCGGGAGTGCCAGGGGCTGCTGGAATTCATGGAGTCGCCGTATACGCTGGACAACGTTTCGGGCCACGAGGCGGTGAAGACGTGGCTGCGGGAGGACGCCCAGTTGCTTCGCCGGGGGGCCTGTCACGCCCTGCCGATGGGGTATCTGATCACGGGGCGGATCGGCACGGGCAAGACGTTCCTGGTGCAATGCTGGGCGGGGGAGTTGGGCATCCCGTGCGTGGCGTTCAAGAACTTCCGCGACCGGTGGGTGGGCGCCAGCGAGGGCAACCTGGAGAAGATCTTCGCGATCCTGCGAGCCCTCGGGCAGGCGATGGTGTTCGTGGACGAGGCCGACCAGGTCGCCGGCAAACGCGACAGCGACGGCGGCGACAGCGGGCTGTCCGGGCGGATCTACGCCATGCTCGCCCGCGAAATGTCCGAGACGCGAAACCGGGGCAAGGTGATCTGGGTCTTCGCCACCAGCCGCCCGGACCTGCTCGAGGTGGACCTGAAACGCCAGGGCCGGCTCGACGTGCACATCCCGCTGTTCCCGCCCCAGACGCAGGCGGAAACCAACTCCCTGCTGCTGGCGGTGGCGAAGAAACTGAAATTCCCGCTGTCGGAGAAAGACCTGCCCGACCTGCCGGACAACCTCCTGCTGGGGGGGCACGAGGTCGAGGGCGTCCTCGTCCGGGCGCTGCGGCGGTACGAACTGTGCCCCGAGCCCCGCCCCGCGCTCAAGGACCTGCTGCTGGAGGTCATGCGTGAGGCCCGCCCCAACGCCCAGACGAAGAAACTCGAATACATGGACCTGGTGGCCGTCCGGGAATGCACCGACGAACGGTTCCTCACGCCGGCCATGGCCAAACTCAGCCCCGAGGACGTCGAATCCCGCATCGCCGAACTGAGGAGGTTCATGTAACCATGGCCCTGAAGGACGCCTTTGTCGCCATCGGGGGCAAGCTGGGTCTGATCCGGATGGTCTCGACGACCGCGACGGCCGGGCCCGGGAAGATCCCCACGCGCAAAGTCACCCTCGCCGAGCTGTCCACCGAGATCCGGGCCGAGCAGATCCGCGAACTGACGGAACAGCCGGTGGAACTGTCGCTGGACTTCGCGAAGATTTTCGAGGCCGCCGGCATCGCCAAGCTTTCCCACGGCTGGACGGTGGACAAGCTCGAGGCCGTGCTGGCCGGCCCGCCGGTGGCGGGCATGGACCGCACCGAAGCGCAGAAGGCGGTGCTGGCGATGCTGACGGCGGACAAGGCCCACGTGCACGAGGTGGTGCAGGAGGCGATGGCGCGGGACAAGGCCCTGGACGCCTTCGAGGTCTTCGCGCACAAGAAGACCAAACAGCGGGTCGAGTCCTGCCAGTCGCGGATCGTCGAGCTGGAGTCGCAGATCGCCTCGTTGCGTCAGCAGGCGGACGAACTGCACAAGGAAGCCGACGCCAACCGCGCCGCCTGGAAGGCCTGGCACCAGCGCAAGGTCGAGTGCGAGAAGGCGATGGCCCGGACGCTGGGCATTCTGGTCGAGGACGCGGCGATAACGATTGACGGCGACGGAGACGAGCTATAGAATCCAGGCCGCTGCACTGGATGGAACGTGGCGGCCACATTATGGAAAGGAATGAACGATGGGGTTCTTTTCACGCGTCGGCAGGTTGTTCCGCGGCTTCTTCGGGCTGTTCATTCGGGGCGTCGAGGAGCGCAATCCCGAGGCCCTGATGGAAGCGGCGAGGCAGGAATTCCGGGATCGGATGGTTCACTTTAACCAGGCGTTGGCGCAGATGGCGGGGATCGCCGAGCGGCTCAAGAACCAGATCCGCATGAAGACCACCCGGGCGCAGGACCTGGAGCGGCGCATCCTGGCCAACAACAGCGCGGGCAACCTCGAGCTGGCCGGCAGCCTGGCGCGGGAACTGGCCGACCTGAAGGCCGACCTGACCACCGATACCCAGGAACTCGCCGAGACGGAAGAGGCCTACCAGGTCAACCTCCGCCAGGCGAAGGTGGCGCAGAAGGAGTTCGAGGACAAGGTTTCCCGCCTGGAGAGGCAGCTCTCGCAGGTGAAGGTCAAGGAAGCGCAGGCCGAGGCCGCCGCCGGGCTCTCCAACGTCGCCTTCAAGGTCGGCGACCTGGGCGACACGATGAAGAGCGTGGAAGACATCCTCAGCAAGCGATACGAGCAGTCGGCGGGCAAGGCGCGGCTGGCCAAGGACATGGTGGACGTCTCTCAGGTGCAGGAAAAGGAGACGGAACGCCGGGCGCTGGAGCAGGCGGCGCTGGCGGACTTCCTGGCCAGCAAGGGCGTGCAGGTAGCGTCCTCGCAGGAGCAGAGCCCCGCGGCGGGGACCAAGCAGATCGGACCGGCCCAGCAGGCCGGGCAGGGCTGATGGCGGTAACATTCGAACCCTACGGGAAAGGGCACTACGATGGCTGACGAAGATGCACGGCTGACGCCGTTCGGGAAGATTTTGTCCGTGGCACTGATTGTGGCCCTGGTTGCCGGCGGCGGATACCTGGTCCTGGGCAAGTTCACGAACCTGTTCTCCTCCCCCGGCAAGCCGGCGCACAAGGCCGCCGCCCCGGAGGTCGAGGCCGTCGACACCACCGGCGTCACGACGGTGAAGGAATACAAGTACGTCCCCGCCGACCGTCTGCCGCCCGTCAAGGGGCTCAGCAAGTACAAGTGGGACGACAAGGAGAAGGTTCTCCGCTTCTCCTACAACGTGTGGTCAGGCTGGCTGCCGATCATCGCCGCCAATCGCGGCACGCAGCCCAACCCCGACAGCGTGTTCGCCAAGAAGTACGGCTTCCAGGTGGAGATGGTGCTGATGGACGACCCGGTGGCCGCCCGTGACGCCTTCGCCGCCGGAGAGGTCCACACGCTGTGGGGCACGGTGGACATGTTCGTGCTGTTCGCCCCCGAACTGTTGCGTGACCCCCGCACGGCCCCGCGCATCGTCCAGCAGATCGACTGGTCCAACGGCGGCGACGGCATTGTCGTGCGATCGCACATCAAGAGCGTCGCGGACCTGAAGGGCAAGACGGTGGTCTTCGCGGCCAACTGCCCCAGCGAATACTACCTGACGAGCCTGCTGCTGTCGGCGGGGCTGCGCCCGACGGACATCACGGTCAAGAACACGGACACGGCCTTCGGGGCCGCCGCCGCGTTCGTCAGCGACAAGAATATCGACGCCTGCGTTTCCTGGGCGCCGGACATCTACACGATCGCGCAGAAGGTGCCCGGCACGAAGATCCTCTCCAGCACCAGCGACGCCAACAAGCTCATCGGCGACGTGTACGGGATCCGGGCCGACTTCGTCCGCGACCACCCCGACGTGGTCCAGGGGCTGGTGGCGGGCATCTTCGAGGGGATGGACATCCTGCAGGAGAACCCCAACCCGGCCTACAAGGCGATGGCGGACGCGTTCAAGATGAAGCCCGAGGAAATCGCCTCGATGCGCAACGACGCGCACGCGACGAACTTCCCGGAGAACGTGCAGTTCTTCCTGAACTCCTCGAACCCGACGAACTTCGAGCGGACCTGGCGCAGCGCCAGCAACGTCTACAAGCAGTTGGGCCGTATCGACATGGCGGTCGCGTTCGACCAGGTGATGGATTTCTCGTTCATGGCGGCCCTGCAGAAGAAGGGCATGTTCGCCAACCAGAAAGACACGAGCGTGACGTCCTTCACGCCGGGTTCCTACAAGGCCGTCAAGGCCGAGGCGCCCATCCTCACCCAGACGATCCGGATCAACTTCTTCCCCAACTCGGCGAATCCGTACGAGCCGGCCCGAGACCCGGAGGGCAACCCGATCGTCGGGAAGTTGTACGATCCCCACGCGGCCTCGACGCTGGAGGAGGTGGGGCGGCTGTCGGGGCAGTTCGCCCGGGCGGTCATCCTGATCGAGGGGCACACCGACGCGAGCATGAAGGGCCGCGTGCCCCCCCAGGCCGTCAAGGACCTCAGCCTCGCCCGCGCCGACGCCATCAAGGCCGCCCTGATCGATAAGTACAAGTTCGACCCGAACAAGTTCATTATCGAGGGCAAGGGCTGGGACAAGCCCGCCGACGACAAGGACCCGGACAACCACGCCCTGAATCGAAGGGTGGAGATCAGTGTCTTCCCGCCGGAACAACAGTGACGAGTGGGACCCCGACCGGGCCCGCCGGGTCTGGGGGTCGTTGGTGGCGGCGGTGGTCGTCGTCGTCGCGATGCTGATCATCGCCGGCACGTCCCGCCATCCGCGGGGGGCCCCCTCGCCCTACGCCCCCGTGCAGGATCCCCTGCCGGGCCCTAACCCGATCGATCGCCTGCTGGCCCCGGGGGGCCCAGCCGCTCGCACGGACGGCATCGCCGTGGCCGTGCTGGTCGACGTGTCCGGCAGCATGGAGGACGTCGTGTCCGACGCGTCGGGGCAACGCGTGCCGAAGATCGAGATCGCCCGGAGGAGCATGGTGAACCTGGTCGCTCAGGCCGAGCAGGCCGCCGGAAAAGCGCCCGAGCGCAAACTGCGGCTGGGGGTGTACGAGTTCAGCCGACGGGATCGCCAGCCCAGCACGCGCGAGGTGATCCCGCTGGGCCCGCCGGACGCCGCGGCGGCGCGGCGGGCGGTGACGGGCATGCGAGCCGAGGGCGGCACGCCGATCGGCGACGCCCTCCTCCACGCCAAACGCGCCCTGGACGCCACGGGGCTTTCCCGCGAACACATCCTCGTGATCACCGACGGGGAGAACAACGCCGGGTATCAACCTCAGGACGTCGTGTCGGCCATGGGGCGCCAGGCGGAGCCTGACCGGGCGGCGGTGTACTTCGTCGCCTTCGACGTCGCCGCGGCGCGGTTCGACGCCGTCCGCCAGGCCGGGGGGCTGGTGCTGTCGGCCGCCGACGAGAAGGAACTTCAGCAGACTCTCGACTTGGTCCTCACGGGCAAGATCCTGGCCGAGCAGCCCGCCGTTCCGGGCCGGCCGTAAGATTCCCCAGGGGTGTTGGTTGCCATTTCGCCGGTCTCCCGGTACAATCCCGCCCCGTGCGAGCGCCTGCGATCCGGCCCGTGGGGCCGGAGCAAGCCATGGAGAAAAGGATACCTGTATGTCGACGAAATCGCCCACTGACGTTCTCAAGAGCAAACTGGACGCCAAGAACTTCGCGAACCTGATGGCCATCGCGAATCCCAAGCTGCACGCCTACGTCGCCGACGCGATCGAGCTGTGCCAGCCGGATTCGGTATGGGTCAGCACGGACAGCCCCGAGGACGTGGAATACACCCGGACGATGGCGGCCCGGCTGGGCGAGGAGAAGCCCCTCGCCATGCCCGGGCACACCATTCACTTTGACGGCATGGAAGACCAGGGGCGCGACCGCGAGGTCACCAAGTACCTCGTCCCCCCCGGCCAGACCCTCAGCAAGGCCCTCAACCAGATGGAACGCCAAGCTGGGCTCAAGGAAGTCCGCGCCCTGATGGCCGGGTCCATGAAGGGCCGCATCATGGTCGTCCGCTTCATGAACCTCGGGCCCAACAACTCCGCCTTCAGCGTGCCCTGCCTGGAGTGCACCGACTCGTTCTACGTCTCCCACAGCCTGAACCTGCTGTATCGGCTGGGGTATGAGGAATTCAAGCGTCTGGGCGCCAAGGCGGAGTTCTTCGCGACGCTGCACTCGGCCGGCAAGGTCGACGCCCGCATGACCAGCGCCGAGCCGGACAAGAAACGCATCTACATCGACTACTCCAACGACAACGTCTACAGCGTGAACACGCAGTACGCCGGCAACACGGTGGGGCTCAAGAAGCTGGCGTTGCGGCTGTCGATCCGCAAGGCCGACCGCGAGGGCTGGCTGGCCGAGCACATGTTCCTGGCCGCCATCAAGGGCAAGGGCGGGCGGAAGACCTACCTGGCCGGCGCGTTCCCCAGCGCTTGCGGCAAGACGTCCACCGCCATGCTGCCCGGCGAGACGATCCTCGGCGACGACATCGCCTACTTCCGCGCCGTCGACGGGCGATGCATGGCCGCCAACGCCGAGGCGGGCATCTTCGGCATTATCCAGAACGTCAACTCGAAGGACGACCCGGCCATCTGGGACGTCCTCAACAAGCCCGGCGAGGTCGTGTTCTCCAACGTGCTCGTCAAGGACGCCAAGCCGTACTGGCTGGGCATGGGCGTCGAGCCCCCGGCCGACGGCGAGAACTTCTCGGGCGCCTGGACCAAGGGCAAGAAGGACGCCAAGGGCGCCGAGATCGCCTGCGCCCACAAGAACGCCCGGTACGCCGTCTCGCTCAAGGCCCTGGCCAACTGCGACGTCGACCTGGACACCCCCGCGGGCGTCGAGCTTCAGGGCATCCTGTACGGCGGGCGCGACGCCCGGGCGTACGTGCCCTGTCAGCAGAGCTTCGACTGGCAGCACGGCATCGCGGCCTACGGGGCCTCGCTGGAAACCGAGACGACCTTCGCCACCATCGGGCAGGAGGGCGTGTCGGAAATCAACCTGATGAGCATCCAGGACTTCGTGGCCATTCCGCTGGGCAAGTACGTGCAGAACAACCTGGACTTCGCCAAGAAGCTCAAGAAGGTCCCGCTGGTGTTCGGCGTGAACTACTTCCTGCGGGACGACCAGGGCAAATTCCTCAACGGCATGCGCGACAAGCACGTCTGGGTGAAGTGGATGGAGAAGCGGATCCACGGCGAGGCCGGCGCGGCGGTGAGCCCCACGGGCCTGATCCCGCTGTACGAGGACCTCAAGCCCCTCTTCGCCGAGCTGGTCGGCAAGGACTACACCCAGGCCGACTACGTCAAGCAGTTCACCATCCGCGTGCCCGAGAACCTCAAGAAGATCGACCGCGTCGAGGCCTTCCACAAGGCCGAGGCCGACGCCTGCCCGGGCGTGATGGCCGTTCTCGCCGCCCAGCGCAAGCGGCTGCTCGAGGCGCAGAAGCAGTGGGGCGACTATATCTCGCCCGAGAAACTCCCGCGGCAATAGCTTCCGCCGGCAAGGAGAGAGATCATGATCGGATGCCATCTGGGACGATTGGTGCAGGTAAGCGTGGCCGGCGGGAGCTACCAGGACGGGCTGACCGCCGTCCTGCAGGGCGTGCCCCCGGGCATGCTGCTGACGGAGCAGGAGATCTACGGCGACCTGCTGCTTCGTAAGCCCGGGGCGGACGAACTGTCCAGCCCGCGCAAGGAGCCCGACCTGCCGGTGATCTACACCGGGCTCAACGCCGCCGACACCATCGAAGGCGCCGGCAACCGCAACCACACCAACGGCACGCCGCTGACGATCCTGATTCCCAACCTGGACCGGCACTTCATTCATATTAAGCAGTACCAGGACACCAACCGCACCCCCCGCCCGGGGCATGCCTCGTACGCCTCGTTCATGAAGTACGGGCCCGACGACGACGCCGTGGGCGCGGGAATCTTCAGCGGGCGGTACACCTCGACGATCGTGGCGGCGGGGTACGTCGCCAAGCGGGTGCTGAAGGCCTGCGGGATCGAGGTCTTCTCGTACATCAAGGAAATGGCCGGCGTCCGGGCGGACGTGACCGACTACGCCGCCGCCTTCCGCCAGACCGAAAGCTACAAGCGGATGCGGCACGACACCGATCCGTTCTACCAGGAAGTCTACGTCAAGGGCCGCGTCACGCCCGAGATGCGGTTCCTGGAAAAGATGGCGGCTTTCGCGCAGATCGAAAACGAGATCGACGCCATTCGCGAGAAGGCGCCTCCCATTTCCCCGGCCGACGTCCGCGCCAAGTACGGCGTGCACAGCGTGGTCAACTGCCCCGATCTGAAGGCCGCCCAAGCCATGCTCGAGGCCGTCAATCGCGTGACGGCCACCGGCGACAGCACGGGCGGCGTGGTGGAAGTGGTGGCCCTGGGCGTTCCGGTGGGGCTGGGCGAGCCGGTGTTCGACAAGCTGGATGCCGAGTTGGGTCGGATGCTGGGCATCGGGGCGGTCAAGGGCGTGGAGGTGGGGGCGGGCTTCGCCGTCAAGGACATGACGGGCATCCAGTCCAACGACGCCATGCGGGCCTCGGGCGGCAAGGTGAACTTCCTGACCAACAACGCCGGTGGCATCACGGGCGGGCTGGCGACGGGCCAGCCGATCGTGGTGCGCCTCGCCGTCAAGCCCACCCCGACGATCGACAAGCCCCAGCAGACGATCGACAAGTACACCCTGGAAAACAAGCCCCTGGCGGCCATCACCCGCCGCGACCCGACGATCGCCGGTCGCATCTGGCCGGTCGCGGAGAACTACACCGCGTTGGTCCTGCTGGACAACCTGATGGCCCACTACGGCTACCAGGCGATGCGGGAGAAGGTCGCCGAGAATCTGGGGACGCTTCCCTGATTTCGCGTCGGGGCTATCCATTAATGTGGGTAGCGTCCCCAGATTAGGATGGGGCGTGAGGTCTGGCATCGGGACGTATTCCACTGGATAATTCAAGTCTCGCCGCCGTTTTCCGATGAATTCAGGTAACCCCCGTATCGCGGGCGGTTGGGTCTTACCTGGTGTCGGAGACGGCGAGCGAATGCGAAAATTCAGATTATCCTCACAGAGCGTACTGATTCTGCTGGCGTTGTGCGTGGCCGGCGGGATGTTCGCGTTGGACGGGCTGTTCCTGCAGCCGTTCCTGGTCAGGCAGGGCGATCACGCCATCGCCCGCGCCGCCAGGGCCGGCCAGCAGGCTGCCGCACTCCAGTTGCAGGCCGAGGAAACCTCCCTCCGCGCCTGGTGCCAGGCCCTGGCCGGCGGGCAGGCCGTGGCCGGCGGGGCCGGCGGGGAGCCCGTCCTCAAACCCGCCGGCGACCTTTCGCACGTG
>JAPLNA010000349.1:31291-36875 GCA_026693065.1 Planctomycetota bacterium
GCCGGCCGACGGGCTCTGGCTGCGGCGGGAGGACGGGCATGTGACCCAGGTGGCCTGGCTGACCGGGGCGGGGGCCTCGCTGGTCAGCGTCGAGCGGGCGCTGGGCGAGACCGGCGCCCCCGGGGCGGCGACGACGGCCTCGGGGTTCATTCGCGTCGGCGACGACCTGATGCTTTTCGCCCGGCACGAGACGGCCCGAGCCGGTGAGGGCCCCCTCGGGCGGCGATGGCTGTACGCGGTGCGAAAACTCACCCCCGAGCGGCTGGGCGCCATGGGCGAGGCCGCCTCCTGCCAACTGCTCCTGGTCAAGCCCGCCGCCGTCCCCAATGAGGCCATGGGCAACGAATCGAGCCGCCTGACCTACTGGCCCGCCGGGAGCGGTCGGGTGGCCGTTGCCTGGCCCGCCAAGGATGCCGCCGGCCGGCTGCAGGGCTGCTTCCGCGCCGTCGTGGACGTGCGGGAAACCCAGGCCGCCGCCGCCCGCCGACGCCGCCGGGGATATCCTGCTGGCGTCCTTCGCGATCATCGTGCTCGTGATCGTGGGCACGATCATCCTGCTGGCCAATCCGATCTCGCGACTGCTCCGCCGGGTGGAGCGGATTGGGGTCGATCCGGCCAGCGCCGACGAACTGACTCGATCGCTCCACGCCGAGCCGCTCGCTCTGGCGAAAACGCTGCGGAAGGCGTTCGGAGCGGTGCTGCGGCTCTCGAAAACCGACGAACTGACCGACCTGGCCAACCGCCGCCACTTCGAGCAGGCCCTTCAGTCCAGCTTCCGCGAGGCCCAGCGGTATCGCCGCCCGCTGTCGGTAATCGCCCTCGACGTCGACTTCTTCAAGGCCGTCAACGACTCCGCCGGCCACGCCGTCGGCGACGAGTTAATTCGCGCCCTCGGCGGGGTGATCCGCCGGAGCTGCCGCACCGTGGACCTGCCGGCCCGGCAGGGCGGGGACGAGTTCGTGGTCCTGATGCCCGAGACGGCCGCCGCCGGCGCCGCCGTCGTCGCCGAGCGAATTCGGGCCGCCACGGCGCAACTGAAGGTGCCCGCCCCCGGGGGCACGGTGTCGGCGACCGTTTCGGTGGGGGTGGCCGACATGGATTCCGGCGGGGTCGAGAGCTATCCGGACCTGCTGGCCCTGGCCGACAAGGCTCTCTACGCCGCCAAGCAGGGGGGGCGCAATCGCGTCGTGCTGGCGCACGAGGCCGACCGGGCGGAGCCCGACTCCTGCGCACCCGAGGCCGACCGCGCCGACATGCTCCGCGAATGGATCGGCGGCATCGACTCGCAGTTCAAGGCCCTCTGCACCCGCAGCGTGCAGGAATTCGTCCAGTTGGCCGAACGCCGGGACCCGTACATGGCCAACCACGCCCGCAAGGTCAGTCACTACGCCATGCTGATCGCCTCGCGGATGGGGCTGGGCAAGGAGCTCACCCAGCGAGTGGGTCTGGCGGCCCTGCTGCACGACGTGGGCAGGTCATGTCGACCGCGGCGCTTACGCCCGAGCAGCGGGAGGCCCTGCGGCGGCATACGCTCATCGGGGCCAGAATCCTGCACGGCGCCAGTTATCTCGAGTCGGCTGCCCCCGGCGTCAAGAGCCATCACGAGCGATTCGACGGCAAGGGGTATCCCGATGGGCTGACCGGGCACCACATTCCGCTGGAGGCCCGGATCGTCGCGGTGGCCGACGCCTTCGACGCCATGACCAGCCCCCGCGCCTTCCGCCGCCCGCGGTCGGTCGCGGCCGCCCTGGCCGACCTGCACCAATCCTCCGGCACCCAGTTCGACCCCGACATCGTCACGGTCTTCCTGGCCGAGGCCCACCGACTGGGTGAGAAGCTGAAGGACATTCCGTTGCCCAAGGCCTCCGCCGAAGAAACCCCCGCGCCGACCGAACCGGCGGTGACGGGTTCGTAGAGGCGTATCGGTTAACGCCGGGGAACGGCGTCGCTGAAGCGAGCCGTCCGACAGATTCCGACATCGAGTCCTCTTTCTTGTTCCCCGTTCCGCGTTCCGTGTTCCTTACTCCAACGGGAACACCTCCCCCGGCGCGGGGATGTGGACGGCGGGGCAGCCGGCGGAGAGGAGGATCTGGCGCATGGCTTCGAGCTGGGCATTTTCGCCGTGGACACAGAAGGCGGCTTTGAGGCCTGAGGCGAGGGGGGCCAGGAGGCGGGTGAAGTCGCGGCTGTCGGCGTGGGCGCTGAAGCCGTTGAGGATTTCCACCCGGCAGAGCAGGCGGTAGAGGCGGCCGAAGATGGTCAGTTCGTCCCGCCGCTCGACGATGCGCCGCCCCAGCGTGTGCTGGGCCATGTAGCCCACGATCACCACGGCGTTGCGGGGGTCCTCGATATTGTTCTTGAGGTGGTGGAGGATGCGCCCGTTTTCGCACATGCCGCTGGCGGCGATGATGACGCACGGTTCGCCCAGGCTGTTGAGGCTCTTGGATTCGTCGACGCTGGTGATGTAGCGGATGCAGCAGTGCCCGAACAGGTCGCCCTCGTGCCGCCAGAAACTGCTGGCCTGCTCGTCGTAGCACTCGGGATGGTGCTTGAAGACGTCGGTGGCGTTGACGCTCAGGGGGCTGTCGACGTAGATGGGCAGGGGCTCGAGGCTCTTGTCGGCGAAGGCGTTGGCCAGTTCGTACAGCAGGTGCTGCGTCCGTCCGACGCTGAAGGAGGGGATGATCACCTTCCCGCCGGCGGCGACGGCGTCCTTGATGATCGCCACCAGGCGCCGCCGCATGTCGGTCGGGTCGTCGTGGCGGCGCCCGGCGTAGGTACTTTCGGTGATGAGATAATCCGCCGCCGGCAGCGGGCAGGTCGGGTCGCGGAGGATCGGAATGTCGAACCGCCCCAGGTCGCCCGTGTAGAGAAGCCGGACGGGACGCGGCCTGGTCAGTTGCACCAGCATGCAGGCCGAGCCGAGAATGTGCCCCGCCTCGTAGTACGTCACGGTGGCCCCGTCGGCGAATTCGACGGGGGTATTGTAGTCGGCGGAGCGGAAGAGCCGCCGTGCGGCCCGGGCGTCGTCGAGGGTGTAGAGGGGCCTGATTTGCTCTTTGGGGGTGCGGGCCCGCTTCTCATTCCAGAATCGCGCGTCTTCCTCCTGGATATGGGCCGCGTCGGCCAGCATCACGTCGCACAGGTCCGTCGTGGCGTCCGTGGCGTGGATCGGGCCTCGGAAGCCCTTCCTGACCAGCCCGGGGATTCGCCCGCTGTGGTCGATGTGGGCGTGGCTGAGCAGGACGCTCTTCAGGGCGTGGCAGCTCTTGGGGAACGACTCGTTAAGCTGCCTGGCCTCCTCTCGCCGGCCCTGGAACATGCCGCAATCGAGGGCGACGGGCCCGCCGGGCAGGTGGAGGATGTGCATCGAGCCCGTGACGCCCTGGGCCGCACCGTGGAATTCGAGCGTCACGCCGCCGTCGGTCGGCGGATGGCTGCCAGATCCTGTGGACATCATTTCGCCTCGGCGAGCACCTCGGTCAGGAGGTACTGGTGTTTGTACTGTTCGCTGTGCCCGTGCCGTTGCCGGATAACGGATTCTTCGGCTTGATCGAGGGTTCCGGGTGAGAGGCAGAGGCAGCGCGGCGGCCCCAGGCGGTCGCCGGAACGTTTGGAGCGATACTCGATGTTGAGGTCGGCCAGGGCGGCGTCGAACCCGCGGGCCAGGGCGTCTACGTCCAGCCCGGGGACCGCGTCCAGTCGAAGCTGGTAGTAGGGCGTGGCGGCGAAGCAGCCCTGGACGACGAACCGGTCGACTGGCACGCCGGCGGCGTCGGAGGCCCGGCGCATCGCCTCGACCACCTGCTTCTCGGTCACCTTCTCGCCCGTCATGCTGACGGTGCGGGTTCCGCGGCAGAGGAACTCGAAGACCGGCCCCTCGCCGAGGCGGCCCGTGATCCGCACGCGGTCGTCGAGGCAGTATCGCCAGAGCCCGTTGGAGTTGCTCACGACGAGGAAGTACTCGCCCCCGACCTCGACGTCGGCGGCGGGCAGGACGTCGGGGTTCGCCCGGTCGTGCTGGTCGGCGGGGATGAACTCGAGCACGTTGGAGATCACCTCGGCCAGGCCGGAGGGGGTTTCGTCGGCGACGGGGATGCTGAAACGCCCCTCGCTGGCGAGCAGCCCGATGTCGCGGATGGGGATATGGCCAAAGAGTTCGCGGACGCGGGGCTGGTAGAGCTGGAGGGTGCCCCCGGTCCAGTTGGCGAGGAAGTCGAGGTTCCAGAAATGCCTGGGCAGGAGGCGCCCGTCGGCGGCGAGGCCCGCCTCCATCCGGCGGGCCAGCGAGCGGTGCCGCCCGAGACGCAGGTGAGCGCGGATGTCGGCGCCCACCTCGCCCGGCGGGGTGAACGTGCCGTCGGCGAGGTCGCGGATGAGTCGCGCGGCCTCCCGGGCGGCGGTGTCGGCCAGCTTGATCTGGCTGGAAGGATTGGCCGTGGCGATGAAGGCGATGTGGTGCGGCACGCTGCAACGAAGGATGGTGTAGAACCGCACCCGCGGGTCGGCGATCTTGCTGACGGCGTAGGGAACGACGTACATGCGGCGGACGATGGCCTTCTGCGTCTGCATGATCATGCCGCTGATGGCCCCGCAGGGGATGCCGGCGGGGCTGTAGTAGTCGTCCACCGGGCTGGTCACCTGGAGGATCGGGCGGAGCCAACTGGCCGGGTGGGCCTTGAGGGCGTGCGAACCGAAGATGTTCGAGCCCCGCTTGAGCTCGGCCAGGAAGCGCGCGGTCACGGGGATCCGCTTGGGCCGGCCCGTGGTGCCGCTGGTCAGGCAGAACATCAGCAGCGCCTCCCCGGGCGGCAGGAGGGCGGTCGTCTCACCGTTGTAGACGCGGTCGACGTAGGGGCGAAGGTCCTCGTAGGTGCGCAGCGGGACGGCCTTGACGAAGTCCTGGTAGGACCCGATGCGGGCGAAGGCGTGGTCGCGCCCGAAGGCCGTCTCGGCGTGCCGGGCGATCAGCCGCTCCAGCAGGGTCTGCTGGGTGGTGCGGCAACGGCGGTGGGCGCGGGCGAACGCCCCCGCCTGCCGCGAGGCGTGCAGGCCGGCCACAAAGGCCACCGGGCGGAGCAACTGTCGGCGAATACTCATCGTGCGGGTACGTCCTCGAAGTCCACCGGGGGAGTATACCCGATTTCCAATTGTCCACTTCCAATTTCGCACGGAAAGACAAACCGGAACTCGCGGGGACGGCAAGAAATACCCCGCAGCCCATGGCGAATCGAGTCATTCCGGGAAATGGGAAATGGGGATCACCTCCCGAAAACGTGGTAGGACAAACGCAAAGAAGCATGGGGTTCTGCCCCATACCCCGAAGTTTATCGCATTGAGGCTACCGGCAGAATCGCCCGAGCTTGTCGCGGGGAATCGTATGCCGGAGGCGTTGGGGGGTCGTGAACCTCCGGCGAACGGCCTGCCCCCGGTGTCCCACCGGAAATCGCCGGATTCCCCCCTGTCTGCCGGTAGCCACAAAGATGGCATGAACAGAGGCGGTCCCTTCGCAGGTCCGTTGAGGTAAGCTCAATAACCTGAAGAGAGCCAGTGGAATGGCTTTCAGAATTGGCGCCAAGCGCCA
>JAPLNA010000350.1:0-561 GCA_026693065.1 Planctomycetota bacterium
CGGCCGCCTGGCTGGCGCGTCGATCGCCGTGGCCGACCTGCCCCGAGCCCGCCAGTGGTTCCTTCAGAAGTTCGCCATTGAGGCCGCCGCCGCCAAGGCCGCCCCCGCCCAGCCCCTCACGATTCCGCTCACCGCCGCCCAACTCCAAGCCCTCTCCGGCCGACCCGCCACCACCGAAGAATAGGATGATGATCTTGACGCGGGAAGGTCCCCCATGCGATAAAGGGAAGCGTTCTGTACTGGCCATGGCGGGCTATACAGGCGGCCGCAAGGCCGTTCCGCGGAGTGGTTCCATGGGTAGGTTGTTGTCGTTGGCGCTGGCGGCCTGGCTGGCGATGTCCGGGGCGGCGTGGGGACAGACCACGCAGCCGACGTCGGCCCCCTCGGCGCAGATCCGCCAACTCGTCGCCCAGTTGGGGCACAAGCAGTGGGCAGTCCGGGAGGCCGCCTATCGCAAGCTCCAGGCCATCCGCGACCCCGCCATCGTGCCGGCGCTCCGCGAGGCCGCCGCGTCGCCCGACCTGGAGGCCTCCCTCCGCGCCAAGGGCCTGCTGGCGGGCC
>JAPLNA010000350.1:604-22126 GCA_026693065.1 Planctomycetota bacterium
ACATCGTCCTGGACGGCCTGGGCGAGCCGATCCCCGACGCCACGATTATCCTGATCAGCCCCGGCTCCGGCACACCCCCCCTGACCCTCACGACCAACATCTTCGGCGGTGTGACCATCCCGGACATGGGAAACCGCTCGCAATTCATGGTGCGGTTCAGCCACAAGCGGTTCGGAACGGCCAGTCTCACAGAACCCTATCGCATACCGCGAGCGGAAGCGGGGGGCCAGCGCCTGCCCCCCACTCCCCTCTGCGTGCCGCTGGTGGCCAAAGACTCCCCCGCCTACGCCCGCAGCCTCCGCGGCCAGGTCGTCGCCACCGACGGCAAGAGCATCGCCGGCGCGGAAGTCTCCTGCCGGTCCATCCGCACGCCAAGCCAGGGGGTTATCTACGCCAGCGGCCCCGCCCCCAGCGTCCCCACCGACGACGACGGGCGTTTCGCCATCTACATGCCCCGCCTCAACTCCCCCGCCGACCGCGACAGCTTGATCCCCCTTCACGCGGTCTACCAGGTCGCCGTCCGCGCCCCCGGCGTGGGGGCTTTCCCGTACACCGGCGAGCACGACAACGCCGTCCCGGCCGTCATTCAGATCATGCGCCCCGAGCACTTCCACCGCTTCGAGTTCGAGACCGTCGGCGGCGGGCGCGTGCGCGGCCCGGAGGCTGACAGTGCGTCCCTCATCTTCCGCCCGACCCCGTCCACCGGCATCAACCTGGACTCCGCCTACATCCGCGAGGGGGGCAAGCTCATGCCCGGTTTTTACTTCGCTCAGATCGGCAATCTTGAATATTTACCCGTCGAGGTCACCAAGGACAGCCCGGAGGTGCTCCTGTTCCGCCTGCCCCCGCCCAAGATCTTCCGCGGGCAGGTTCTCGACGGCGCCACCGGAAAGCCCATGCCCGGGGCCTTCCTCGTCACCGAGATGAGCGAGACAGACCAGATCCTCGCCACGCTGAAAGAGGCCGACTGGACGGCCCTGGAGGCCCTGCCCGCCAATCCGCCCGCCAACACCCCCGGCCTGGCCGCCCTCCGAAGCCGCTACTACTTCCGCAGCCTCCACCGTACCGACGACCAGGGGCGCTACGAGGTCGTCGTCCCGCCGACCGACAGAGTCTCCGGGCTGACGGCCTTCGCTCGCGACCGACTGCCCTGTTCCTACAACACCTACTGGCGGACCTGGGAAGACAAATCCCCCCTCCCCAACCTGCCCCTCTTCCCCGCCGCTCGCGTCACCCTCGAATCCGTCGGCCAGGGCTCGTCCATCACTGCCCGCTGGGAACTGGACCCCGAAGCCACGCCCGAGTGGTACGGGCGGCTCAGTGCCTTCCTCGAAACTCCCCCGGCCTGGGCGCAAATCGTCCAGAGCCGCCGGTTGCAGGCCAACCAACCTCACACGATCCTCGTCCCCGCCGGCGTGAAACTGACGTTGGCCCTCCACACCCCCACCGACGACTCGGTCTGCACCGCACGCGTCGCCAAGCCTATCCAATTACCCGCCGGGGGCTCGCTGGACGTCGGCAAGGTCACCTTCGAGCCGGCCCTGGCCATCAACGTCCGGGTGATCGGGCCCGATGGAAAACCCGTCGAAGGGGTGCTCGTCCGGCGGATGTACCTCCCGGCCGAAACCTGGGCACGCTCCAGCGCCACCGACTCCAACGGCCTGGCCCGCTTCCACGTCCAGAAGAACTCCCACGGCTACTTCGCCGTCGGCGACTCCCTCCCCGTCAACTACGTCCGCGCCCGCCCCGGCAGCGGCATCATCCCCTTCGAGGTCGGCGAGGCCGTCCCCAAAGAGCCCCCCACCATCCACCTCACCGCCGACCAAACCCAGACCCTGCCCGACCGCCAGATCGATGGCGAGCAATAGCCCGCCGCACTACTGCGACTCCCCGAGCCCGTAGGGCGATTGCGCGTAGCCCCATGCGACGTAGGAGCGTGGGGATAGCCGAGACGCCCTCCTCGTCTTCCTTCCTTTTCCGAGCCCCCGCAGGGGGCGATTGACGCTGGCCGAAGCTAGTCGGTGACCCGTGAGTCTCCGTCAGTCGCCCCTGACGGGGCTCTGAAAGAAGAAGAAGAAGAAGAAGCAGCAGAAGGAAGAAACGCCACCCTCGGTTTCCCCACGCTCCTTCGTCGCATGGGGCTACGCGCAATCGCCCTGCGGGCTCTGGAGATGCCCGTCGCGATCCCGTGGGCGAACCCGACCCGTATCGCCGGCCGTAACCCTCACCGGCGGATTTCGCAGGGGAACTTGTCCCGCGCGACCCAGATGTAGGTCAGCCCCACCGGATTCCCCACCCCCTTGCCGTCGACGAACAGGGCCGCGTTCACATAGACACAGGGATGTGCGAAAAAGACGGAGACGCAACTTTGCTTCTCGATTTTGATCGGCTGCGTGTACGCGGGAGATTCGGCCGTCGCCGGCTTGCCGTCCACCGTGAAGCGGATGGTTCCCGGCACGGCCGACTTGAGCGTCACCATCACCGGATCGTCGAAGAAGCCCACCCACGGGGCCGCGGGGTCCGTCGGCAGGAGCTTCTGGGCCGTGCCGCGGATGGGATTGAAGCGATAGTCGGTTCGCCGCGGGAAGCCGAGGGGTTTGTCGTCGGCGCCAAAGGCCTGGGCGCGGAACCCCGTGACGGGCGCGGCCAGGACGATCGGGCCGGCGTAGGCCTTGCTCTTGGGGGTCGGGTCGGACCCGTCGAGGGTATAGCGGATCGTGGCCTCCTTCAGGGTGGGCGAGGGAGTGATCGTCAGCGAGAAGGGCCGATCGAACGTGTAGTCGCCGTGGTCGGTCAGGCCCTGCCCGCCTACCGCGAATCCATGGACCAGCAGATCGAGAATGCGGTCGGTCGAGGCGAAACGCCGGTCGTAGTCGGCGTAGGTCTTCCCGGCGTCCGGGCTGTGCACCCGCTCGTGCCGGGCCGGGGCCTTGCCCCGCAACATCGGCAGCGAGAGGTCTCCGCCCATCTCCCACAGCACCATCTGCCCGCCGATGACGGGGTCCTTCTCCGGACTCTCGGAACGCGGGAGTTGATCCGCCCGCCGTAACTGCGAGCCGACCAGCCACAGATTCCAGTCGTAATTGTACCGGGCCGGGAAGTGAACGCTCGGATCCCACGGGACGTTAATGATGCGGTATCCCGCCTTTACGAGTCCCGGCGGGTTGAAGTACCGCCCGTCCCATGCGATCACGATCACGTCCTTGTCGACGTGGGTGTCGTTGAAACCCTCCCAGCAGATGGTCTTCTTGCCGTGCTTCTTGACGATCTTGTTCATCTCGTTGATGAACCAGGCGAACTGCTGCGGGGTGTTCATGCCCGTCCGCTTGCGGTGCTCGACGACGTTGGCCAGCGTCTCGAAGTAGCCCAGGTAACATTCATCCGCCCCGATGTGAAAATACGGCGAGCTCCGGAACACGTCGCACATCTCGCCGACCAGGTCGTCCAGGACGGGCAGCGCCCCATCCTGCACGAAGTTGATCACCTCGCCGCAGCCGCTGAAGACATCGGGGAACGCCTCGCGCAGTATCTTGGAATGCCCGGGCACCTCGAACTCCGGCACCATCGTCACCCCTCGCTCGTCGGCGAACCGCACCAGGTCCTTCAACTCCGCCACCGTGTACGCCCCCTTGAGCTTGGGGTACTTCGTCGAGGGGAAGGCGAAGATCTGGTCGTCGGTCAGGTGCAGTTGAAAATACTTCATCTTGTACAGCCTCGCCAGAACCACGCACTGCTTAAGGCTCTCGATGGAGTTGAACTGCCGGGCCACATCCACCATCTGCCCGGTGTACTCGCAGAAGGGCGCATCCTCGACCGTCATCCTAGGCAGCGACAGCCGCCCGCCCTCCACGCCGATCGCCTGCAGCACGGTCACCGTCCCCATGCCCACCCCCACATAGTTGCCCCCCTGCACGATAACGCGGTCGGCCACACTCACTCGATGGGCCTCGCCCTTGAGGCCGGCGGCGATCTCCAGGCCGACGTCGCCCGGGCCCGGCTTGCCCAGCCCCGTCCCCAGCCGCACGCCCGTGACCTGATAGATCTCCTCGGCCAGCACCTTCGCCAGCGGCGTCAGGGCATCGCTGGCGACGACGATGCGGCTCTTGTCGGTAATCGCCAGCGTGCCGCCCTCGAGTTTGATCGACTTGGGATACGGGATGAGCGGCAGGTCGCTCTTATCTTCCAAAGCCGCCGCATTGGGCGCCGCGGGCCTGGGCGACTGGCCCGACCAGGCCGCCTGCGCCTTCCAGAGCTGCTCCTCGTTCAGGCCGAACGCCCTGAGCACGCCCATCGCCATCATCCGATTGCCCGCCGCGTTCATGTGAACGCCGTCCGTGGTCAGACTATTGCCCGCCCCCTCGGCCGGATCGGCCGGGGCCTTCTTCAGCAGAGCCAGCATGTCGGTATGGAGGTCCGCCAGCGGATACTTCCTCTCCTTGGCCAGCCCGCGAAGAAATTCGTTTTGCAAAAGCACCTTCTGGTTGTTCTCGTTGGCCGGGTCTTTGCCCACCATGGTGGCGGTGAGGATCACCACCTTGACCCCGGCCCCCTGGCAGCGGTCGACGATGGCGGTGATGTTCTTCTTGTACGTGTCCAACGAAACCCCCAGCCACGTGTCGTTGACGCCGCAGCTCAGGGTCATCCAGTGGGGCTTCTTGCTGAGCACGTCGCGTTCGAGGCGGGCCAGCATGTCGTTCGACGTATGCCTCTGCACTCCCCCGCCCACAACCTGAATCCTGACGCCGTTAGCCTCCAACCCCCTGGCCACCAGCCGCACATACCCCTCCGGCGTAGCCGCCCCAAACTCCGTAATGGAATCCCCCAGAAACGCCACCGTCTGGCCGTCCTTCACCAGTATCTCCTGCGCCCCCGCGCCGCCCGCCATGCCCGCCAGAACCGCCGCCACCACCGCCACCGCCCGCATCCCCCGCGTGAACCGGCTTGTCATGTCATGGCTCCTTCAGATCCCGGCCTCTGCTAGGTGTTGACGTGTCTCGCCCCCGATCCTATCTCGCCGCAGGTTCTTGGCAAGCGAATTCCCCGCCGCCCGTCTCCCCGCTTCAGGCGAAGGAGGCATTGTGCCTCCGCTCTGTCAGGATTCCATCAGACCCACGAAATGCCTCCGCCGCCCCTCCAGGGCGGCAGAAGAAGAGAGAAGAAGAAGTTTTCGCGATTCCCTCGTCGGCGGGTTATCCGCCTTCGGCGGATTCCACCCGCCGCTACAGCCCCTTGCCCCGCCGGGGCAAAGAAACTCCTTCACCGGCGCCGCGAGGGGCGAAGGAGACACTCGGCCAGTATTTCTGACTTTCCTTCGACTGGGATACACTCCCGCCACTGAGGGCCCAACCCTAACCTCGCCATGATCAAGGCCATAGCCCCGCAAAAGGCCAATGTAATCCCGCAGGACATGCATTGTGCACGGGAATACGACACCTCTTGCCGACATAGGCCTATGCTGTTCCTATTGACCAGCGGAGTTTCGCCGTCATCTCAAGAAGGTGCTTTGACTCGCCTGGGGTAGTTCTCTCAGTCATCCTTCGGAAGTGACCAAAGAATACCTGAGTAGAACTCACCAGCAGGGAATAGATGACCGGGCAGGTTGGAGGGTGTCAATTCACGATAGAGATACACTCGCTCGTGGTTGATACCAAATAGAAGTTGAAGTTCCCTGACGATCCCACTAGCCGCAGTCAGTTGAGCCTGGCAAGGCACTTCCACATCAAAATCGCCCTCAACAGACACCACGATCGTGTCTGGATTATAGTCATGCCCCGGCACCGCGATATAGGTTCCCGATTCTTGAGACCGCCAGAGCATGGTGGCCCTGACGTCCAACCCCTCTTCTGTATGACTTGTGACCACGAAATGGCATCTGTTGGGAACGAGAGCTTGTGGCCCTGAATGAGAAGTCACCAGGATGTGTCGCCACTTCCCTGTCTGCAGTGGAACACGAACATCTGTCGCAACATCCCTGTATGTGGTGGCTTTCGTTGCGGCCGCGACGGGCACATTGGATGACTGCCGCCGGACATCGTCGGTCGCTTGAATGCAGAAGAGCATCGCGAGTAGCAAGCCAACCAACAGCCGCTTGGTGCGGTGGCCAATCCAGACACGACGATATGGGCCTACCGCGCGTGGACCGATCCCCACGAAACACAGTGCGCATACGAGACACACGGCGCAAACAAGCAGGAGGATGCTCGCCGTTATCGCAACAAGAACGAAAAGAACCAGGGCAAGACACAGGAATGCCAGGGCTACGACTGCAAAGAACACACGCAATCGCCAGGAATACCCAGCAAACGCCTTGAGGCGTGGCAACCTGTCAAATAGGGTCGTGCGCATCATCTTGCCCGTCAGGAACATCTCTCGGTGGATCCGAGAACACTGTGCACCAAACAGCGTGGATATCTACCACCATAAACAGGATAATGGGGATAATTGTTGCGATGCCAAAGAGTATCTCAAGTGCAAGGCATGTCCAAATCGTTAACGTTGAGAATCGCTGACTGGCAAAGCCCACAAGCCAATTGGCGCCCGCCTGAAACAACGCCCAAATCGCCAGGAAGCCTGTGTCGATCAGAATATAGAGCAGATGGAAGCCCATTACTGTGCACTTTTCCCAAAGCGGTCTTATCCCCTCTCTTTTCGGGTTCACACGAAACAACTGTGTATCCTTTTGCCACCGCCGTGCCATGTGCGAATTCTACCTCCCCCGCCAGCGGCAGGCAAGGGGGACAGGAACCACTCGATCAGCCCTTTTCCTCTGAAAAACCCTGTGTGTCCCGTCACCGGAATATGATTCCCCCTCGTTCTATTGTGAACACGGGGGAATTGCATCCGGATAGGGTCCGAGGTATCGTTCTCCGTTGAAGTGGATGAGGTGGTCGGGGTCGGTGGCGACCCAGACTTCGGTTTCCCAGGAGATCTGGGTGAGGAAGGCCCGCATGGCGTCGCGGGTGGCGAAGGCCGTTACGAAGACCAGGCCGGCCGTACAGCCGGCGAAGAGGTCTTTGAGTTCCTTGCGGCGTTTGCCGTCGACGGGGCCTGCGCTGGAGACGGCCTCTATCAGGACCAGCCATTCGCGGCGGGGGTCGTGGACGACAAGGTCGGGCATCTTGGCCGGAGCGGGAACCGTAACGCCCAATCGGGCGAGATACTCGGCGTCGAGGTGAAGGAACTTGTCCTCGGCGTCGCCGACGTAGACGACGACCCCGCCGGGAACGAACCGCGAGCAGAACTGCTCGATGATGTCCTTGATGAGTGGATTCTGCCCGCCAGGGGAAAGGGTGATCGCTTCTCCCGAAGGCAGGGCGACGGGAATCCGAGCCAAGTTTCGCATTCGCTGCAATTCCTCTCGGATTCGAGCTCGCTTCTTGAGATACGCCCCCAGTCTGGCGGGCCAATCCGGCGCGCCAAACGGACGAAACAGTTCCAGTGCGTTGGGCTCAACCTGATAGACCGTCCTCCCACTGTTGGTCGGCCGGGCGAGGTCGTCGGGGTTGCGAACCACCATACCGGCTTCAACAAAATGCTTCACGGCCTCATCCCGGACGGTCTCGCGGGTGTTGGGGGCGTAGCGGACGCCATAGGACTCGGCGATGAAGTCGATGATCGGGGTAATGCCGCGAAGCGGGGCGGCTGACTCGCTCCAGGCCTTCGCCGGGGCCAGATCGAGAAGAGCTAGCAAGGTGTAACCGGCGACTTCGTTGTTTTGCCGCGAGCCGAATCCAAGGGCCGCCAGGGCCGCCGTGGCGTCGGCAAGTTTCCGATCGCGGGCCGCCGCGCTGCCGGTCCGTCTTGTTCTGCCCATCAGAAAAGCACCTCATCCACCAGTTTGTCTATTTGCTCCTGGGACAGGTCCGAGCCGTCGATCTTTCGGCCGAGGGCTTCCAGGGCGGCCTTGGGAGGGTAGGGCAGCGAGCGGAGGTCGGTGGCGTTGACCTGGGTGTGCCCGCTGAATTGGCGGAAGAAGACGTCGACCACCGTGGAATTCAGGAACGCCGCCAGGCCCTTGGCCAGGGGCATCGGCAGGCCTCGGCCTTGCAGGTGGAAGTAGTCCAGGTGGTTCTCGAAGCCGACCATCGGGGCCGGCACTCGTTCGGGATCGTAGATGCTCGCGACGACGCGGCGGCGCTCTTCCTTGGCGGTGAACCGTTTGACCAGCACGTACAGGCCGGCCGGGACGAGCAGGTCGATGGTCCGCTCGTTGCTGACGATGGCCTGGGGTTTGCGAGCCTTCTCTCGCGGCCAGGCGACGAACAGGCCGGCAAAGTGGCAGGGGTAGATCAACGGAGCGGTGTCGGGCCCGGGGCTCTGGCGAAGGTGGGGCCTGGCGCGGAAGTCCACCACGCGGCCGGTGGAGGCCGTCAGGCCAAGCTCGCCCAGCGTGGCTGAAAGCCGGCCCATGGCGGCCTTGGCCTTGGCGTGCGCGTCGTCGACGACGAGATGGATGAACCGTTCGGGGTCGTCCGGGGAGACGACCTGGGAGAAGTCCACCTTCCGCTCGGTGACGGGATCGCCGGGGGCGCCGCTGCTGGTGGAGATAATGATCCGGCGAGGCCGCGGGGCGCCCTTCACCGCGTGGAATATCACATTCTCTTGAAGCACGGCGTCGGCGCGGAACGCGGAGGAACGGGACTCGAATACGTGTATCCGCCGCAGCGACATCGTCGCCAGCAGATGCTCCCGGAACGGGCGGAAGTAAGGCCCGTTGCAGAAGCTTCTGGGCGTGATGGCCGCCAGTTCCCCCCCCTCGGCCAACAGCATCGTGATCAGTTCGACGAACCCGGTATAGAGGTTGCTCGTCTCGATGCCCGCCGACCGGAGCAGCTGCCGCGCGGGGGAGTCGCTGCGGATCTTGCGGTAGGGCGGATTGACGATGGCCACGTTGAACCGGCGCGGGGCGGCGTCGAAAAGTCCTCGCCCGGCCATTCCGGCGGCGGCAGCAATGAAGTCCTCGTTGTGGACGGCGGCGGAGAAGACAATCCCCCGGGCCTGGCACAACCGGCCCGATTCGGAAAGCGTTTCCCGCAGGTTCCCGATCACGCGGGGGTCCAGTTCGTAAGCCGTGACGGAGATTCGCCTGGGCGGGGCGGGCAGGCCGCAGAATCGCCGCACAGCAGCGGCCGTCAGGGAGCCGGCCCCTGCGCCGGCGTCGAGCAGGTCAACCTCATCCGGGCGGGTTGCCAGCAGCGAGGCCATGAAGTCAGCGACGCCGTCGGGGGTGAAGAACTGGCCAAGCTGTTTCCGGGTCGCCGGTTCCCTCAGCGAATCCTCACTCAGCAGAGCCGTCGATGCTGATTTCAGGCCGTGCGCCACCGGGACATCGCTCCTTCCGCTCGTGGGCAGTCTATTGCCGATAACGGTCGGAATCAAGAGGTCCCTGTGAACGCGTCTATTCCCACCCCCCACGATTCAAAGGACACTCCCCTCGCTGAAGCGAGCAGTCCGACCGGGGAGAGAGAAGATGGACCCGACGAAGAAAAGACGGGAGGCAGAGGCGGACTCTAACCTCTAACCTATCACCTCTAACCTCGCCGCCGCCGCCGCGGCGCGGGGGTTTTTAGCGGTAGGGGCCCAGGGGCTTGTAGACCAACTGGGAGTTGGCGGGGATGCGGCCTTGCTCTTCGAAGATCAGGAGCTCGTTCACCGGGGCGAGCCAGCATTCGGGCAGGTAGTATTCCTGCTGCGGGCCGATGGTCCAGAAGCGGCCAAGGTTGTGGCCGTTCAGGACGATCTGGCCCTTCTTGGCGCCGATGACGTGCAGAAAGAGCGGATCGCTGCCGGGGGCATGTCTGAATTCGCTGACGTACCAGGCGGGCTGGTCTTTGCCGACGACGGGCCCGCCGGGCTTGGGGATGTCCCACGGGCGGTAGCTCCAGGCGGCGGAGTCGGTGAGCGACTCGGTCAGTTCGTGCACGGCGAGAGTGGGCAGGGCCTTGGGCTTGTTGGGGCCCCACAGGAGCAGGCGGAAGGCGTTCTTCCCGCTGCGGAGTTCGGACCCGAGGGTCAGGTCGCCGAAGCTGGTTTCGCCCTGGCGGGGGAAGAAGCCGGCCAGGCGGTCGTTGCAGAGGATGGCGACGTCGTAGGGCAGGTCGCGGAAGCTCACGTGGAGCGGGCGGACCTTGGGCATGGCCAGGACGGCGTCGGCGGTCCAGGCGGGCATCTTGGCCAGGGCGGCCATCATGTGGGTGTAGGCCCGCGGAACGATCCGCTTGGGCAGCGACTCGCACGAAGCGATCTTGAAGGCGGGGATCTTGAGGAGCTTGGCGTCGTAGACGGGCCCGGAGATGCCCTTGAGTTCGCCCAGCCTCGCCCCGCCCTCGGGGCGCCCGAGGTTCTCCACCAGGGCCGTCATGACGTTGGCGCCCTTGCGAAGGTTGACGGGGATGGGCAGGCGGTGGGCTTCCTCGCCGCGGCCCCAGATGCCCAGGCGGCGGCCGTTCAGGTAGAGCGTGGCCCGGTCTTCGCAGTCGGGCAGGAACAGGGCGTGGTGCCCGGCGGAGGCGCGGTGCAGTTCGATGCGATACCACGCGTAGCCCTGGTCGACGCCGAGGCGGTCGAAGTCGCGGGCGCGGTCGATCTTGGTCCACTCGAGGTCGTCGCTGACGGGCTCGGTGCACACGCCCAGGCGCTTCCAGGCCGACAGCTTCGGCAGCGGGTGCTTGGCCGACGCGGCCGAGGCGATCTTCTTGCGGGTCAGCTTGCCCCCGGGGGCCAGCAGGCAGTACTGGGAGGCCCCGTGGGGGTGGGTCATCTGTTCGAGGGTCTCGCCCACGAACGTCGGGCCGAAAACCAGCGTGTCGGCCACCCACCAGGTCCGCATGGCCAGTTCGCTGGTCATGAGGACGAGGGTAAGCCCGTCGGCCTCGAGGACGAGGGGTTCCTCGCCATCGGGGATCGGGGCGGAGAGTTCCTTGCCGTTGACGCTGACGCGGGCGTCCCACCCGGCCGGGCCGTGGAGGACCAGCACGCGAGAGCCGAAGAAACCCAGCGGCATGCAGTTGGCGTAGTCGAGGGTGATCTCGGCGGCGAGGCTGACGTTGACGGGAACGGCGGCGGCCCCCAGCGGGTGGAGGCTGACGTTGAGTTCCTGGGCCTCGGGCAGGGAGACGCGGACGGCTTGGATGTCGTCGCGCCCGTTGTTGGTCACGACGGCCCATCGCCCGGCCAGGCCCGAGACGTTCAGGACGGCCGTGGCGTCGAGGATGCTCACGCCCGGGTCGTCCATGAGGGCGGCGGCGAAGAACTCGCCCATGTGGTTGGCGAGCATGTTGACCAGGCGGGTGTGGTAATACTTGTCGGTGAGCCCGCCGCTCTCGGCCACGGGGGCGTCGCAGTCGTAGCTGGTGGTCTGGTAGGCTTCGGAACCGCCGGTGAGTTTGCCGGCGTGGAAGCCGAAGTTCGTCCCGCCCTGCCAGAGGGCGTAGTTGAACTGGGCGCCGCAGCCGAGGGCCTCGAGGGCGCGGCGGGCGCTGGCGCGGGCGTCCAGGCGAATGTGCTGGCCGCCCCAGGCGTCCGCGCCGCCCACCCGGACTTCGCTGGCGATCAGCGGCAGGCTGGGCTGACGGAGACGCATGCGTTTGAGTTGCCCGACCAGGTCGGCCCCGGCGTGGACGGTGTCGATGGCGTCTGGGACGGGCGGGTCGCTCAACTGGTTGGCGGTGATGATCGGAATGTCGAACCCCGACCGGCGGAAGAGCTGGTTGATGAATTCCAGGTACGTCAGGCGGTCGGGCGACATCGTCGCGACGTACTCGTTCTCGTTCTGGATGAGGATAATGTTCCCGCCGCGGGTGACCTGGCATTCGGCCAGGCGGGGCAGGATCTGGGCGAAGTACTTGTCGAAGTAGTGGGTGAAGGCGGCGTTGGCGGAGCGGAGGCTCATGCCGCTCTTGGCCGTCAGCCAGCCGGGCAGGCCGCCGGAGTCCCAGTCGGCCCCGACGTAAGGCCCCGGCTGGAGGATGACGTACAGACCCATCTCGCCGGCGAGTTTGATGAACGCCAGCAGGTCAGCGGCGGCCTGGGCGTCCCATTTGCCTTCGTGGGGTTCGTGGAGGTTCCAGACGACGGGGGTGCTGATGCAGTTGAGGCCGGCGCGTTTGGCTTTCAAGAGCCTGTCGGCCCAGAGAGGCGAGGGGATGCGGAAGGAATGCACCGCGCCGCTGACGAGCCAGATCCGCTTGCCGTCAACCAGGAAGTTACAGTCGTCGTACGTTACACTTGCCATTCTCGTCTCCGACCGATAGGTCGTGCCCAGCCCAGTGGAACAGAGATAAATGCCACCGGTTCAAGAAGTCAGGAACTTCCTTAAGGCATGAGTTTAAGAATCTGGCAGGCCCATGCAATCAAAAAACCCGGCCCGGGGCACTGTTTTCGCGTATTTCCCGCGATTTTGGGCCCCCACCGCCCTGTAACATGCCCGTTTCAATGCCTTTGTGGCATAATGGCGATTTTCACGCCCGCCCCCGCCCGGTTTCTCGCCAAATCAGCTATTTCCATACCCTTACGATATCCCTCCCCCCGCACCGCCCGAGAGGCTATTGGACTGGACCTGATCGGGCCGATGAGCTATACTCCTTGCTGCTCCGGTTGTCCCCACGGTTGTGTTCCGGCCTACAAGAAGAAGCGTCTCGATCATGCAAGTGAACAAAGCCATACTGTCTGCGGTGATCCTCGTCTTAACGGCGGCGGCCCTTCTCTGGTCCGCCGGGGCCCTCGCGCAAGAGGACCCCCCCGCCGCCAGCAAGCCCGCCCCACCCAGCCGGCGCCCGAGAGTCAACCCGCCCCCGAGAGCCAACCGGCGCCGGAGAGCCAACCCGCGCCCGAGAGCCAACCGGCCCCGGAGAGCCAACCGGCGCCGCAGATGACGCCCACGCCCGAGAGCCAGCCCGACACCCAGCCCGACACCCAGCCCGACACTCAGCCCGAGACCCAGCCGGCCTCCAAGCCCGCCGGGCCTTCGGCGGCCAGCGCCCTGGCGCACCTGGCCGACAAGTCGTACATGGTCGCCCTGACGATCCGCAAGGGCGCCACCCCGATCGTCCGCAGCGTGCGCGGCGGACAGAGCCTGTGCGAGAACGTGAAGGAAGCGGCCCTGGACGTCATGAAGAGCCCCGCGATGGCCGACCTGGCCACTGGCGAGGCCCTGGCCGATCTGGCCATCGACCTGGAAATCCTCGGGGCCGAGAAGCCCGTCGCCCACGAGGCCCTCGCCAGCCGCCTGATCGTCGGCGTCACGGGCCTGCAGGCCCTCCGCGGCAATCTGGCCGCCTACGTCCTGCCTTCCGAGCAGGTGCTGGGCAACCTGAGCGCCGCGGGCGTCGTCGCCCAGGCGACCTCCGCCCTGCCGGCCGCCGGCGACAACGCCACCCAGATGAGCCTGTTCTGCACGAAGCACTTCGTCGCGCCCTCGCGGCAGCGAGGGGTGGGGCTGTTTCGCGGCAAGGTGCAGACCCCCGCCGACGACGTCGACGCCGACATGCTACACACCGCCGCCAAGCGGATCGGCGAGTACCTCGCTCGCAACCAGGACAACGAAGGGGGCTACCGCGTCGGGGGCAACCAGGCGACGATGCGGGACCAGCTTCTGGCGGCCTACGCGATGGTGAAACTTTCCCGCAGCGCCGGGCGCGGGCCGATCGGCCCCAGCGCCGTCAAGGCCGTCGATTACGCCATGGGCAGCGTCAAGACCACCGACGCCATCGCCTACGTCGCCACGACCGACCCGGACGAGCAGTTGGGGGCGACGGCCATGCTGTTCCTGGCCCGCTATCGGATGGCCAACGCCTCCCAGCAGGTGGACGCGAAGCTGCTGGCCGGGCTTCGCGGGGCCCTGACGGGCGAGGGCGGTTTCCGCACGCGGGTGGGCGAGGAAGGCGGCAAGGTCGCCGGGGCGGCCGACACGGCCATGGCGTACGCGGCGATCTGGACGGGCACGCCCGGCAAGGCCGATCGAGACAAGATCCTCAAGGGCGTCCGCGCCCGCTGCCGCTCGGCGGCGGTGAGCACGGCGCGGGAGGGTTTGTGGCTGGCGTGGGCGGGGCTCTCGGCCGACCAGGTGATCCGCCCGGTGCGGCGAGACGCCGACGCGCTGCCCGACGAGGTCGGCGGCTTCGCCGAACCGGCCCCCGGGGCCGCCCCCTCCACGACGATCACCGGGCTGATGCTCCTGGCCGGCGACCGCTTTAACGAGGCGGGGCTGCCAAGCCGCGGGAGGCCTACTTCACCAACGAGCCGGGCTCGTGGACGGGCGGGGTTCGGGAAGCCGCCGACGGGGCCCGGGTTACGCCCGAGGCCTGCGCGATGGCGATCGAGGGGTTGCTGGCGAATTAACTCCCCGCCGCGCGGCGGGGGGTTTTGCTTGACAGGTTTGCCCGGCAGGCCTACCATCCCGGGCGGACATGCGTTCCGTGCCCGGCAACGGGCCGGCCGCCCAGGAAGGGACGGTATCCTATGCGAACAGACGTGTCAGTCAGGCGTGCTTGGGTAGCGGTGCTGATGGCGGCGGCCATCCTGCCGACGAGTCTCCGGGCCGCCGGTCCCACCATTGAAATCCCCGCCGAACGCCTCACCGGCTCGCTCTCGCCCGAAGACAAGGACCAGATCAAGACCTACGTGAAGTTCTGGGTCAAGAAGCTCGTCGAGGCCCCGACCGCCAAGGACGCCTTCGACGCCCGAAAGAA
Source organism: Planctomycetota bacterium (assembly GCA_026693065.1). Taxonomy (GTDB): domain Bacteria; phylum Planctomycetota; class Phycisphaerae; order SM23-33; family SM23-33; genus JAPLNA01. The sequence goes on from JAPLNA010000350.1 coordinate 15,292, forward strand.
ACTCGTCGAGGGATACGTGCGATTCGCCTCCGCCGAGTACCGCTACGAGTACGCCGACGCCGCCAGCCGCGAGGTTCTGGCGGCCCTGCCGCTCATCGCCAAGGACGCCGCCGGTTTGCAGACCATCAAGGAGATCCAACTGGCCGCCGCCACGGCGGACATGCCCCAGGCGCCGAGCCTGAAGGCCCTGCTGGTCTTCGTCGCCAGCCCCAACGCCGGCGCGCGGCTGATCGGCTTCAGCGGGATGGGCAAGGCGGATCTGGAGTTTAACGTGCTGCGGCAGGGGCAGGAGCCCGCGGCCTCTCTGTACGCCGCCCTGGCCGCCGCCGTCGCCAATGAAAAGGAGACCCGCGTCCTCCAGGCGGTTCTGGCCGCGGCGAACCTCAACGCCGCCCCCCAGATGCAGGGCGACTCGCGACTGGACCTGGCGCGGCTGAGACTGCTGGAGATTCACGCCAAGGCGTTCGAGCGGCTCTGCCCCCTGGTAATGAACGCCGACCCCGACGCCGCCGCCGCTCTGCGGAACGCTGTGGTCTCGCTGGGCGGCATCTCGGACGACGCCAACAACAAGCAGAAGGCCGTCCTCATCCAGCAGGCCCTCAACGCCGCCTGGGCGGGCGTGACGGCCCTGGACCCCGAGGAGTTGCCCGGGCCCACGCTGACCGGCAAGATCACCATGACCGAGGAGGAAGGCAAGACCCTCACCCTCCCGGGCTCGGCGATGGTGAAGGAGACCCCCGTCCGCGGCGAGTACACCTTCCGCGTGGCGGCGGACGACTTCGGCGCCTTCAAGACGGCCATCGAGGCCGCTGCCGGCGCCGTCACCCTCGCCGCCGAGAAGCCCTGCCTCAACGAGAGCACCGCCCTCCTGAAGGAATGCGACAAGCTCCTGGTCAAGCTCGAGCCGAATCCGTCCGACGCGAGGTCCAGGCATGGGCCCTGGCGATGAAGCAGCAGTACGGCCTCCAGGACCCCAAGGACATCGTGAAGCGCCAGCCCGTGGTCAAGGCCCCCGGCAAGCCCGCGGAGATCAAGGTCGAGCTTCGCGGGCCCAAGGCGCCGCGGGACGCCACGGGGAACCGCCTCGCTCCGGCAACGCCATGAAATGGTTCTATGCGGCCGCTCTGGGCATCGCCGGCGTCCTGATCGCCAGCCCCTACTGGCTGCTGCCGCACCCGGCCCGGGAGTTTGCCGCCGGGCGGGTCGTCCGATACGACCTGTACGCCTCGCCCGTCAAGAGCCTCGACCCGGCCACCTGTCATGACACCACGTCGGCCTCCTTCCAGGCCAACGTTTTCGAGGGCCCCTTCGCTTACCACTACCTCCGCCGCCCTTGCCAGGACGCCCTCGTCCCACAACTCGCCGCCGGCCTGCCGGAGATCTCCCCCGACGCCCTCACCTACACCATCGCCCTCAAGGGCGGCGTGAAGTTCCACCGCAACGCCTGTTTCGGCCTCGATGCCGACGGACGCCCCCGCACGCGGGACGTCACCGCCGCCGACTTCGTCTACGCCTTCAAACGCATCGCCGACTTCCACATGGAAGGCGGGCTGGCCTTCGGCTTCCTGGGCAAGGTCGCCGGCATCGACGACTACCGCCGCCAGACCGCCAAGTACGTCGCCGGCGACTTCCGCCGCTACGACGAGTTGGACATCCCCGGCGTGCAGGCGATCGGCCCGCTGACGCTGCGAGTCCAACTCACCGAGCGGTTCCCCCAACTGACCTACGCCCTGGCCACCCACATGTTCGCCCCCATCCCGCGCGAGGCGGTGCAGTATCACCTCGCCGGCGAGGTCGACGCCGCGGGGCAGTGGACCCCGCTGCCCCTGGCCCAACGCCACGTCACCTTCCGCCAGGCCCGCCAGTGCGTCGGCACCGGGCCGTACGTCTGGCGGACCTTCAAGGAAAAACACGAGATCGTCTTCGTCCGCAACGACGACTTCCGTGACGAACGCTACCCCTCCGACGGCGAGCCCGGCGACGCCCAGGCCGGGCTGCTCGAAGACGCCGGAAAGAAAATCCCCTTCATCGACGTGCTCCACTACGACTACGCCCCCGAGGCCACCGCGTTCTGGAAGCTGTTCCTGGCGAGGCGTTCGGACTTCGCCAGCGTCCCGCCGGAGGAGTTCGACAAGATCATCTCGCCCGGTCGCGACCTCCGCCGCCAGTGGGCCGACCGCGGCATCCGTCTCTACCGCTTCGGCGCCCCGTCGGTCTACTGGCTCGTCTTCAACATGACCGACAAGATCCTGGGCGCCAGCACAAGCCTCCGCCAGGGGCTGTGCGCGTCGATCGACTACGACAACTACGTCAAGCTCGTCATCCGCGACCGGGGCCGCCACGCGGTGAACGTCCTGCCCGAATCCTTCGACGGGCACGACCAGGCCGGCCCGGGCCCCTACTTCCGGTTCGACCTGCCCCTCGCCCGCCGCCGCATCGAGCAGGCCAGGGCCGAACTGGCCGACAAGGGCCTCCTCGCCGACGGGCAGATCCCCGAACTCACACTCGACCTGGGCAGTCAGGACGAACTGGCCAAAAACCAGGCCGAGTTCTTCCGCCAGCAGTTCGCCCGCGTGGGCGTCCGCCTCCGCCCGGTCTTCAACGACTGGAACACCCTCCAGGCCAAGGTCAATCGCAAGCTCTGCCAGATGTACGCCATGGGCTGGCACGCCGACTACCCCGACGCCGAGAGCTTCCTCCAGACCTTCACGACGGGCAACATCGACAAGCAGATCAACAACTCCAACTACTCCAGCGCGGCCTTCGACGAACTCTACAACGCCGCCCGCGTCATGCCCCCCAGCCCGGAGCGCACGGCCCTGTACGCCCGCATGACGCAACAGATCAGCGAAGACTGTCCCGTGGGCCCCCTGACCGAACCGCTGTACTTCCTGCTGGCCTACGACTGGGTGCACAACGTCAAGCCCCACCCCATCGGCTACGGGTTCCTCCGCTACCACCGCATCGACGTCCAGCGACGGGCCGCCCTCGGCGGGAGGGAGGACTAACCCCATGCCCGCCTTCCTCATCCGCCGCCTGCTGATGGCCCTGGTCACGCTGGCCAGCGTGATGCTGCTGACGTTCCTGCTGTTCGGGCTGACGGCCGGGGACGTCTCAGCCCAGTTCCTGCCCGCCCAGGCCACGCGGGGCCAGCGGCAGGAATGGCTGCGGAAACACAAGCTCGACCTGCCGCTGATCCTGAACTTCAACCGGCAGGTGACGCTCACCGACCGCACGAGCGGGCGGGGGGATTTCATCGTGCAGGACGAGCCGGGTTCCTCGGCCGCCTCGGCCCTGGGGCTCGAGCCCGGGCTCACTGAGGGACAAGGGGCCGCCCAGGTCACCCGCACGCTCGGCTCCCAGGGCGCCTCCTGGCTGGACGCCCGCTCCCCGCTGCGGGCCATCGCGGCCGATCGCCCCTGGGCCGACCGGGCCATTAAGGGGACTCCCCCGCGACCGGCCGTCACCTTCACCTTCCACGACGGCTCCAGGCTCACGCTGGACCTCTCGCCCCTGACGGCCCGGGCGGGCGCAGCGACCCTCGCCGGCGGCCAGGCCACCGTGGGCGACCTGCTGGCCCTCATCAACAATCACCCCGACAACCGCGGGCGCCTGGACGCGGGAGTGTCTGGCCTGTCGGCCGCGGGGGCGTTCAACTCGCAGTTCTTCTGGCACCTCCGCAACACGATCACCTTCGAGGGCGAGAGCTTCAAGTACCAGCTCAAGCTCACGGACATCATCGCCGAGCGGGCGCGGTACTCGCTGGCCCTGACCGTGCCTTCGCTGGCGTTGGGTTGGCTGCTGGCGATGACGGCGGCGTCGCTGGTGGCGTATTACCGCGGCGGGCTCGTCGACCGTCTCGGCGTGCTCCTGTGCGTCGTGGGCATGTGCGTGCCGATCCTGGTCTACATGATCGTCGGGCAGAGCGTCACGCTGGAGCTGGCCCCGCGGGCGGCCCTGGGCGTGACCCCGTGGACGAACATCTACGTGCCCGTCGCCATCGCCGTCGCCGCCGGGCTGGGCGGGGCCGTCCGCTTCTACCGAACCATCATGCTCAACGAGGTCCGCCAGGACTACGTCCGCACCGCCCTGGCCAAAGGCGCCCCGCTGCCCCACGTGCTCTTCGCCCACGTCCTCAAGAACTGCATGCTGCCGATCCTGACCTCCCTCGTCGCCAGCGTGCCGTTCCTGATCCTCGGCTCGCTGGTGATCGAGCAGTTCTTCGGCATCCCCGGGCTGGGCAGCCTCGTCCGCACGAGCGTGACCGACCGCGACGCCCCGATCATGGCCGCCATCACGTTCCTGACGGCGGCGGTCTATATCGTGGGCCTGCTCGTCACCGACGTCCTGTACGCCCTCTTCGACCCTCGCATCCGCCTGAGGTGACGCCCGTGACCGCGCTCTCCCCCACGACTCCCGACGACCTCGCCGCCCCGCGTGGGCGAGGCCTCTGGGCCGACGCCGCCCGGAGACTCCGCCGCGACCGGTCGGCCATGCTCTGCCTGGGCGTCATCCTCCTCTATATCGGCGTGGCCGTGGGGGCGGCGGCGTTCCTGGGCGGCTGGAACGAATCCTACGACTACGCCCGCGCCAACGAAGACCCCTCCTGGGACTTCTGGCTGGGCACGGACAACTTCGGACGCTCCACCTTCCAGGAACTCCTCCTGGGCGCGAAGGTCTCCCTCACCGTCGCCCTTCTCACCAACCTCATCGCCGTCCCGCTGGGCATCGCCCTGGGCGCCCTGGCCGGCTACTACGGCGGCGTGCTGGACGACCTGATCGTCTGGCTGCTGGCCACCCTGGCCGCCGTGCCCGAAATGATCCGCCTCATCGCCCTCCGCTTCGCCTTCAGCACAGGGCCCCTCTTCGGGTTCATCGACATGAGCGGCGTGGGCGGACTTTGTCTGGCCCTGGCCGTCACCAGTTGGATCGGCACCTGCCGCTACGTCCGGGCCGAAACGATGAAGATCCGCCAGCTCGACTACGTCCTCGCCGCCCGCGCGATCGGCACGAGCGGCCCGGGGATTCTCGCCCGGCACGTCCTGCCCAACGTGGTGCACATCGGCATCATCAACTTTTCGCTGGGCATGGTGGGGGCGATCATGGCCGAGGTCGTCCTGACGTATCTGGGCCTGGGGCTGACGGGCCAGCCCAGTTGGGGCCAGATGATCGCCCACAGCCAGGCCAAGGTCGTCGTCGGGCAGTGGCGCCAACTCGCGGCGGCCACCACGGCGATCTTCTTCCTCGTGCTGGCCCTGAACATTCTCGGCGACCGCCTCCGCGACGCCCTGGACCCGAGGCTCAAGAACGCATGAGCGACCCGGCCACACTGCTGGCCGTTCGCGACCTGCGAACGGAGTTCCGCACCGACGACGGGCTCGTCCGGGCCGTCGACGGCGTCAGCTTCGCCCTGCCGACCGGGCGGACCTTCGCCCTCGTCGGCGAGAGCGGGTGCGGCAAGAGCGTGACGGCCCACTCGATCCTGAGGCTGATCCCCAACCCCCCGGGCCGCATCGTCGCCGGGCGGATCGAACTGGAGGGCCAGGACATCCTCGCCCTGCCCGAACGCCGCATGCGCCGCCTCCGCGGCGGGCGGATCGCCATGATCTTCCAGGAACCCCAGAGTTGCCTGAACCCCGTCTTCACCTGCGGGCGACAGATCGGCGAGTCTCTGCGCCTGCACCGCAAACTCACCGGCCGGGCCGCCCGCCAGGCGGCTATCGACCTGCTCGCCCGCGTGGGCATCCCCGACCCGGCCCGGCGCTACGGCGAGTACCCCCACCAGCTTTCGGGCGGGATGAAGCAGCGAGTGATGATCGCGATGGCCCTGGCGGGGCGCCCGCAACTGCTCATCGCCGACGAACCCACCACCGCCCTCGACGTCACCATCCAGGCCCAGATCCTCGAACTCCTCCGCGCCATCCAGGCCCAGGACAACCTCACCGTGCTGCTCATCACGCACGACCTGGCCGTCGTGGCCGAGACGGCCCATCAGGTCGCCGTCATGTACGCCGGCAAAATCGTCGAACTGGCCGCCACGCCTTCGGTCCTGTCTTCTCCGCTTCATCCCTACACCCAAGGCCTGCTCCGCTCCGTCCCGCGCCTGGGCCACGGCGCCGACCGGCTCTACGCCATCCCAGGCAACGTGCCCAACCCACTCAGTTTTCCCCCCGGCTGCCGCTTCCACCCCCGCTGCCGGCTCGGCCGCGACGACGCCACCTGCCGCACGGTCGGACCTCCGCTGCGAGAGGTAGCCGGTGGTCACTGGTGCGCCTGCTGGAAATGCCCGGGGTTCGAGGCCGGGTTGGAGACAGACCCGGCCGGCGGTATAAGGGGCAAAGAGACGGGGATTAGGGGATTCCTGGATTAGGGGTTTGAAGAAAGAGATTGGGATGATGAAACAGAAGGAGAGATGGGAATGAATGAACAAGAGAAAGAAGAATGGGAGTTGGAGGAGCATGGGTGCAGGCCGCGAGTAAGAAGGGTCAAGGAGGTCGATGACCCGCTCACGTATGGCGTGATCGGGGCGGCGCAGAAGGTGCACACGACGCTTGGCCCGGGGTTCGTCGAGGCGACCTACCAGAGGGCGTTGTCGTTGGAGTTGGTTGCCCGGAAGATCCCTTTCGACACGGAACGTGAGTTCGAGGTCTTCTACAACGGCGTGTTATGCGGAACCTATCGCGCCGACATGGTCATCGGGGGCACACTCATCGTCGAACTCAAGGCCGTCACCGACCTGGCCCAGGAGCACTTCGCCCAGACAATCAGTTACCTGCGAGCGAGCGGCCTCCAACTGGCCCTCCTGGTCAACTTCGGCGCCCGTTCCCTCCCGGTT
>JAPLNA010000351.1 GCA_026693065.1 Planctomycetota bacterium
GGGAGACCTGACCAACCGCCGCCTGTCCCCCCGCGCCCGCCGCTGTAGTTCGGGGGAGTCTGGGGGAGTTTGGGTGCCGTGGTTTGCGGCCCCGCCGCAACCACGTCCGGGACGCCACGAAATGCCGACGGTTCGTGGTTGCGGCTGCACCGCGAACCACGGCACCCGGCCACCAGGTACGAAGGGCTACGACTGCACGTCCGGCTCGGCGGGGGCGTCTGGGCCGGGGGTGGCGGGCTCGTCGGCGAGGCCGGATTTGATTTCGCGGCGGACGGCGTCGAGGACGCCGTTGATGAAGCGGGGGCTTTCGGAGGTGGAGAATTCCTGGGCGAGCTTGAGGGCTTCGCTGATGATGACCTTGGGGGGGGCGGTGTCGGTGAGCATTTCGTGGACGGCCAGGCGGAGGATGTTCCGGTCGACCATCGCGAGGCGTTCGAGCCCCCACCGCTTGGAGTGCCGGGTGAGGATCTCGTCGCTGTCGTGCCGGTCGCGGTAGGCCGCCACGAGCAGTTGGCGGGCGGCGTCGGCCATGCCGGGGGCTTCGTCACTGTCGACGATGAAGGCCACGACGAGTTCCATGGCCTTTTCGCCCTGGACGTCGAGGCAGCAGAGCCCCTGGAGCGCCAATCGTCTTGCGCGGTGTTGTCGACTCACGGAGACCGCCGTCTGTCACTTGCCGGGCAACTGGGCCAGCAGGTTGACCATTTCAATGGCGGCGTTGGCCGCGTCGGAGCCCTTGTTTCCGGCCTTGGAGCCGGCCCGTTCGACGGCCTGCTCGATCGTGTCGCAGGTCAGCACGCCGAAGATGCACGGCACGCCGGTCTCCATGGAGACCTGGGCGACGCCCTTGGCGACCTCGCCGGCGACGTACTGGTAGTGGTCGGTCCCGCCGCGGATGACGGCCCCGAGGCAGATGACGGCCGCGTACCCGCCGCTCCGGGCGAGCCGCTTGGCCAGCACGGGGATCTCGAAACTGCCCGGCGACCAGACGACCTCGATGGCGTCGTCGCTGACGGCATGCCTCTTCAACGCGTCCAGCGCACCGCCCAGCAGTTTGCCGGTGACGAACTCGTTGAAACGGCTGACCAGCACCGCGAACTTCGCGTTCGCCGGGGCCACCAGTTTTCCCTGATATTCTTTCATCGCCGTCGCTCCCGCGGGCCATCGCCCGCTAGACTGAAGGGCTAGTGTAGTCGTTTTTCGCCCCGTTGGCAAGGGCCTCTCTGCGAATCGTGGGCCGGTCGTGGGACGGGGCAGAGAGACAGGGATTAGGGGATTCCTGGATTAGGGGATTGGATAAAGGGATGAGACAGAGGAAGAAGAAGTAGAAGAAGCGACGCACGCGTGCCGGGGCCGTGGCGGTAACGGCAGCATGGGCCCATTGGGAATCTCAGATTCTGGAATCTCAAATCTCAAATCTCAGATTTGAAATCTCAGATTTGAAATCCCAATCCCTTTTCTCTCCCAATCCTTTCAATCCCCTAATCCCCGTCTCCCTGCCCCGAACGCCTGTCGGCCGACGTCCAGCCTACCGGCCCAGGTACTGGTGCTCTTGGAAGCGGATCAGGTCGCACATCGCGCGGTTGAACGGCACGGCCAGCCCGTGGCGGCAGGCCAGGGCAACGACCTGGCCGTTCAGGGCGTCGATCTCGGTGCGGCGGCGGGCGTGGAGGTACTGGAGCATCGAGGACTCGTGGGCCGCCGTCGCGGGCAGTTGCTGGGCGTAGAAGGCCGCCAGGAACCCCGCCACGTCGGGCCAGTGGGTTCGCCAGCCCTCGGCCGCCATTACGCGGTAGACCTCCGCGGCGATTTCCTCCATGAGGGCACGGCTGGCGGGGGACTCACCCAGCTTGCCGTAGGGCACGCCCAGCACGGCCCCGAGGGGGTTGAGGCAGCAGTTGTAGAGCATTTTCGCCCACAGGTCGGCCCCGATCTCGCGGGTGGTCTGGCAGCCGATGCCCCCGGCCGCGATGGCGGCGCACAGCCCTGCGACGCACGCGAAGGCCTCGGGGCGGAACAGGCTGCCGACGTGGATCGCGTCGGCGTGGACGGTGACGGCGACCTCGTTGGGCGAGGGCCGGGCGAAGCCGGTGATCACGCGGGCGTTGTAAATCCGCTCGGCTGGAAAATACCGGGCGAACTCCTGGGCGTTGCCCCATCCGTTCTGGCAGAGCACGAGGGGGGCGGCCGACTCGCGCACGCCCGGGTGGGCGGCCAGGGCGGCCGCCGTCGCCGCCGAGTCGAAGCTCTTGACGCACACGAGCACGAAGTCGAACTCGCCGGCGGGCAACTCACCGAGCGACTCGACGGCCGCGAACTCGCCCGCCCCGGCGCGGAAGTCGCCGAAGATTCCCGTGCGGACCAGCCCGCGTTCGCGCAGGGCCTGGGCCGTCGCCGGGCGGGCGACGAACGCGACGGACTCACCGGCCTGGAGCAGGCAACTGCCCAGACCAAGCCCCACCGCCCCGCCGCCGTAGATGAGAACACGCATGGATGCGACCTTTCTGGGGAGTACGGAATACCACGATCGGGAGGGGGAAACAAGGTGAAGGGGATCGCCGCGGGATTTGGAGGGTCGCGTCAGCGATCCTGACTCTAACCTCTCACCTCTCCCCGGGACGGGAAAAACCTCCAGCGGGGACACGATGCGTTGTGAGCGCGTCGTGTGCGCCGCCGCATAGCCCACGCCCGCGGCGTCAGGAGGAAAACAATAAACGAAATCGAGAAGATGATTTCGTTTATTGTTTTGTGTCCCCGCTGGAGGTTTTTCCCTCGAGCATTTCGCCGTCCCTCGCGTTTCTCGCGGATCCACGGGTATACACTTTGGAGGCGGCGCTGCCGCGACGAAAGGACACCTCATGATCATCGGCGTGCCGCGGGAGATCAAACCGGACGAGAATCGCGTGGGCCTGCTGCCGGTGGGGGCGGAAATGCTCGTCGCCGACGGGCATACCGTGCTCGTACAGCGGTCGGCGGGGGCCGGCAGCGGATTCGACGACAAGGAATACGCCGCCGTCGGGGCCCGGCTGGTCACCAAGCCCGCCGACGTGTACGCCCGATGCGAACTGGTGGTGAAGGTTAAGGAACCCCAGCCGGGCGAACTTCGCATGCTCCACAAGGGCCAGACGGTGTTCACGTATTTTCACTTCGCCGCCAGCGGCGATCTGACGCGGGGATGCTTGCGGGCGGGCATCACGGCGGTGGCGTATGAGACGCTGCGGGACGCCAAGGGCCGCCTGCCCCTGCTGACGCCCATGAGCGAGGTCGCCGGCAAGATGGCGGTGCAGGAGGGCGCCAAGTACCTCGAGCGGGCGATGGGCGGACGGGGGATTCTGCTGGGAGGCGTGCCCGGGGTGGCCCCGGCCAGCGTGCTCGTCCTGGGCGGCGGGGTCGTCGGCACGAACGCCGCCCTCGTCGCCGCCGGCATGGGCGCTCGGGTCGTGCTGATGGACGTCGACATCGACCGGCTGCGTCACCTGGCCGGCATCATGCCCGCCAACGTGACGACGATCTACTGCGACTCGCACGCGGTGGCCCGGCACATCCGCTACGCCGACCTGGTGATCGGGGCGGTGCTCATTCCGGGCGCGCGGGCGCCGCGGCTGGTCCGGCGGAGTCACATCAAGACGATGAAACCCGGCTCGGTGATCGTCGACGTGTGCATCGACCAGGGCGGGTGCGTCGAGACGTCTCACCCGACCACCCACCACGACCCGGTCTTCGTCGTCGACGGGGTGATCCACTACTGCGTGGCGAACATGCCCGGGGCAGTCAGCCGCACCAGCAGCCAGGCCCTCTGCAATGCCACGCTGCCCTACGTCTGCCAACTGGCGGGCCGGGGCGTCGACGCCTTCGCGGCCTTGTCGCCCGGTCACGCCGCGGCGATCAACATTCGGGCGGGCCTGATCACGAGCCCCGCCGTCGCGGGGGCCTTCCCCGACCTGCCTCACGCCTGATGAGAGAGGATCGCCTCGGCCATCACCAGGTCGCCCGGGGTGGTGATCTTGATATTACGGGGTTCGCCCGGGACGACAAACACGTCATGCCCGAGGGCCTGGACGAGTTGGGCGTCGTCGGTGGCCTGGGCGCCGGCGGCGTAGGCGGCCAGCAGCCAGTCGCGGCGGAAGACCTGGGGAGTCTGGGCGGCCCAGAGGGCCTCGCGGGGCACGGTGCGAAGGATGCGACCGGAGGGGTCGACTTCCTTGATCGTCGGGGCGACGGGCTCGGCGAGGATGGCCGCCCCGGTCCGGGCGGCCCGGGCGAAGACCGCGTCGATGAGTTCGCCCCGCACGCACGGGCGGACGGCGTCGTGAACGCAGACGAACCCGGCGGCGGCCGACAACTGCGCCAGGGCGTTGCGAACCGAGTCGCTCCGGGTGGGGCCCCCTTCCACGCAGGTGACGTTCATCGCCGCCAGCGCAGGCCCGTATCGGCGGGCCATCGTTTCGGCGTCGGCCGGCGAGACGACCAGGAGGATCTGGCAGACGTCCGGCCGCCCGGCGAACCGCTCGAGGGTCCAGAGGAACACCTCCTTGCCGGCCAGCGGCTGGAAGATCTTGTTGGCGGGCGCCCCGAACCGCGTGCCCGAGCCGGCGGCGGGCAGGATGACCGAGACGGCGGCCGAGGGGAGACGTTCGTCGGGGGAAGAAGGCCGGTTCTTGTCGTTTTCGATTGCCAATTGCCGATTTCCGGTTGCCGATGGAAGAGGGAGGGACGGCATCGAGGGGAATCTTGGCAGTTCAATCGGCAATTGGCAATTGGAAATTGGCAATTCGTTGCCCCTGCTCCGGAATACCCAACCCTTGCAGGGCCCGGACGGAAATGTATAATGGGCCCTTTGGACTCCTCCACGGGAAACGGATGCCAACCAGGATCTTGTCATACATACTGCTGCTGGCCTCGGCGGCAGGCGGGTGCAACCAGACGGGCACGACGCCGCGGATGCCGTGGGATAAGCCATCCCCGGCCGCCCAGGCGGCGCCTCCGCCGGCCGGGGCGACCCACGTGATGGGCCCGCAGGGGGCGGTCCCTGTGGCCAGCCCGGCCCCGGGCACGCCCGAGGGCGACGTGGAGAGGATCCGCCAATGCCTGGTGGCCCGGCAGTTCGACCAGGCCTTCGCGTTGGGCGAGGGGGCCCTCAAGAAATACGCCGGCGACGAGACCGCCCGCGAAGACCTGCTCCTGTGGATCGGCGAGGCCGAGATGGGGCGGAAGAACTACTACGAGGCCTACGAACGGTTCGAGAGGCTCCTGAACGATTACCCCGACGGCCGCTACCGCGGGCGGGCGCTGTCGCGCGAGTACGAGGTCGCCGACAAGTTCCTGCTGGGGGCCAAGCGAAGGACGATGAAGGTCTTCTACGACCACCCATAAATCCTTCCAAATCTGATTATTTATAGGCTGCTTTATTTTAACGATTAGGTATTTA
>JAPLNA010000352.1:0-760 GCA_026693065.1 Planctomycetota bacterium
GGAGGTGAAGATCCCGCCGGGGGTCAACGACGGCGCGCGGATCCGCCTTCGCGGGCAGGGCCAGCCCGGGCGCGGGGAGCCGGGCGACCTGTACATCAAGGTCAACGTCCGCCCGCACGCGTATTTTCGCCGCGAGGGGGACGATATCTTCATCGAAGTGCCCATCGGCGTGAGCGAGGCCTGCCTGGGCGCCCGCGTGGACGTGCCTACCATCGACGGCAACACGACGGTGACGATCCCCCCGTGCACCAGCAGCGCCAAACGGCTGCGGCTGCGGGGCAAGGGGGTGGCGCGGGCCGGCGGAGAGAGGGGAGATCAGTACATCGAGGTTCGCATCGTGGCCCCCGAGTCGCTCTCCCCCAAGGCGCAGGAACTCATGAAGGAGTTCGCCCAGCAGCAGCCCTATGACCCGCGCAAGGACGCCCCCTGGCGATGAGTCCCCGAGCCGTCAGAACGCTGGTGTACCTGGCCGTCGCGGCGTCGCTGGCGGCGGTCGTGGTGTTCTCCGCGGTGACGGCGGTGCGGATGGCCGATGCGGCCTTGGCGGCGCCGGCGGACCGGAAGGCCGGCCTGGCCCGCCTGGCATGGGTGTGCGTGGCGGGGGCGGCCCTGGCGGCCGTCGCGATGGCCTGGGTCGTGATGCGCCTGCTTTCCTCGCGACTGCGGGCCGAGACGCAACACCAGACCACCGAACACGTCGACGCCTGGAAACTCTCCGGCCAGCGATTCCAGATGACCAAGGAAGCAGAAGACCGCCTGG
>JAPLNA010000352.1:808-12803 GCA_026693065.1 Planctomycetota bacterium
AGACGACGAGGGGCGGTGATCGGTTGGGGGCGCTTGTAATGACGCCGGAAGGCGTTTCTTGCTTCTTCGCGGTGCTGCCAGAATGCCCTTCCGGGCACACTACAAACAACCAGTCTGCCACTATGGAACAGGCGGGCGGACGAAGATCCGCATGGCATCGGGGCGGATGGTGGTTTGGAGCACGTCGCCGGGGCCCAGGACGGTCGTGTCGGCGGTCAGTTGGCTCTTCACGGCGTAGATGGGGACCAGGCGGCCGCGGGCGATCCAGTCGGTGGTTCGGCGGGCCGAGACGACGGTCAGGCCCGGTTCGTCATGGATCAAGAGGAGGTCTTGCCCGTTGAGGGCCAAGCCCGCCCCGATGGTGATCGCGACGGTAAGGGCGAGCATGACCCACAGGCGGACAGAGCGGGCGGGGACGAACATCGTCGCGATCAGCAGGAGGCAGGCGAGGGCGGCCAGCAGGAAGACACTTCGCCGGGCCGAGGCCGGCCAGACGGGCGCCAGGTGCGCCAGGCGGTCGTAAGCCTGCGGGTCGACGAGCGTGGCCAGGGAATTCTCGACGACGTCCCCGGGCCAGGCGACGATCGCGGCAGGTTCCAACAAGGCGGGCGCGTCGGGCCTGTCGACGGGCAGGTGGCGAACGCGGTACGACTGCTGGGTGGAGGTCGCCGGCAGGGGCAGAAGGATCGTTGTGCCGTTGTCCGTCCTGTCGATGGGCTGCACAAGGACCGTTACCCCGCCCCGAACGTCCTGGACGCTGAGGGTTGGGGTGACGCTGGTGGACGCGTCGGGAATGGTCAGCCGGGCCGTGCGATAGGGGAGCATCGACTGGGGCGCTTCCGGTGCCGGGGTGATGGTAATGCCTGACTCTCCCGCGGCCGGGGCGGCGAGAAACAACCCGATAACGACCGTCGCGAGACTACGCCGGCGCATGCCCGAGCTCCCGGCACTGGTGGAGGTATTGCCTGGCGCGGAGGAGTTCGGCGACGGACCAGGCCTGGGCGATGCATCCGCCGGGGCGGTGGGGGGCGTCGCCATCGAAGACTTCGCTGACGGTGCCGAGCCCTGCCTCGGTGAAGTGGTCGTTGAAGGCGTCGAGGTGCTCCTGGGCCAGGGCGACCGAGGCGGCGCTGGCGTTGTTGGTGCGGAGGCAGGCCTCGATGAACGGGCCCATCAGCCACGCCCAGACCGTGCCCTGGTGGTACGCGCGGTCGCGGGACTCCCACGATCCGCCGTACCGCCCGCGGTATCGCTTGTCGTCGGGCGCCAGTGTTCGCAGCCCGCGGGGGGTCAGGAGCTTCTCGCTCACGACGCGAACGACCCCCTGCCGCTGCGAGGGCGTCAGCGGGCTGTGGGGCAGCGAGGCCGCGAAGATCTGGTTGGGGCGGATGGAGGGATCGCCCCGCCCGTCCTGGACGCAGTCGAAGAGGCAATCGGCGGCGGGGTTCCAGAAGGCCGACCGGAAGGCCCCGGCGATGTCCTTGGCGCGGGCGGCGTAGGCGCCGGCCAGGGGGGCATCCACGCCCGCGCACCGCAGGGCCATCATCCGGTGAGCGTAGTACCATAGGGCGTTGACCTCGACGGGCTTGCCCTGGCGCGGGGTGACGACCTCGTGGCCGAGCTTGGCGTCCATCCAGGTCAACTGGGTGTCGTGCGAGCCGCCGGTGAGCAGCCCGTCGGCGTCGGCGACGATGCCGTATCGCGTGCCGGTGCGGTAGGCGCGAAGGATGGTGTCGACGGTGGGCATGAGGACGCGGGCCCAGAAGTCGGTATCCCGCGTGGCGGCGAGGTAGCGGTCGGCGGCGAGAATGTACCAGAGCGACGCGTCGATGCTGTTGTAGTGGGCGCCGTCGCAGTAGTCGTCGAAGCGATTGGGGACCATGCCCTCCGACAGCCAGGCCGCGAACGTGTCGAAGATCTCCCTCGCCAGGTCGAAACGTTTGGTGGCCAGGAGCAGCCCGGGCAGGGCGATAAAGGCGTCGCGGCCCCAGTCGAGGAACCAGGGGAACCCGGCCAGGATGGTGGTCGAGGGCGCCTGGGCGGACAGGGCTCGCCGGGCGAGAAAGGCATCGCTCGCCACCGCGAGCCGGCGAGACGGTTCGTCCGCTCCGCGCCACAGGGCGGTCACGATGCCCGTGCGGCGGCGGCGTTTGGCGTCCCGCTCGGCCTGGAAGTCCAGGTCGGGCGGGGCGGCGAGGGCGGCGGTGAATTGGCGGGGCTGACCGTTGCGGAGGGCGCCGGAGAACAGGCCCGGGGTGAAGAGGTCTTCCATGCCGTCCTGACCGCGGGCCAGGTCCGCGCGGTAGCGGAAGTTGTACCACCACTGGGGGGCGTGGGCGAAGCCGTCCAGCCCGCCTCGCATCGCGAGGGCGTGGGGCGGGCCCAGCTCGTCCTGCACGAGCACCGCGCCGTCGCTGAGGCGCACCTGCATGCGGTGGGGCTCGTGTACCTTGCGGAGATGATGAAAGTCTCGAAGGGCAAGGAACGGGCGCAACTCAATCGTGCCGGAGGCCCCCGTGAGCGTGTAGCGGATGGCCACCGCATTGGCCTGGGCGGCCAGGAGGACTTCCTTGGTCAGTTCGGCCCGGCCCAACTGGTAGACGAACGTGGCGGCCTCGGCGTCGCGGAACCGGCGAAGGCTGGCGATGCCGAACGGACTGAAGGCGTCCGGGAGTTCGTTGACGGCCAGGTCGTACGTCACCCCGTCGATCGTCACGCGGTCGACGACGGTCGAGAGGTCGTTGATCCGTCCGGCCGGGGGCGACGTGGCCGCCACCAGCAGGCCGTGGTATCGCCGCGTGTTGCAGCCTAAGACCGTGCCGGAGGCATAGGAGCCCAGCGAATTGGTCAGGAGCCATTCCTTGTCGAGGAGATCGTTGATCTCGCCGCCGGCGACGGCGATCTCCAGCGGCGGGGGCAGGGCGTTGAGCAGTGTGGTGGCAGTCATATAAGGGCAGGTATCGGCAAAGGGGACGACATGCAATTATAGCAAAGCTCCGGCGGCGGGCCGGGGGAAACAGAACCGGCCGGAAGCGTGAAGGCTTCCGGCCGGTGGAGTGCGAACGAATCAACGCGGCGTTACTCGATCGGCGCCGGCTCGGGGGTGACTTCCTTCTCCCGGGGCATGGGGCTCTCGCCGTCTTCGTCGGGCCCGCTGGAGCGTGGCATCACGGCGCCCATGATGGCGGGGACGCCTTCCTTGACCAGGTCGGTGGGGATGTAGAGCACGGCGTGCGCGCCGTTGCCCATGGTCTGGGAACCCATGGCGATGGGGGTCTGGCACTTGAGCTGAGGCACGCGGGCCACCGCCTTGGGCGGGGCGCCGGTGGCGGTCATGCCGGTCCGGATGACGTCCAGCAGGTTGGCCACGTTGAACAACATCACGACGGAGGGGTTGGCCGGCAGGTGCTTGAGGGCGGCGGCCGTGCCGGGCGCCGTCGGGATCGGTCCCTTGCCGGCGGCGGCCTTCAAGGCCTCCGACATCATCGCCTGGGC
The DNA here is from genome assembly GCA_026693065.1 of Planctomycetota bacterium. Taxonomy (GTDB): domain Bacteria; phylum Planctomycetota; class Phycisphaerae; order SM23-33; family SM23-33; genus JAPLNA01. The sequence continues at coordinate 4,304 of JAPLNA010000352.1, forward strand.
GCCGCCGAAGGTGATGACCGCCGTGTCCTTGCCGACGGCCGCCACCCGAACGAGGAGCTGGTCCTCGGCGAGGGCCTTCTTCATGTCGGCCTTCTTGTCTTCCTTCATGTCCGTGATGTCGGGATGGGCGATCCCCAGCACGTCCACGCTGACGCCGTCGATGGTCTGGGCGCCGCGGGTGTAGGTGAGCTTGAGCTGCTGGGCCTTGGGATCCTCGGCGAGGCTCTTGATATAGGCCTCGGCCAGGGCGGCGCCTTCGCCCATCATGGCGCGGACCTTCTCGCTGTCCTGGCACTTGAGGACGACGGCGGCGCCGAACACGCCGCTGCCGGCGGGTGCCCCGCCCATGACCATCTGCATCCCCTTCAACTCGTCGGAATAATCGGTCACGAACTTCCGCGTCCGGGCCTTGAGCTCGTCCGACACCTTCGCCAGGGCCTGGAGTTTCAGGAGATTGTCGAGGGCCTCCAGCGAGGCGGCCTTGGCGCCGGGGTTGGCCGCGTGGGCCGTCCCGATCGCCAGCACGTACGGCAACGAGGGCAGGCCCGAGAGGGTCTGCACTCCGCCTCGCACGCCGGCCTGGCTGGCGAGGTTCTTGGCCATCGCCGAGCCGGGCACGACCGCCTCGTACATCTCGAAGGCCACGCCGTCCCCGGTCATGCGGAGCGAGAGGGTGAAGCTCTGGAGTTCCTTGAAGAGGTTCTCGTAGGTGCCGAACATCATCGTGGCGAATTCGTCCTTGGGCCCGGCGTGGCGAGTCATGTCCTGCTTGGCCTTGGCCATGAGCTTCGTAAACACGGGAGCGAACTTCGCCATGTTCATGTGCACGGCGACGTCCCCCCGCTGGATGATCGCCAGGGCGTTGGGGTCGATGCCGGCGGGGGCCTTGACCACGCCCTTGGCCATGAACGCGATGGCCTCCTTGCTCGGGCTCATCGCCACGTAGCCCCCCAGGGCCATGGCGTAGGCGGGCTTGCTGCTGTGGGGCATCTTGAGCTTCCAGGTCTTGCCGTCGGCGACGGGCTCGAAGGCCTCAAAAACCTCCGCCACGCCCGAACCGGGCACCAGCAGGACGATCGGGGGCTCGGGGCGAACCTTCGGCGCGGGGGCCGGGGCGGCCTCGTCGCCTTCGGGCTTGGGCGGCGCCGCCGGCTCGCTGAGGCGGAAAACGTCCATCGTGTCCATGCCCAACTCGGCCGGGTCCAGCAGGACGGCGGCGAACCCGCCGGTGGGATCGAAGCCCTTGCCCATGTTCGTCGCCTGGCGGAGCATGGACAGGAGCGTCGCGGGCGGGGCGCCTTCCTCGGCCGGCGGGATCAACATGTCACGCACCCCGATGTCCTTGAGGTACGCGTCCACGTTGGTCATGGACTTTTCTACGTTATTGATCTGGACGTAGGCCATGGCCGAGTCGGGGATACAGCGCCAGCGTTCCTGTCAGCACCAGGGCCAGAAGCGTTTTCGAAGGCCTGTTCGCGGCGAACATGATGACTCTCCTTGTCAAGCGGGGCTCGGCGGCGTGCCGTGGAACCCCTGGTTTCAGTATCAACGGTATCATTCTATCGGGGCCGACGGGGGCAAACCATGAATTTCATCACGGGTTCATGTCCTCCCCGCCCGCCCCGCGCCCCTCGGTGAGGGAGTAGCCCGGCAGCTTGGGCATGACGAACACGTCGTCGGCGATCTTGTCGGGGGTTTGGAGGTTCTGGAGGGCGATGGTGACGGCCTTCTTCTTGTCGTCGACCGCGACGATCTGGACGGGCAGGTTGAGCTTCGGGTCCACCCACATCTCGATGGTGCGGAACCGCAGATCCTTCCGCGCGTCAGGGCGGGTCGTAAGGCGGATGTACGTCGTGCCCTCGGGCCCCTTGGTCGTCCCCGGCGCGGTCGTCGGCTCGAAGAGGGCCACCACCTCGTCGACCGGCTGGCCGAACGGCAACGGGAAGGGGCCCTTGAGCGACATGGGCACCTTCTCGCCCTTGGCGGCGTACTGGTATCGCTTCATGTTCGCGATCGAGTGCCGCACGACCGTCAGCCATTGCCCGTCGAAGGCGTAGTCGATCTTGTCGACGACGGGTGCCTCGGCCTCCATCTTCCGATCGTCGAAGTGAATGCGGAACCGGTCGGACTGCTCGCCCGCGCCGCGCTGGAACGACACCTCCCCGCGGCGGACGTCCGTGGTCTCGAGGATCGGGTCGACGACGGAGTACGTCATCTTGGCCTGGAGGGCCGGGTGTGTCTTGCCCGCCTGCTCGAGCCGCTGAAGAATCGAGATCGCCGCCGGCTCCGCCGCCGGCGCGGTCGCCGGGCGGCTGGTCGGCGCCGGCTGCCCGTGCGCCAGACAAACCCACGCGATCGCCGCCACCCACGTCGCCGCCAATAGGACCATCCGCTTCATGTTCGGTTCTCCTGTCCCGCCTCAGTCGGCGGGGAATCGCAAGAGGCTCTCTTTCGCCGGCCGACCAGCTTGACCGCGGCGAACGCCACCGCGAGGGCCAGCACGCCCGCCACCACCAGCCACCCGTACCGCTCGCCCGACGCGTACGTCAGGCCCGCCAGCACCGCGTAGCGAAGGAACCGCCCGATGAAGTTCGCCGCCGCGAACGGGCCCCGGCGATACCCGTGTGTGACGGCCAGCATGCGGACGACGTCCACGGGAATGGGGATGAAACTGAAAAACGTCACCAGCAGGAAGGGCCTGCGGGCGAACCAGGCCGCGGCGGCGCGGTAGACCCGCGTCTGGCGGACGGCGGCGATTCGCCGATGCCGCAGCAGCAGGCAGTACAGGTGGTAGTCGTTCAGGTTGGCGATCGTGCTGGCCAGGCCGCCCACCAGTCCCACCAGCAGGGCCGTCATGAACAGCGAATCGGCCAGGGAAGGGTGGGGCGGAAGCAACGGCACCGCCACGGCCGCTACGACGATATTCGTGTTCAGCGGAATAAACGTACACGCCAGCGACAGGTAGATGCCCATGATCAGGAGTTTAACCTGCGGGCTGAGGTTAGCGAGGTTGTCGGCGATAACCCGGCCCTTCCAGGACCAGACCCAGTCCCCGCCGGCGAGTTGGGCCCGCAGCAGGAGCAACGCCCCGGCCAGCAGGAGAACGTACCCGCCCAGCCAGGCCGCGATGCCCGCTCCGCTCACCGGCGGACAGTCAGGGGTTGTGGTCAAAGAGCTTTCCATCTCTCATGCATACTATGCGTCCGGCGGCCTGGGCGGCCTCGGGAGAATGCGTAATCATCACAATCGTCTGGCCCTGGCGGTTGATCTCGCGGAACACGTCCAACAGTCCAGTGGCGTTGGCGGAGTCCAGGTTACCGGTGGGCTCATCCGCCAGAAGCAGGTCGGGGCGGTGGGCCAGGGCCCGCACGACGGCGACGCGCTGCTGCTCGCCGATGGACAACTGCCCCGGCTTGCGGGCGGCCACCTCGCTCAGCCCCAGCCGCTCGAACAACTCGCCGGCCAGGCCGTCGTCGCGCCGCCCGCGAACGCGGAGCGATATCGCCACGTTGGCCCGGGCCGACAGCACGCCGATGAGGTTGAACCGCTGGAACACGAAGCCGATGCGGTCCCGTCGAATCGCCGTCCGCCCGCCCGCCCGCGCCGGGGCCGCCACGCCGTCGAAACACACCGACCCGGCGTCCGGGGCGGTCATCAGCCCCAGAACGTGCAGCAGCGTGCTCTTTCCGCACCCGCTGGGTCCCATCACGGCGAGGAACTCGCCCTTGTTCACGTGCAGGTCCAGCCCGCGCAGCACCTCGACGCGCGCCCGCCCCTTGCCGTAGCCCTTGCAGAGCCCGCGGGCGGAAACCAACGGATTGGCCGCGTTCGTGTCACTCAAAGGTCAACGCCTCCGTCATGTCCACCCTCGCCGCCCGCCAGGCCGGATACATCGCACTGAGCAACGCCCCCGCCGCCCCCGCCGCCGCCGCCGTCACGATCCACTGCCACTCGATCGTCACCGTCAGCAGCGGGCGGTACGTGTTGATCGCCCACCGCGCCGCGGCGCTCAAGGCCAGCCCCACCGCCGTCCCCGAGGTCGTCAGCAGGAACGACTCGGCCAGCACCTGGCGGACGAGGAAGAACGCCCCGGCCCCGTTGGCCTTCAAGATCGCGATCTCCCGCGTCCGCTCCAGCACCATCGTGTGCAACGTGATCATGATGAACAGGAACGCGATCAGCAACGCCAACGCGTTCACCGCGTCGACGTACAGGAACATCACCCCCCACTTCTCCTTCAGGGCCGAACGATACTGCGAGATCGGCGCCACCTGAACCCGCGGGGCCGCCAACGCCCGCCTCGCCGTCTCCGCGTCCACCCCCGGGCGCAACTTCACGAAAAACATCGTGCTCAACGCCTCACTGTTGCCGAACAGGTGCTGGGCGATCTGCCGGGGCAGGTAGATCCTCGCCATCCCCCCGGCCGGGGCGATGCCCACGATCTTCCAGCGATGGTTCGCCGTCGTCACGAACTGCCCCACGCGGTACTTGCCCGCCCGCGCCAGCCGCGAGTCGATCACCATCTCCGTCCAGCCGTACTCTTCCAGGTCGCCGGGCCTGTCGGTTTCGATCGCCGCCTCCTCGGGCCTCCCGGCCGGGAATTGCCGCTTCTCCAGGTCCAGCTTGTACTGCTTCCACGAGGCCCTCGGTGCGAACAGCCTGCCGTCGCCCGGGGCCTCCAGCCGCGTGAGCATGCTCCAGTCCGCCGCGTCCACGCCGGCCGACAGGTGAACCTGCCCCGCCATCTCCAGCCGCCACAAAAACACCGGCACGACCCGCTCGACGAGGTCGCCGTGTCTGGCGAGGATATTCTGCCCGAGCTTGTCCTCCACGCCCACGCCGGCCATCGTGACGACGTCCTTGTCCCACACGTCGGGGTAGATCAGCAGGTCGGCGTCGATCTGCTCCCACCGGGTGGCCGAGTCGAACAGGCTCCCGCGCGTCAGGCCGGTGAGCGTCACCAGCATGCAGATACCGATGCCGATGCCCAGCACGCTCAGGGCGGTGCGGAGCTTGTGGTGGAGGATGTTGGCCAGGGGCAGATACGCCATGATGTCCTCAGTCCAGCCCCAGGATGGGGTATAGTTCGTCCAGGCTGGCCACCACGTGGCGGGCCAGGTGGGCGAAGGGCAGGTCGCCCCGTCGGTCCAGCAGGATGCTGCAGGCCCCGGCGGCGTTGGCGGCGACGAGGTCGAACTGGAAGTCGCCCACGCACGCCGTCCGGGCCGGGCGGATCGACAGCGCTTCGCACGCCCGCCGCACGCCGTCGGGCTCGGGCTTGATGGGCCCGTCCTCCCGCGACCAGGCCAGGTCGAAGCGGAAGCCGAACCGTTCGAGGATGATCCGCATGGCCTCGCGGGCGTTGCGGGTGAGCAGGGCGCTCTTGAGCCCCGCGCGGCAGAGGGCTTCGAGGAGCCGGTCGGCCCCGGGCGTCATGCGGCTGTCGCGGGCGGCGGCCAGTTCGATCTCGAGCAGCCGTTCCTGGGCCCTCTGGCGGGGGCCCTCGGGCATGGCCGCAACGGCCTCCAGAATCCCCGCCTCCGGCGCGATCCCCAACTCGCGACGAATCGCCCCGAAGTCCAGCAGCGGCTCGGTCAGCGTGCCGTCCATGTCGAAAATCACTCCGTCAAACTGTCGTGGGGTTGTCGTCATCGCCGGTGGGTATCCCATCAATTTAACCGATACGGGGGCCCTTTGGCCATTGTAGAATCCCACGAGGCGAGGAAGAAACGAAACGACGTGGTACGAACACCAGTCATCCTGGCGGCTGCCTTCCTGGCGGCCGTGGCCGCGGGCGCCCAGGCCGCCGACCCCTGGTGGGCGCCCACCTGGGCGTACCGCCGCGTCCTGACCGTGCCCGCCGACGACGCCCTGACGGCCCTGCCGGGCGACGACGTGGCCACGGCGGCCTTCCCCACCGGCGGGCTCTGCAAACCCGACGGCTCGGACATCCGCGTGACGACCGATCGCGGGCTGCCCGTGCCCGCCCGCGTGCTCATGATGGGCCCGGGCGACGTCGCGAGCATCGCCTTCGCCGCCCGAGCGAACGTGAAGAAGTACTACGCCTACCTGGGCAACCCCGCCCCCAAGGGCGGCGAGGAACTCGCCCTCGCCCGCGGGCTGCTTATGGAAACGTGGGAATATGAAGGCGGACCCACAGCCACCCTGGACCAGGCCCGCCGCATCGTCGAGGCCCCCGGGCGAGTGCTCATCGGGCGGGGGTTCGTGGACCGGCTGTTCCTTGGGTACTATCCGTTCGGCCCGCAGTCGGCCGTCGCCAGCCGATTCACCGGCACCATCAAATGCCCCCGCGACGGCGAGTACACCTTCGTGATCTCCAGCCAGAACGCCTCGTTCCTCACGATCGACGACTCGCCCGTCGTCGCCGACCCGGGCCATCACGGGCCCCAGCACACCATCCGCGTCCAGGGCAAGGTGACTCTCAAGGCCGGGCCTCACAAGCTCACCTTCTACCACGTCAGCCGCGGGGGCGACCCGGTCGTCGTCGCCGCCTGGCAACTGCCCGGGGAAACGGACGTCCACGTGATCCCGCCCGGGGCGTACACGCCGGTGGCCCGCGGGACGGCGGGGGCGCTTTGGGCCCGCGAGGCCGGCCCGTGCGTGGACTTCTCACTCGCCCGCGCCGGCGAAGCCTTCATGGACGAGCGATACTTCCAGCGCTACGACTTCCGCGCCGCCGCGACCGGCCTGCCCGCCGCCCAGGCCGCCTGGACGTGGGACTTCGGCGACGGCCAGCACGCCGAAGGGCCCGAGGCCTCGCACGTCTATCTCCGCCCGGGGCTCGTCTCCATCACACTTACCTGCAAGAGCGCCCAGGGCACGCACACGCGGACGAATCGGCTGTTCGTCAGCCGCCCGTGGGAGAGCATCGTCCGCACCGAGCCCGAGCCGCTGGGCCTGTACGCCAAGGCCGTCGGCGGGTACGACTTCACCCGGTCCGACCCGGAGACCATCCTCTGGGCCATGCGGCTCTGCCAGCGGGAAGGGCAGACCGCCTCGGTGCTGAAGGCCGGCGCCGCCCTGGACCAGAAACCGCAGATGCCGCCTTTCGTCGCCGAAGAGGCGATGGGGCTGTACGCCGACCTCCTGGCCCCCGTCGAGCCCCGCCGGGCCGCCGACATGCTCGTGCGGACCGCCGCCAAGGTCGACAACCCCGCCGTCGCGTCCGCCCTGCTCGCCCGGGCCGCCGGAGCGTACCTCCAGGCCGGCGACGACAAGGCCGCCCAGGCCCAACTCGACACCGTCGCCGCCAAGTACCTCCCCGTGCTGGGCGGGGCGCCCCTGCGGGCGGTGAAGATCGCCCAGGGCGACCTGTGGCGGTTCCGGGGCGACTTGGAGAAATCCCGCGCTGCCTACCGCTCGGCCGGGCCTGCGCCGGAGTTCGCGGGCAAGAGCGAGGCCTTCCTCCGCGGCGACTTCGCCCGGCACGTGGAGGCCTACACCCGGCAGAAAGATTTCATCTGGGCGCGGGAGTATCTCGAGAAATGGCAGGACGCCTGCCCGGAAGACCGGCTCGAGGGCTACGCAACGCTTCTCACCGTGCGTCTGCTGACAGCGACCAAGGAACCCGCCCTCGCCGCCCAGGCCGCCGAGGGGCTCGTGCGGGTCAACCCCGCCTCCACCTACGCGCCCACCCTACTGCTGGAAGGGGCCGCCGCCTGGGGGCAGGCCGGGCGGGAAGACAACCGCAAGGCCATGATCGGAAAACTCCTGAAAGACTACCCCGAGTCCGCCGCCTGCGAGGAGGCGAAGAAGCTCTGGTTGAAGTAGGGTGGGCGATCAGGCCTTCGGGGCCGGGCGTTTCCGGTGGCGGACGTACTCGATCACCATGGGCAGGATCGAGATCAGCACGATGGCGATGATCACGAGCTCGAAGTGCTTTTCGACGGCGTCCAGGCCCGCGCAGGCATAGCCCAGCATCGTCAGGCCGACCACCCACGCGATCCCACCGACGACGTTGTACGTGAGGAACTTCCAGTACGTCATGCTTCCGATGCCCGCCACGAACGGGGCGAACGTGCGGATGATCGGCATGAAGCGGGCCAGGATGATCGTCACTGCGCCGTACTTCTCGTAGAACGCGTGGGCGCGGTCCAGGTGTTTGCGGTTCATGAACCGTACGTTGTCCTTGTGGAAGATCTTGGGCCCGATGGCGTGCCCGATCCAGTAATTGACCGTGTCGCCGACGATCGCCGCCGCGCTCAACAGCCCCAGCAGGGCCGCTACATTCAGCGAGCCCTTCTTGGCAAAAACCCCCGCGGCGAACAGGAGCGAATCGCCCGGCAGAAACGGCATGACGACCAGCCCGGTCTCGATGAAGATGATGGCGAACAGGATCAGATACGTCCAACTGTCGTACGTCTTGATGACGTCGCCGAGGGTCTTGTCCAGGTGAAGGAACAGGTCGGTGAACAGATTGGCCAGTACATCCATGTTCGTAGGGTCCTTTTCTGCACGTCGTCGGGATTTCTACCGGATT
>JAPLNA010000353.1:0-2044 GCA_026693065.1 Planctomycetota bacterium
GCCGCGGCCAGGGCCGAGGCGTCTTCGCCCACGATCACAACGTCATACGCCGCCGTCTTCACAGCCTAGAAACTAGCGGAAACCGCACGCGGTGGCAAGGGACGAATCCCCTCCGGCGGCGGGGTTTTCCCTTGCCAAGGGGCCCCGTTGGGGCGAGAATATCCGCCATCATGAAGAAAGCCATGATCATAGCGGTGCTTGTGTCGATGGGCGGGTGCGTCGACCGCGAGATGACCATTACGAGCGAGCCGACCGGGCCGCGCGTGGAGATCTCCGGCGTGGATGTCGGCACGACTCCGCTCCGAAAGAGCTTCCCGTAGTACGGCGTGTACGACATCGCGCTCTCCAAGGAAGGCTGCGAGACCCGGCGGATCGCCCAGAACGTGCCGATCCCCGCCCACCAGGTGCCGCCGCTGGATCTGTTCGCGGAACTCTGGCCGGCGACGATCTACGACCGTCACGCGTTCCACTACAAGCTCGAACCAGCCAAAGTGACCACCCGCGAAGACCTGATCCGCCAGGCCGACATGCTGCGCATCAAGAATGACCAGTCCGTGCCCAAGCCCAGCCCGGGCATGGGCGGCGGGAGCCGCTGAGTTTCGCCGGCGACTACTCGCCCAGGTCTGTAGGGTCCAGTAGCGGGGGGTCCGTATCGATGGGGCCCAGGCGGGGCGACGGACGGGTCGCCGGACGCGAACTGGTCGTGGGTCTGACGGCCGCACGTTCCAACGTCAACGCCGCCAGCGTCTCCGCGGTCGCTCGAATCACCCCGGGGTTCCGTAGATACAGGGAAAGCTGCTTGTTGGGTATCCGCACCGCCTTGACGTGCCGTGTGGGCTCCTCCCAGCCGGCGATCCCCCCGGCCGCGTCGAGATGCCACACCATCCGCGATTCCCCCGCGCCGGGAAGGCTCTCGACGACTTCGACCTGGTCCTTGGCCAGCGGGCGCATGTGGACCGTGGTGAAGGCCAATTGACCCGAGACGATGGCGCGGCTGTTGGTGATCATGGTGAACGTTCCGGCGGCCTGCCGGCGGGCCACCTGGTTCAGCGCGGCGTTCAGGGCCCCCTCTGGAATCAGGTTGCCCGGCGCGGGGGCTTTGGCGATCATCGCCCCGCCTTCCGGTCCCGCCAGCCGGCGTTCGACCGTGACCTCGCCCCGCGCCTGCCCGATGAACGTCAGCCCCGGCGCGTCGTCACGCGATGGCGTTCCGGGCACGCCGGGGAAGACGAGGTGTTCCTTCAGCAGCGCTACCCCTTCGGCCGCCGCGTACTCGCTCGAAGAAAGATCGTTGGCGATCCGCCAGACCTGGATCGTCATGGTCGGCATGTTGGGGTAGTAGGTGAGGTTTACGATACGGTGCCCGCCCGGCCCTCGCGTGCGGCGGTACGCGTCGTACTGCTGGATCACGTCGTTGGCGTCGGCCACCTTGAACCACTCGACCTCGCCCGTCGCCGGAGGCAGCGAGCGGTCGAGCCCGTCTCTGGCGATGGCCTCCAGGATCGTCGGGCCCGCCTGACGGGGGCGAATGGTGCGCTGATACACGATCAGCCCGGCCCACCCCAGGCACGCCAGGAAGACCGCCAGCAGCACAACGGCCACCAGGCCTCGCGGACGGCCGGTGGTAATCGGGTTCGGTTGGTTCATGCCCCTCATGATATGCCGACAGCGCCCGCCCTGTAAAGTGGGCGGGCGGGGTGCCGGGCAAAGTGCTTGACGCCCCGGTGGGGCGGGGGAGACAATGGCGCCCGGTCAGGAAGACACACCCCGCCCCCCTGGCGGCCGGCCGAACGGAGTCGGGATCGTGAGCAGACGGCGCAACAGACAAACGGGCTCCGCGGGCGGGCGGGCGTCGATCGCCCAGGCAACGACCGCGGCGCCCCCCTGGCTGCCCCTGCCCGGCAGGCCCGCCCTCACCGGCGCCCTGCTCAACCTTCTCGCCGTCGCGATGCTCACCCTGTCGTTCGCTCCCTTCGACGCCTGGCCGCTGGCGTACGTGGCCCTCGTGCCCTGGCTGCTGGCCCTGGCCGGGACGCCGCGCCCC
>JAPLNA010000353.1:2055-9757 GCA_026693065.1 Planctomycetota bacterium
TGGGGGCCACCCTCGCCGGCGCGGTCTTCTGGACCGTCAACCTCTACTGGCTCACCTGGATCACCCTGCCGGGCTACTTCGCCCTCGCGGCGTACCTGACGCTCTACTGGCTGGCCGCCGCGGCCGCCCTCGCCCCCGCCGCCAGGGGCCGCCTGCCCCTCTGGCTGGCCACGCCGCTGGTCTGGACGGCCCTGGAGTTCGCCCGGACCTACGTCATCAGCGGATTCCCCTGGTACTTCCTCGCCCACACCCAGTACGCCCGCACCGGACTCATTCAGATCGCCGACACCACCGGCCAGTACGGAGTGACGTTCTTTGTGGCCCTGGTCAACGGCGCCATCGCCGACGCGCTGTCGGCCTGGTGGCGCCGCCGCGCCGGGGCGACCGTCTCCCGGCGCCAGTGGGTTCCCGGACTCGCCGTCGCGGGGGTGCTTCTGGCTGGGCTTTTGGGCTACGGCGCCTGGCGGCTGGGCCAGCGGGAGACCTCTGACGGGCCGGTCATCGGACTCGTGCAGGAGGCGTTGCCCAACCGCCTGGACGGCCCCAACCTTCCCGCGGATGAGGCCTTCGCCCTGTACGCCCGCGATAGCGAAGCCCTGGCCTCGGCGCGATGCGACGCGGTGGCCTGGTCGGAGGCGATCCTCCGCGGCGTGAACCCGGAGTTCCTCGCCGCCGCCGGCACCGAGACTCTCCCCAAGGCCATGGCCCGCTACTTCCTTCGCCCGAGCCTCGACGCCGTGCCCGAGGCGACGCTGACGAAGGTCTGGAACGACCTGCGGGGGGAGAAGACCCGGCAACTACAGGAGATCGGCCAGTTGGCGGGCAACAAACTCGGTTGTCCGATCTTCGTCGGGGCCGCCGCCTTCCGCTACGACCGCGACGACAACGACTGGCACGAGTTCAATTCCGTGCTTCTGGTCGGCCTCAACGGCCAGGTCACGGGAGAGTACGACAAGGTGCACCCCGTGCCCTTCAGCGAATACGTTCCGTTCCGCCGGAGCTGGCCCTGGCTGCACGGGCTGTGCCGCTCGCTCGTGCCGCCGGTCATGTCCTCGCTGGAGCCCGGGCGGGACGTCCGCTGGTTCGACCTCACCGGGCGCGACGGGCGGCGTACGTGGCGGGTGGCCACCCCCATCTGCTACGAAGGCACGTTCGACCACGTCTGCCGCCGCCTCGCCGTCCAGGACGGCCGCAAGCGGGCCGACCTGCTGCTGAATCTCTCCAACGACGGCTGGTTCGTCCTGCCCGGCCCGGGCGCCCGCCCGAGCACGGAACACGCCCAGCATCTGGCGCACTACTGTTTCCGCGCCGTCGAGAACCGCCTGCCCATCCTCCGCGCCGCCAACACCGGCATCAGCGCGTCGATCGACTCCTGCGGACGCATCGTGAAGTCGCTGGGGTACGAGCGGGGAACTTTCGCGGCAAAAGTCCTTGTGGACGCCCGGACCAGCTTATACAGTATTCTCGGTGATGCGTTCGCGTCGGGTGTCAGCGCCCTGGCGGCCGGGAGCGTGATCCTCCTGCTGTGGCGAGGGCGGCGCGGGCGCGATAGGGTGAACGCGACATGAAGAAAACACGGACGTTATCTTTCGTGGCTCTGGCCCTGGCCGCGGGCGGCGTGCTCGCCGGCTGCACCTATGAGCCCAAACCCCGGGTGGTTGTCGACAGGACCCGCGCCCGGATCGACGCGGTGTCGCGGCTGATGCAGGCCGCCGAAAGCCCCGATCCCGCCACCCGCGCCTGTGCCATCGAGGCCATCGCCGACGTCCTGCCCGACCGCGCCCCCGGCGTCGTGCTCCAGGGGCTTCGCGACGACGATCGCATGGTTCGTTCCGCGGCGGCGATGGCCGCGGGGGAACTCGAACTGGCCTCCGCCAAGGCTCGTCTGCAGGAAATGGCGATGTTCAAGACCAAGGGCGCCGAGCCGGACAAACGCGTCTACGCCGCCGTCGTGGGCGCCCTGCACCGCTTGGGCGACACGAAACACTCCTCCGACCTGCGCGACCTGCTGGGCGACCCGGACGAGGAACTCGTTCGCGCTCAGGCCGCCTTGGCCCTGGGGCTCACGAAGGAACACGCCGCCATCGACCTCCTCAAACGCCGGCTGGATATCGAACGCTCGCCCCTCGTGACGATCCAGATCGTCGAGGCCATGGCGAGGCTGGGAGACGCCGGCGCCCTGGCCCGCCTGGAGGGGCTGGCCTACCTGCCCACCGACTCCAGCGTGGCGGCCATGGAGGCCGCCGCTCGCTACCGGACCGCCAATGCCTCCGATCTCCTGCGAGGCATCGCCGAGAAGCCCGACCAGTCTCCCATCCGCCGCGCGATCGCCTACGGCGGGCTGGCGCGGCTGGGAGAGACGACCGACGCGAACTACTCCTACTGCCTGAGTGCCGCCCAGGACCCCCAGGGGGTTCTCCAGAAGGCCTTCCGCCCGTTCGGCATCAAGGTCGAGGCCGCCGACGTCACCCGCCTCCAGCGGTGCGCCGCGGTGGCCCTGGGCTGGATGCGGCGAATCGAGGCCGTGCCCGAACTCCAGGGCGCCCTGGCCAAGGCCCAGGACGGGCCCGTCCGCGTGAGCTGCGCGATGAGTATCCTGCGGATCGTGCAGCCGACCTCGGTGGCGGGGCGGGAATTGCCCCCGCCTTCGCCCAAGGCCCAGGCCCCCGCCGAGCCCCCCCAGCGGAAGCAACCCCGCAAGCCCCAGGTGCATTCGGCCGAAGGCAAAGACTGAAACCGTTTTTCCCTTATGGGAATTTTGCTTGACCGCCCGGGAACGTAAGTTAGAATTCCAGCGTTGCATCCGTTGGTACGATATAAGAGTATGGATAACGCCCTTGCCGTGACGCGGTGCATTCCCGACGGATCGAACGAATGCCGCGACTCTCGGCCACCGGCGATCGCAACTGAAGGAGACATCCGTTGAGCACTCTGACGAAAGTCTGCATCGTGGTCCTGGTGGTCCTGAACCTGGTGTGCGTGCCCGTGTTCATCACGGTGGCCACCATCGTCCCCAACTACCGCAAGGCGTTCCTCGAGGAGCAGGAGCGGAAGCTCATTGCCGTCACGAACAGTCAAGCCGTCGCCGCCGGGGCCAACAGCCAGAAGGCGCAGTACGAGAAGGACGCCGCCGCCCAGGCCGCCCAGATCGCCGAGATCAAGACCGCGCTGTTGAAGGCCGAGACCCAGGTCAAGACCGACGCCGTCGAACTGGTGCGGCTGCAGTCCCTGGTGGCCTCCGCCGACGACAGCACCAAACGCGAGCAGACCAACGTCGTCAACCTGACCGCCATTAACAAGGACCGCGGCGAGCAGAACGACAAGCTTCGCACCCAGATTTCCCAGAAGGACGGCGAGATCATCGACCTCCGCAAGCTCAAGGAAGAAGCCGAGGCCCGTTCCGCTCACGATCTGGCGGCCCTGAAGCTGATCCAGGAGCAACTGGTCGCCGCCACCAACAAGAATCTCGAGCTGACCCAGAAACTTGAGGATGCCCTGGCCGGGAGGAAGGTTTCCAACGCCACCACCACCGATATCGTGGCCGCCGAGAAGGGCCCCATCCTCGGCACCATCACCGCGGTCAACGGCAACCTCGCCAGCATTAACGTCGGCAAGGTCAAGGGCATCGAGAAGGGCATGTCGCTGGTGATTTTCCGGAGCGACGAGTTCATCGGGCGGCTGCAGATCGAGTCGGTTGAACTCGACCACGCCGCCGGCGTCATCGTCGACAACACGCACCCCGCCAAGATCAACGACAAAGTCGTCAGCAAGATTCCCCTGAACTAGAGAGGCCAAGGAACATGAGTCAATTCGGAAGCGATCCAGGTTCGGCCCTCACGGTAAAGCCGCAGTCCAACATCTACACGTTGCTGGTCGGCATTGTCATCGTCGGGCTTCTCGTCACGCTGGTCCTCGTCCTGCACTCGCTGCTGACCCCCGTCGCCGAGGGGGGCTATGGCCTCGAGTTCGGCGCCATCTTCGATCCGTCCAAGCTGCCTAACGAGGCTAAGGGAATCCTGCCTGCCGGACCGAAATAATGGTACAGGTGGACGGCGACCGTCGCCGCCCGCACGCAGGCCGCTCCTGTCAGGCCGCATGTTGGGAAGGATCCTGAGATGATCTTTGACTCCTTGTGGGGCCTGTTCTCCATGGACATGGGCATGGACCTGGGCACCTGCAATACCCTGGTCTGTGTCCGCGGGGAGGGCATCGTCCTCAACGAACCGTCCGTCGTCGCCGTGAAACGAGGCACGAACAAGGTTCTCCTGGGCGGCGCCGCCGTCGGGCTGGCCGCCAAGGAAATGCTCGGCAAGACCCCCGGCTCCATCAGCGCCATCCGTCCCATGAAAGACGGCGTCATCGCCGACTTCGAAGTCACCGAGGCGATGCTCAGCTACTTCATCCGCAAAGTCCATCGCCGCCGCAGCCTCGTCAAGCCCCGCATCGTTATCGCCACCCCGTCGGGCATCACCGCCGTCGAAAAACGCGCCGTCCAGAACTCCGCCCTCCGCGCCGGGGCCAGGCGGGTGTACCTCGTCGAGGAGCCGATGGCCGCCGGCATCGGCGCCGACCTGCCCGTCACCGAGCCCACCGCCTCCATGATCGTCGACATCGGCGGGGGCACGACGGAAGTCGCCATCATGACCCTCGCCGACATCTCCGTCTGCGAGTCCATCCGCGTCGCCGGCGACGACATGGACGAAGCCGTCGCCGCCCACATGAAACGAACCTACAACCTCCTCATCGGCGAGCAGACCGCCGAGCGGATCAAGATCGACGTCGGATCGGCCTCGCCCCTCCAACAGGAAATGACGATGGAGGTCCGCGGGCGCGACATGATCTCCGGCCTGCCCCGCAAGGCCGTCATCAGCTCCGAGGAAATCCGCGAGGCCCTCAAGGAACCCATCGGCGCCATCCTCGACTGCGTCACCCGCACGCTCGAGAAGGCCCAGCCTGAACTCGCCGCCGACCTCGTCGAGAACGGCATCACCCTCGCCGGCGGCGGGGCGCTCCTCCGCGGCATCGACACCGTCATCGCCAATGCCACCGGCCTGGACGTCTTCATCGCCGACGACCCGCTCACCTGCGTCGCCCGCGGCACGGCCGTCTATCTCGAGAACCTCGAGCTCTGGAAAGACACCATGGAGTCCGACGAGGACGAGTTCTAGCCCTTTTTAGCCCTTCCTCGCCCCCGCCAACGCCAGCCTGACCATGTTCATCGCCGCCATCGCCGCGCGCTGGCGGATCAACGGGCGGTCTCCCGGAACAATCGCCTTGGCCACCTTCGTCCCGCCCCCCCCGGCCAGCGCGGTGTACACCAGCCCGACCGGTTTTTCCCGCGTCCCGCCCGCGGGCCCGGCGATCCCCGTGACAGCCAGGCCCCAGTCGGCCCCGGTCTTCCGCCGCACGCCCTCGGCCATCGCCGCCACTACCGCCTCGCTCACCGCCCCGTGGGCCGCCAGAAGGGGGGCGGGAACCTCCAGCAGCCGCTCCTTCACCGCGTTGTCATACGCCACCACCCCGCCCAGATAATACTCACTGGCCCCGCTCACCTGCGTAATCAGCTCGCCAATCAACCCGCCCGTGCAACTCTCCCCCGTCGCCAGCGTCTGCTTCCTCTCCCTCAACAGTTGTCCCACCACCGACGCCATCGTCACCTTTCCCTCCCCGATCACAATCTCCCCCAGTCTCTCCTTCAGCGGTTCCACCACCTCTAAGGCTTGCCGCTCGGCGTCCTCCTCCGTCCCCGCGCGACTGGTGACCCACACCGTCACGAGCCCCTCCGATATCGTCGTCCCCACCGTGACGTCGCCCTCCCGACTCATCAGGTCGCGTATCATCGCGAACACGTTCGACTCACCCGCCCCGAACGTGTGAAGGGCGATCTGGCGAATCGCCCGCCCGCTCGCCGGCAGGGCGGGGCGGACGCCCGTCTCGAACATCTCGACCATCTCCCGCGGCACGCCGGGCATGACGAACACTCCCGCGCGCCCGATCTTCGCCGCCAGCCCCGGGGCCGTCCCGATCGGGTTGGGCAACGCCCACGCCCCACGCGGAATCATCGCCTGCACGCGGTTTTCTACCACCATCTCGCGGTGGCGGCAGCGAAAGAATTCCTCCAGGTCGGCCAGGCAGCGCTCATCCATCTCCAGTTCCGTGCCCATCGCGTCGGCCAGGGCGCCTCGGGTGACGTCGTCGGCGGTGGGGCCCAGCCCTCCGGTGACGAGCACGACGTCGGCGCGGGAGGCCGCCCGGACAATCGCCTCGGCCACCGCCGAGCGATTGTCGCCGACCGTCTCGCGCAGCACCGGTTCAATCCCGGCCGCCAGCAGTTGCCGCGACAGGTACGCCGCGTTCGTGTCCACCGTGTTGCCGCTCATCAGTTCGTCGCCGATGGAAAGGATGCAGGCCTTCATGCACGCGTCTCCTTGGGCAGGGGCATTCCGCACAGCGGGCACTGCCTCACCCCCCCGGCCAGTTCGCGCCGATCGAACAGCTTGCGGCAATGGGGGCATCGCGTCATTCCGCCGGGCGCGCCGCGTTTACCCTTGCCTTTGCCCGCGGGCGCCCCCGACGCCGGGCCGAATCGCGCCGCCACCCACAGGAACGGGATCGGCGTCAACAGCAGCGACAGGGGCATCCACAGCCACGGCGCCCGCCCCAGCCGCCGCGCGTGGTCGGCCACACGCAGGGCCGGAAAGAAATTCACCAGTAGCCACAGCCCGCCGAGTTTCGCCGCCAACGGTATTTCCTCGAACAACATGGCGGCATTGTACCCGGGTATCGCGGAGAGTCCAAACGAAGCGTTTCCCTCGCGGGCGGTCTCGGGTACAATGTGCAGCCCTGGAAGAGGACAAAGAGACGATGAGCGTATCCGGACAACCCTATCCGCTTCGGTTCGTACCCATGTACAAAGAGAAGATCTGGGGCGGCGACAATCTCCGCCGCCTGCTCGGACGCGACCTGCCCAAAGGGGCCAAGATCGGCGAGAGCTGGGAACTGGCCGACCTGGAGGAAGGCGAGAGCGTGGTCTCCAACGGCCCATGGACCGGCACGACGCTGCGGAAGGTGACGCGGGCGCTGGGGCCTGCCCTGATGGGCCCTGCCCGGACCGGGCCCTTCGGACGGTTCCCGATCCTGGTCAAGATCCTCGACGCCGCGGAGGTGCTTTCCCTCCAGGTTCATCCCGACGCCCGGGCCGTCGCCGAGATCGGCGAGATCGACGCCCGCGTCAAGGACGAGTGCTGGTACGTCCTGGGCAGCCACAGCGGCTCGCTCTGCAAGGGGCTTCGCCCCGGCGTCTCGCCCGCCCAGTTCCGCAAGGCCGTCCTCGACGACACCGTCGAGAAGATCGTCAACCGCCTGAGCGTCCGCCGCGGGGAGTTTCATTACATCCCATCCGGGACGGTGCATGCGTTGGGGCCGGGCGTCGTCGTCGTGGAAATCCAGACGCCCTCCGACACGACCTACCGCGTGACAGACTGGGGCCGCGGGCGCGAAATCCACGTCGAGCAGTCGATGCAGTGCATCCGGTTCGACCAGGAATGCGACGCGCCGGGGGCCAACGGCCCGACGCTGCTGGCGACGGAGTTCTTCACCGTCGCACGCCGCAAGGCCTCGGCGGGCAAGCCCGCGGCTCTGCCGGCGGGCAGGTGCGCAGCGGTGATGATGCTCAGCGCCCAAACCCCCGCCGAAATCCGCC
>JAPLNA010000354.1 GCA_026693065.1 Planctomycetota bacterium
ATCCACTCGCTGCGGAAATGCACGCCCTCGAGCCCGGCGACGGAACCATAGCTCGTGTCGCGCCCGACCGCGGGCGGTTGGGCCGGGTCGGCCTGGCCGGCGAGCAACGCCTTGCGATACGCCAGCCACGGGTCTCGCGCCAGGTCCGTCCGCACGCGGAGCACCTTCCCTCGCCCGGGCGGACCGTCGGCGAGGAACGTCGCCACATTATCGAACGCCTCCCACCCCAGGGCGCCCTTCTCGAAATCGCCGTTGGCGTTGAGGGGCTTTTCCTTCGCCAGGGCGGGCGGCTCGGTCTCATCCCCCACTTGCGGGGGCGTCCACTCGGCCTGGCCCCGCAGCTTCTCCACGATCTGCCGTGCAATCAGCGGCGCCGCCCGTTCGGTGCCGTCGGAAAACGTCGCCGTCCATTCCCTGGGCTTGTCCTTGTCCCGCCGGTCCACGCACACGACCTGGGCCGTCAGCGCCGCCCCCTGCCGGCTCACCGTCCCGTAGATCGCGATCTGAACGCCCAGGCGGGCGTCCATCATCTCTATGACCTTCGCCCGGTCCGCCCCCGCGCCCAGCGTCGCGGCGGCGTCCGCGACGGTGAATCGATCGATTACCTCATACTCCTCGTGTTTCCCCAGTCGGACCCTCACCCTCTCCGCGATGTCCTCCCCTCCCTTCCCTTCCATGCTAAACACGCCCACGTACGCCTTCTGGTCCGCGGCAGGCTTGCTTTTGGGCGTCTCGCCCCCGCGCGCACCCGCCCCCGTCGCGCAAACCAAACCAACGATCACAAGCGATCTCATCACCAGTCTGTTTCTCCAACCCCGCACATTATAAACGCCCGCGCTTCCTTTTCCCTGTACCTCCCCGCTCGAATTCGCTATCTTTGCCTACATCATGGCACCCATCCGACACATAACGTTGCCCGCGGGTTTCGTCGCCAACGGCGTCGCCTGCGGAGTGAAAGCCTCCGGTAAGGAAGACCTCGCGATCATCGCCTCGACGACCGACGCGGCCGCCGCCGTCGTCACGACGCAGAACCAGGTCGTCGGCGCGCCCGTGCTGCGAATCCGCCGGCTCCTGCCCAAGGGGTACGGCACGCTGCGAGGCGTGGTGAGCAACTCGGGCGTATCGAACGTCGCCACCGGGGCCGCCGGCGTCCGCGACGCCGACACCATGGGCAACCTCACCGCCCGCCTGCTGGGCACGACGGGGGCGAAGGTCCTGGCGGCCTCCACGGGCGTGATCGGGCATCGGCTGCCGATGGACAAGATCCGTCGCGGCATCGCCGCCGCGGCGGCCGGGCTGGGCCCTGGGCGAGACACCAACGCCCTCCGGGCCATGATGACCACCGACACCCGCGAAAAATACGCCGTCGTCCAGACCCGCCTGGGCGGCAAGACGGTCACGCTGGCCGGCGTGGTCAAGGGCTCGGGCATGATCAGCCCGTGCATGGCGACGATGATCGGCGTGCTGACGACGGACGCGGCCATCGCCCCGTCGGCCCTTCACAAGGCCCTCAAGCAGGTCGTGCCCGACACCTTCAACGCCGTCACGGTCGACTCGGACACCTCGACGTCGGACACCGTGGTCGCCCTGGCCAACGGGGCCGCCGGCAACAAGACCATCACCGCCGGCTCGGCCGACTTCGCCAAGTTCGTCGCCCTGCTGCACGAGGTGTGCTACGAGCTCTCGTACGCCCTGGCCGCCGACGGGGAAGGGGCGACGAAGGTCGTCGAGATCGCTGTCGTGGGCGCCCGGAGCGACGCCGAGGCCGCCGTCGCGGCCAAGAGCGTCGCCAACAGTCCGCTCTTCAAGTGCGCCATCCACGGCGGGGACCCCAACTGGGGCCGGATCGTCGCCGCCCTGGGCAAGAGCAGCGCGAAGGTCAACCCGGAGACCCTCTCCGTCCGCATCGGCGGGGTGTGCGTCTTCTCCAAAGGCACCCCCTGCCGGTTCAATCTGAAGAAGGTCGAGGCCCATCTGGGCGGCAAGGACATCAAGGTCGGCTGCGACCTCGGGCTGGGCAAGGGCAAGAGCACCGCCCTGACGTGCGACTTCTCCCGCGAGTACATCACAATCAACGCGGATTACCACACTTAGCCGCCCCGCCCCCGGGGGCCCTCCGGGGCCCGAAAAACTGCCCGATCACGCCATCTTACCTGGTTTATCTTCCGGGAAAAATGCCCTCGTTTGCCACTAGACGCCCCCCAGGGGCGCGTTATCATTGGGTCTGTAGAAACGAATACCGATTGCCCCGGAGGTGATCCTTATGTCACGCGAACAGATCAGTCGTAAGTGGAAGATGGTACTCCTGATCATCTCAACCCACCCGAATGCCCACCGACTGCGTCGGTGGGATTCTTTTTTCCAGAGTTTTCACCACCACCCACACCCCCCACCCCAACATCCCCCCCGCGTCCATCTTACCCTATCCCCAGTCTCCTCCTGAACTCCCCTTCGTCAATCATCTCCACCCCCAACTCCCTCGCCTTATCCGCCTTCGACCCGGCGTCGGCCCCCGCGGCCACGAAATCCGTCTTCTTCGACACGCTCGAGGCCACCCGTCCCCCCGCGGCCTTGATCGCCTCCTCCGCCTGGGCCCG
>JAPLNA010000355.1 GCA_026693065.1 Planctomycetota bacterium
CGCCCGGGGTCCTGAGGCCCCCGCCGGGCAAGGCCCCATGCTGCGTCCCAACCGTGGCGGGGCAAACGTTCCTGCCCGGGCTCCTTTCGCCAGGGTTTTTCAAGATTTTCCACCACTTCCCCCCTCCCTCAGGGTAAGGTATACGCCTGACATATTACAGAAGCTTCCGGCGGCGTAGGAGCGACCAACTTCCCCAGTCAGTCAAACCTTGCCGCCGGTTTTTCTTTCGCCCTTCGGCGGCTCCTCATCAGAAAACCGGCCGGGCCACACCGGACCAGGGGAACCGGTCCGCCGAAGGCGGATTCCCCCGGGCCCCCATCCCCGGCCTACACTCCCCTCTCACGCCCACGGGCCTCCCAGCTACCGGTTACTGATCACTGATTACTGCCGTTCCAGCTTTGCCCCCTTTTCGCTTGACAGGTTCTCCATTCACGCATACAATCCCCGCTGACGTAGCTCCTTACGCCGTCCGGCCGCCCACTTACGCGGCCGACGCGGCAAGGCCCGCTTGGCCGGCGGGCGTTTGTGTGAGGGTGGGCAGGGCGAGAAATCGCTCTCTCGGTCATCCTGCCTGTCGCCCTTCTTGGGCCTTTTGCCAGTGTTCCATTGGTTTCGTGGACTGATCTCACGGCGCTTCCCGACTTTCGGGCGGCACGAGGCCGGTTCGGATCAGGCAGGCACAGGATGAAACGAAAGGAAAAAGAGCGATGAGCGAGAGGAATGTGGGATTTGTCGCGGTCGTGGCGGCGGTGCTGATGATAGTCGCCGGAGCGCAGGCCACGAATATCCTCAACGAGGACATGGTCTTGACCATCGACCTTGCCACCGGCGGGGCGACCCTGAAGAATGTCAACCCCACCACCTATCACAACGTCACGCTCTACCAGATCAAGTCGGCCGACGCCACCGGGTTCCTGAGTCCGGGGACCGGCGTCTTGTGGGATCCGATTACCGGCAATCCCCTCCCCTGGTCGCCGGGGGGCTGGGAGGCAATTGCAGACTCCTTTGTGACCGACATGGATGCCACGACGGCCGCCTTAGGCAAGTACGCGCGTACGTACAGTGTCCTCATCCGATCTTCCAAGAGGCTGGCGGAGACGACCCTCTCCGGTTACGCCAAGTTTCAGGCCAATGGCGCCACCGAGTGGTTCATCGGCGACCCTGTGCTACCGAACATGGCCTCATTGGCCGATCTGAGCTTCTTCTGGAGAGACGCCAGCCAGATCAATAGTGATACTTACATCGGCAGAATAGTCATCACCCCCGAGCCGGCCACGCTGGCCCTTCTGGCGTTGGGCGGCCTGGCGGTGATGCGGAAGCGACGGAAGTAGCCGAGTGGGACATCGCGTTCGAGCAAGTGAGCCAAAGAGCCAAAAAGGAGAGCAGTCATGCGAAGGACAACGACAATCGCGGCCGTGGCGGCGGCGGTACTGGCAATGACGGCCTCGGTGCGGGGCTCGTCGATCGGAATCAACCTCTGCACCGGCGACGCGGACAGCCAGGTTGCACCCACCCTCGCCGACGGGTATGTCGTCCAGACCAGCTGGAACAACTGGGAAAGCAACGGGTCGTTTACCGGAGGCACGTGGATCAACGGCCCCGTCGACAGTACCGGCGCCCCCGTCACCAGCGGGCTGGCAGTCCAATGTGGCATCTCCTGGGGGCTCGGTTGGGATTACTACTGGGAATATGGCAGACAATGCTCCGCCACCAGGGACAGCCTCGGCGCCATCGGCTGGTGTGCCCAGTATGGGCCGACCATCACCGTCAGCAACATTCCCTACGCCCGATACAGCGTCGCGGTGTTGTGCAACGACTGGTTGGGCCTCGATGCACTAAGCTGGCACGTGGAGACCAACAGGGTGGGTTCCACCTACACGACCCCCAGCTATGAGCTGGCCGGCGGGTCGATGTGCGCGATCCAGATCATCGACGCCGCCGGCCAGCCCTCGGCCCAGTTGACCTCCACCCACGCCAACCATTCCGCGATCAGCCTGGGCGCCCACATTGCCCTGAGCACGTCCGTCACCGACACGTCCCTCACGCTGGGCAACGCCGGCCCGACCGGGTGTCTGCCGATCCGTATTTCGGCGGCCACGTTCGCCGGAACCAACGCCGCCCTTTTCGCCCTGAGCCCCGGTTTCGCCACCGCGGTTCTGCCCGGCCCCTCGGGCATCCAGAACTATGGCATCGAGTTCCTCGGATCGGCTCTGCCGGGAACCTACACCGCCACGTTGACCTTCACGAATGATTCGCCGCAGGGCAACGTCACCTACAACCTGTCGGCGACCGTAGTCCCGGAACCGGCCACGCTGACCCTTCTGGCCCTGAGCGGGTTGGCGGCGATCCGTAAGCGAAGGGCTGCCCTCACGCGGTCGGAAGGCTCCGTTCGGGAAAATCTCGTGAAAGAATCCAAGAATTAACCGAAGTCAGCGGCCGGGGTTCCGTCTAACTCATAGCGTGGCAAACCCACGCGATTGGAGCCGTGAGGACGAATCCACCGGGCGGCCCCCGACAAAACCGGGGGTTGGCCTCGGGATGCCGTTGTAAGCATAGCTCATAGCGCTGCACCGGCCGCCCAGTTACGCGGCCGACGCGGCAGGACCCGCCTGAGCCGGCGGGCGTCTGTGTGAGGGTGGGCAGGGCGAGAAATCGCTCTCTCGGTCATCCTGCCTGGCACCTTTTCCCATTGGATTGTTGAACTGATCTCGTGCCGATTCCCCGGCCCCCCGGGCTGCACGAGCCTGGTTCAGGTCGCCCAGGCACAGGGCGAAACGAAAGGAAAGAGCCATGTGTGAGAGGAAGTTGGGATTTGTGGCTGTAGCCGTGGCGACGGTGCTGGTGCTGGCCGGGGCGTCACCGGCAGACGTATTCAACATGGGCGGCACGCGTAACCCGGTCACGGGACAGTGGACGGGCGTTGGCAGCCTGGAGACGGTCCCCGTGGGCGATCTGGGCAACGCAGGGGAATTGTCGGGTGCGGGGGCGGGCTCCTACGGGCCGGATCGCATCTGCGGCGCGGTTGCCTACGCCTACAACATCGGCAAATACGAGGTGACGGCGGGGCAATACAGCGCCTTCCTGAACGCCGTGGGCAAGACTGACACCTACGCCCTGTACAACACGAGCATGTGGTCGGACACGACCTACGGATGTAAGATACAGCGAAGCGGCACGTCAGGCAGTTACACGTACCGCGTCGCCGACAACTACGCCAATCTTCCGGTGAATTACGTTTCCTGGGGCGACGCCGTGCGGTTCGCCAACTGGCTCAGCAACGGCCAGAAAGCGGGCGCCCAGGACAACTCCACCACCGAGAGAGGGGTGTACACCCTCGACGGCGCGATGAGCGATGAGGCTTTGCTCGCCGTGACGGTACCCGATGCGGCGACCCGCGCTGCTTGGGCCAGCGGGACCACATCGCGTTGGCTTCTGACCAGCGAGGATGAATGGTACAAAGCCGCGTACTACAACGGAGGCGTGACCAGTTCCCGTTACTGGGACTACCCAACGGGCAAGAACATGCCTCCGGGCAATTATGTTGTGACCCCCGACCCCGGCAACAACGCCAACTTCCTCGGGATCGACCACAGCATCGGCAATCTGACGCTCGTCGGCGAGTTCGAGAACTCCCCCAGCCCGTACGGCACGTTCGATCAGGGGGGCAACGTCTGGGAGTGGAACGAATCGATCATCATTGACCCCTATGGCACGCGTCTTCGCGCCCTGCGGGGAGGGGGATTCCACTACAGCACCCGGGTCGCCCTGCTGGCGGCGTACCGCGACTACGCCTTCCACCCGTCCTCCGAGACCGACTACAGCGGATTCCGTGTTGCCCAAGTTCCTGAACCGGCTTCGCTGGCACTCCTTACCTTGGGCGGGCTGGCAGTAGTTCAGAATCGCCGGAGGCGCCTGCACGGGATGGCATTGTCCACACACCAGTCTCGAAGGAGAAAAGCCATGAGAACGGGGATGACGATCGTGACGATGGGTGTGCTGATGTTGGCAGGAGCGGCGGGCGCGCAAACCCACGCCCCTTGGCCGACGAACTGGAATAACTGGAGTGATCCGGCCCTGTGGTGTGCTGTGGGCGATCCGGGGAACGCCGGCCAACAGTCAGAACTGGAGCACGAAGATACCGCGTATTACGGCGGGGTGGCCTACCGTTACAGCATCGCCAAGTTCGAGATGACGGCCGGACAATACACGGCGTTCCTGAACGCCGTGGCCACCACGGACACGTACGGCTTGTACAACCCGAGCATGGATACGGCGGTCAATTCCCGCGGGTGCAACATCCAGCGAACGGGCTCCTCCGGCAGTTATGCCTACAGCGTGGCTTCTGACTGGGCGAATCGACCGGCGAATTACGTTTCCTGGGGCGACGTGGCGCGGTTCTGCAACTGGCTGACCAAGGGGCAGCCGACAGGCCTTCAGAACGCGTCCACTACCGAGGACGGTTCGTACTTCCTGAACGGCGCCATGAGCAATGCGGCCTTGATGGCCGTGACGCGGAAGACGGAGGCCCAGGGCGGACGGTACTACATCCCCACCGAGAATGAGTGGTACAAGGCGGCATACTACAAGGGCGGGGGCACCAATGCCGGGTACTGGGACTACGCCACCGGCAGCTACGACGCGCCCGGCCAGGATATTGACGACGCCTCCGGCAACAACGCCAATCACGATGGCAACCTCGGAATCACCCCTACCATCGGCAGTCCTTACTTTCGCACGCTTGTCGGCGAGTTCGAGAACTCCCCCGGCCCGTACGGCACGTTCGATCAGTGCGGAAATGTCTGGGAGTGGAACGATCTGAAGATCGGCGCCTATCGCTGCATGCAGGGCGGGTCGTATGTCAGCAGCGTTTACCAGCTGCCCGTATGGTATCGCGGCACCTACAACCTCCCGACGTACGAGGACAGCTCTATCGGGTTCCGGGTTGTACAGGTCCCCGAGCCGACGTCGATGGCACTGCTGGCCCTGGGCGCCCTGGCCGTGATCCGAAAGCGAAGGACATAACCACACCTGGCGTATGTGCGATTGAGCAACAGAGCCAAGCAGGAGAGAAACCAGGCGAAGGACGACGATAGTGGCGGCCGTGACGGCGGCCCTGAGAACCTGTTGACAGGACGACGCGCCCCGAGCCGGGGCAGGAAGGATTGAGCCATGAAGAAGGGAACGATTTCGGCGGGGTCGGCCGCCCTGTTGCTGGCGTGGGCCTGCAGCGCGAGAGGCCAGGTGATGGATCGATTCACCATCCAAGAGACCCGCGAGGTGGTGGGCTTCTGCGACGACACGATCCTGTTGCGCGCCAATTCGGTATCGGGCAACCACAACCTCTGGGGGCGGTTGCTGTCGACGGGAGAGGTCTTCCCGATCCAGACGAACCCGAGCGCCGACGTGTACGACATGACGCTGGACGGGCGGACGGTGCTCTGGGGGCAGGCCGGTAGCCTGTACGCCTTTGACCTGGCAGCCAGAACCACCTCCTTGATCACGTCGGAATCGACCCAAGGATCCGTGAGCGGGGACTGGTGCGTCTGGCGAAAATGGGCCGGCGGGTCGTATCCCAACACCACATACGACATCGTTGCCTTCGACCGTGCGACGGGCCAGAAGATGACGATCAGTTCTACGCCCATGTTCCGGGGGATTCCGAAGGTCTCCGGCAACTGGGTCGTCTGGGAGGAATACGCCGCCGGGATGCAGAGTTCCTCCGTCTGGGGATACAATCTCTCCACCGGGCAGACCCTCGGCATCGCCACAGGCCCCGGCTCGCACAACAACCCCTGTATCAACGGAGACATCGTCCTCTGGCGCGACTTCCGGTCCGAAATATGGGGCGACATCTATGGGTACAATCTCGCGACGCACACGGAGTTTCCGGTCGCCGTCGGGGCTGGGTATGGCGAATACCCCACGATCCCCGACGGCGACCTTGTCGCCTGGTTTGACGACAGGAACCACTACCCCGCCACCCAGGGCATGGTGGGCGTTTACGACATCTACAGAACGAACCTCGCCACCGGCGCGTCCTACCCGATCGCGACCGGGAACGTCTACAAGTCCGGCTTCCAGACCAGCAACGGCGTCGCGATCTGGTCCCAGACGAGTTCCAACGGCCAACTGCTGATCAACGGGGCCTATCTCGTCCCCGAACCGGCCACGCTGTCCCTCCTCGCCCTGGCCGGGTTGGCGATGTTGCGCCGCCGGACCCTCACGCGGCCCGGCTGAAAACGCCCCAGATGGCAGCCCGAGCGGCGAGGGCCTGGGAGTTGGTTCCGCCGCCGCCACCGGGGCACGGCGGGCCTCGGCCAGGAACGCGGCCGCGACGGGAATTGCGTTGGCGGCTCTGACGTGAGTGTTGGCTTCAGTCCCTGGGCGAGGGGTTCGGCGGGCCGTTGCCGGGCCGGGTGGCCGCCGCCGGGGTGGCGTCGGGATACGCCGCCAGGCACTCGGCCAGGTTGCCGGACCGGGGCCCGGGAGCGTTGGCCAGGCGCAGG
The DNA here is from genome assembly GCA_026693065.1 of Planctomycetota bacterium. Classification (GTDB taxonomy): domain Bacteria; phylum Planctomycetota; class Phycisphaerae; order SM23-33; family SM23-33; genus JAPLNA01. The sequence continues at coordinate 6,507 of JAPLNA010000355.1, forward strand.
AGGACTTCGCGGATCTGCTTCTTCTGGTCGGCCGTCGTGTGCCGAGCCCTCTGCGTCAGCGCCCGCAGGGCCCCGTCGGCGACCGCCCCGCCGCCCCGCTCCGCACAGGCCAGCAGCAGAGGCGCCACCCCGTTGCCGACGCGGGCGTACCGCTGGGGCCATTTCTCGTAGCGATCATCAGCCTCCTCGGAGGCCGTCCCGAAGGTCTCGTCCATGAACCTCATGGCCAGCCGGCCCCGCGGGCTCCCGTCAGGTTTGGCGTACAGTTCCATCGCCCTGGCCGGCAGGACGTCGGGGCGGAAGAAGTCGCGGTAGGTCGATGGCTTCGGCAGCGAGAGCGTCTGCCCCTCGAGCATCTCCCCGATGAAGTCGAACGACTCGCCTTGCCGGTCCAGGGCCCACAGGACCCCCAGGGCCCGCTGCAGCCGCCGGCGGACCTCCTCGTTCGCGGGGCCCGCCTGCTTGTCGGCCAGCTTCACGCAGTACGCCTTCACCCGCGGAACCGCCGCCGCGTTGCCCAGGCGCAGACAGGTGTTCAACGCCGCCTCGGCCAGGAGCGGATCGTCGAGATATCCCACAACCTCCCCGGCCGCGTGCGGCTGTTCCGTTATGCCGATGGCCTCGATGGTCTGCCGCCGCCATGGCTCGATTGGCAGCAACTCCACCAGCAGGGCGGCGGCTTCCGGCGTCCTATACTGCGCCAGGGTCTGCAGGCCCGCCTCCGCCGAAAGCCCCGCGGAAGGTCGCGGCCAGACGGGGGGCTTGGCCAACGGGCCGTGCAACGCATCGAACAGGACCTTCTCGCCGCCAGCGGGCTTCACGAGGGCGATCACGTCCAGGCCCGTCAGCGAAACGTTCGGGCCTGGGTCGGCCACCAGCGTCAGGGCCAACGCCCCCGCGCCCGGCCTGCCGGCCAGGGTCTCCATCGCCTTCCGGTAGGCGACCCAGCGGGCGGTTTCCCCCGTGGCGCAATCGCCGGTTGGCAGCCGTAGCGCCCCGACGGCCACGAAATCCGCCTTCGTCGCAGCGGCCGCTCCGGTAGCGGGGGCAGTCCTGGTCGCCTGCGCCACGCACGTCGTCAACACCGCAAGGTATACCAGTGCTCGCATGGTTGCTTCTCCCGGCCGTGGTTCTTCCGTGTCGGCAACAGATACCGAGTGCTGGAGTGCACTCTTCCGCTAATAGACGCTCGAACTGGATTTCGGTTCCACCCGGAATAGCTTCTTGTCGCACGGCCCCGAAAAATGTGCGCTGGCACCTGGAATTGCGGAGAAAATGGCGATTTTGGGTCTATGTCGGCGCGAGAGGCCGGTAGTTGTTGGCAGAGCGTGGATTGCGGCGAGGGAGGCAAATGTAAGTGGCGGTTCTTCGCGGAATCCGGGCGGTTAATAGTGGAGAGACGCTTCGATGAGAAGAAAACGCGGTGTCCGCCTTCGGCGGACCGCTAAACCATGTGAGAGGACCCCGATGGTTTCTCAAAGACGACTCACGACCCGCCTTCGGCGGGCAGGTTCACGACTCACGACCCCCGATTCACATGGAATCCCGAGCGCGGCGCAGGTATTTTCCAAGCATCCCGGAAGTATCCTTTGAGTATCCCTTAAGCATCCTTTGAGTATCCTTTAAGCATCCCTTAAGCATCCTTTGAGCATCCCAAATCAGGGGGTGGCAGAGAGGCTGGAATTGCTTAGTAGCGGCGGGACAAAAGGTTGTAAAACCAGCACTCGACGGCGCGCGCATCGAGGGATGCTGTGGGTCGCCAAAATGCAAGCAACGACACCCGGCCGCGGGGGTTTGAGGTCAGGCGGAAGGCCGGCGTTTCCGGAGAAGCGTCAGGCCCGCGGCGACGAGGGTGAAGAGGGTCGCCGGCTCGGGGGTGCTCTGGCTGAACATCCACGGGTAGAGGGTGTTCGAGGCGTCGTTGTAGATGGGGGCCCAGATGACGTGATCGGCCCCGGCCAGTTCGGTGTACAGCGGCGAGCCGCCGGCGGCCTTGATCGCGTTGATCATGTTACGGGAACCGCTGACGGGCACGACGCCATCGGCCGAGCCGTGGAACGCCCAGATCGGAATGTCGGCGATGCTGGACGCGGTGTCGGTGTTTCCGCCGCCGGACATAGGGACGGCCGCCGCGAAGGTCTTGGGGTAGCGGGCGATGGCGTCCCAGGCCCCGTAGCCGCCCATGGACAGCCCGGTGACGTAGACGCGGTCGGGGTCGACGTTCCGCGCGGCGAGGGTGTCCTGGAGAATATGCATGGCCATGGTCATCGAGGGGCTGATCGAGGGGGCGTTGGCGTTGGTGTACGAGCCGACGCTCCAGGAAATGTTCACCCATTGCTGGTTGGACGCCACCTGCGGGGCCAGCACGTAGGCCGGATACGACCCTTGGGTGGCGGCGATCAGCCCGTCGATGTGGGAGTTGACCTGGGAGACGTTGTCGCTGCCCCGCTCGCCGGCGCCGTGCAGGAAGAGCACCAGCGGGAACTCGGCCCCGGGCGTATTCCACCCCGGGGGCAGGAACAGGCGATAGGGCATGGTGTGCCCCGCCCCGTCGTTGTAGGTGAAGGCGAGGGATTTCGACAGGTCCGGGCTGGCGGCGGCGGGCGTGAAGGCCCCAACGATGACAACCAGGACGAGTGAGCACAGTATGCCAAACGAACGCATCGGCGGCCTCCGGGCCGGGGAGTGTTGAGACACCCGCGGCGATGAGCGAACGAGCAAGCGAAAAACGATATCCTCGCAACGAGCAACGAGAGCCATGGTACACCGAATCGGCCCCGGTGTCAAGCGCGGCGGCGACGGAGTCATCCCCAGTTTCGATCCGTGGGAAAGCGGAGGGCAGGCATCTTCAGTGACCCTGTGATAAAGGCCGCGGCGTATTGAGCGAATTATAGGCTCCAACAGCCAGCCGGTACTGCACCCATTTTC
>JAPLNA010000356.1 GCA_026693065.1 Planctomycetota bacterium
GAACGTGTGGGCGTGAACGTAGGGCTGGAGCTGGTGGACGCCCAGTTCGCCCGCCGCGACGAGGTCCAGCCGCGAGAAACTGTCCCACCCGCTCCAGCGGTCGATGCCCTCGATCACCCAGCGGCTCCAGTCCAGATACCGCCCGTCGCCGGTGGCCTGGTACAGCCGCAGCATGGGGTCGATGAGCAGCGTGCCTTCCCAACTGTAATGGGCGGTGTGGCCGGCGATCTGGGAGAACACGTGCAGCGTGGGCGCCTTGGGCGTGCCCTCGGGCACCCACGTGTACTGCTCGCAGACGATCGTCCGCACGTTCTCGGGCGGGCGGTACGGGCTGGGCCAGAACTCGGCCTTGCCCGGGCCGACGTGCTCGACGAAATAGTCGCCCAGCTTCCGGGCGGCCCCCAGGGCCGGCGCCTCGCCCCAGTGCTCGTGGGCCGTCAGAAGGGCGTGCAGCAGGAAGTACAACTCGTACGGGTCCATCCCGCGCAGGGGCTTGTCGGCGGTTCGGACGGCCTTGGGCGTGACGCCCACGTAGCCGTCGGGCTCCTGGGTGGCGATGACGGCGGCGAAGACCGCCCGGGCCTTTTGCCCCAGCGCTTCATCCCCCCCCTCGGCGGCGGCCAGAACGGCGCTCTCCATCCATTTTCCGTTCTGCTCGGCGATCCACCCCCACTCCGTGTGCTCACGCCGCCGGACCATGTCGACATACCGGTCGATATCGAACCGCTTGAGGTAGTTGTCGCGATGCGCCCGGATCCGCCCGCCGGCGAACCCGCCGATCCCCTTGACCGCTCCGGGCAAGAGCGACCGCATGACGCGATCGACCTTCGGTCGAGCGCCGGCCAAGACAATCGGCGCGAGGACGGCCGGCAGGATCACAGACTGTTGGTCCACGTGCCCGCCGATGGTCTTTACCGTTCCCGGCGCCATCGCCCCGTGAACGGGAACGACCTTCCGCTGCGCGGAGGGAATCCCCAGGAGGGCGGACAGCAGAAGCAAGCATAGATGACGTCGCGACATGAAGAACCTTCCCGGGCATGCCGACCATTCGCGTTCGCCCGCCGGCGCCTTCCATCCGTGACGTGTGCGATCCTACCGGGCCGGCGCCCTGCTGACAACACCATTCCCGGCCTCCCCAGAGTCTTTCAGTTCTCCAGGACGCCTCGTAGGAGGGCCGGCGGGAGGGCGGCTCGTCGTGGTTGGGCGTGGGGAGTTCGTCGGCGAAGCGTGGATTCGGAGGATGCGTTTATCGCTTCTGGGCTACCAGCGGAAAGGCGGACATCCGGGTCCTTCCCGCTGGAAGCCGGCAAAGCGATAAACGCAACCCGCGACGGCCGGAGGGCCTGATAGAGTCTCTAGACCTGCCCACGGGAAACAGCGATGGGCCAAGGAACTGAAAGACCGGGCCGGCACGGCTGACGTGCTTGCCTCTGTACGCCGGCCCGGTATAATCGGCGAGGTCGTCGACGGCGGTCGTCGACGAATGGCGCCGTCGGATTATCGGAGCAGGGCTTACCGATGCCGTTGTTCTATAAGATCCTCGTGGCCGTCGTTCTCTCGATCGCCGTGGTGGGCGGCTACGACCTGTATCAATCGCGGGCGGGGCATTCGGATCCGCTGCCGCGGATTCGTTTCGACTCGGGCGTAGGGACGTTCACGTTCCGCAAGCCGATGGTCTCCGTGAACGTGGTCTACGCCTCGTTCATGGGCCCGGGCGAGCCGCTCATGCGGATCAGCGACAAGTGGATCAGCGTTTTCGAGGAGGAATACTCCGACCGCCTGGCCGAGACCTCGGGCGTAAAGGTCTCGCCGGAGGAGGGGCGGGCATTCGCGGCGGAGGTCCTCGCCGATGTCAGATCCCTCTTGCCTCATGCCCGCCGGCTCATGGCGCGCGTGGCCGACTCGCCGGATGAGATCTCGCGATCCCGGCGGCTGTCGGAACTGGCCGACTGGCTCGAGACGAGGCAGGTTCTGCTGACCCCGCTGGACGCCCGGGCCTCGACGCCGGAAAAACTGGACGCCTATCGGAAACTGCTGGCGGGCCTGGAGGCGTTGGCGGCGGACCCGGCGGCGGCGGCCCGGGTGGCCGTGAGGCCCCGGCTGGTGGACGTCGAGCGCCGATGGCAGGGACGGTGGGTGCTGTCGGCCAATCGCCCGCGGTTCCTCACCGGGCGCGACGTGCCCGACGTGATCGAGAGCGACAAGCTCGAACTGCTGGCCCTCGTGCAGGACGGGTACGCGGTGGCGATGGATCAGCCGTTGCCGGGCCAGACGCTCAGTCCGCTGGAGGGTCCGGACTCCTGGGGCAACCCGGCCCGGTCGTGGCGGGCGTCGTTCCTGCCTTCGTTGCTGGAGCAGGGGAAGTATCCGTTCATCGATCCCCCCGAGCGACGCGACCGGGTCTACCTCACGCCGACCACCTGCAGCGCGTTCTGCCTCTTCTACAACAAGGTGCTCTTCCAGAAGGCGGGCATCGAAACCCCGCCGCGGACCTGGCCGGAGTTCATGGCCGCCTGCGAGAAAATGAAGGCCGCCGGCATCGTCCCCATCACCGCCGACCAGGCCGTCTATGGCGACTACTGGATGACGTGGCTCATCACGCGGGCGCTGGGGCCGGAGGCCTGGAAGGGCACGGTGCTGGGCGCGGCGGACGGGGCGGGGCGCCGGAGCGAACCGGCCTGGACGGACCAGCGGTATCAGCGGGTCTTCGGCGAGATCCGCCGGATGCGGGAGAGCGGGTACTTCGACAAGGACTTCCGCGGCTCGACCTGGCCGGCCGCCCAACGCGGCTTCGCCGCCGGAAACGCGGGCATGATGATCTGCGGCACGTGGCTGGTGCAGGAACTCTCCACCTACAAGGACGCCGGACGCGGACACTTTGACCTGGGGTGCTTCAGCTTCCCGCAATGGCCCGGCGGGCGCGAGATCGACCAGAAGGCCGCCTGGGGCCAGGCCGTCGGCATGATGGTCTGCCGCCAGGGGCGCGCGACGCCCCACGCCGTCGAACTGGTGAAGTTCCTGTGCGCTCACGAATGGCCCGACATGGTGTACGGCACGGGCAACATCGCCGCCCAGGCCGACGCCGCCTTCCCCCCCGCGCTGGAGGGCATCGCGGAGGACTTCAAGACCGCCCCCGTCCTCTACTCCAGCGACCCGACGATCTACGCCCGGCGGTTCACCGAAGCCAAGCTCCGCCCCCTGTACGACAACCTGCTTCTCATGAACAAGGACGAAAGCGGATATCGCAGCGTGAAGGAATTCCTCGAAACCCTCACCCGGGAAACGGCCGCCTACCTGAACTCCGGCGGCGAGGCGGGATACGAATGATCGTGACCGGAAAACGCCGCTGGGTTCACCGCTGGCTGACGCCCGCCCTGTTCCTGGCCCCCGCGCTGATCCTGTTCGTGACGCTGTTCGCCTGGCCCGCCGTCCAGGCCATGCACGTGAGCCTCTGCCAATGGAGCGGCTTCACCCCGCGAATGAACTACACCGGTTGGACCAACTTCGTGAAACTCTGGGAAGACAAACGATTCGAGCACGCCCTGATCAACAACTTCTGGATCATGATCGTGGGCGGCGTGGTGTTCTTCGTCTTCGCGACGCTGTTCGCCCTGGCCCTGAACCACCCGCGGCTGCGAGGGCGGAAGTTCTTCCAGACGATGATCTTCTTCCCCGCGTTCATCTCGGTGGTGGGGGTGGCGACGTTCTGGAAACTCCTGTACGCCCCCACGAGCGGGCTGCTGAACCTGGGCGCCCGCAGCGCGGGGCTCGAGGGCGTGCCCTGGCTCAGCGCCGAAAGCAGCTTCCACTCGCTGGGAGGTCTGCAGATCCCCGTCGCGATGAACTCGATCATCGCCATGATCGTCTGGAGCGGCGTGGGCGGGACGATGATCCTCCTGCTGGCGGGCATGCGACGGATCCCCCAGGACTACATCGACGCCGCCCGCATCGACGGGGCCTACACGCGGCAGCAGTTCTTCCACATCACCGTGCCCATGATGCGCGAAGTGATCCTCATCGCCCTGAGCCTGTGGCTGATCGGCTCGATGGGCTTCTTCGGGCACGTGCAGGCCCTCCTGGCCCCCGAGATCAACGAGAAGTGCCAGGTCGTCTCCACCCTCCAGTACGAGTACGCGTTCAATAACCGCACCTGCATCTTCCTCATGGGCCGAGCCACCGCCATGGCGGTCGTCCAGGTCGTCATCGTGCTGGCCCTGGTGGGCCTGGTCCGCCTGCTGCGAGAGAAAGAGAGCGTGGAGTACTGATGCCCCCCGGGTTGGCGATATTGGCCGCCGGTTCGCCGATGTCCGCCGTGACGGGCGGGCTGTTCGTGTACGCCGTGGCGACCGTGGCGGTCCTGCTGGCGTACGCGCGGACGCGGATCTACCCGCTCTACCTGCTCAAGCTCGCGTGGATCGCCCTGACGATCGTCGGGTTCGCGTGGATCTTCTCGATGTCGCTGTCGGACCCGGGTCCGCAGCACGGGGGCGAGATATCGGAGTTCATGAAGAACCCCGCCGGACCCTTCACCGTGCTGGGCGGCTACGGGGACCTGACCCGGGAGATGTACGGGGCCTCCCCCGGCTGCCTGCTCGCCGGGGCGGTCCCTCCTGCCTCGCCTCTTCCTGGCCGTGACGGCGGCAGTGGCGTGTGCGGCCCTGTTCTGGGCGGATCGCGGCCGCGAGGGGTTCGTTCGCTACGCCGCCGCGGCCTACGTGGGCGCCGGGGCGGCCCTCTGGGCCCTGCTGCCGGTGGGCGTCCGGCGAGGGCGGCTGTGGGCGGCGGCGTTCTGGGCGCTGGCCGCCGCGGCGGTCGTCCCCGTCGCCGTGGCGATGGCGAGGTTCGACTGGTCGCCCTACGCCTACGCGCCCACCAACTACGCCTTCGCTTGGACCACCGCCCGCATGGGCCAGTACATGCTCAACAGCCTCATGGTCTCGGTGCTGGCCGTGGGGGTCACGTCGCTGCTGGCGTCGATGGCGGCGTACGCACTGACGCGGTTCGACTTCATCGGGCGCAACTGGGTTCTGTTCCTGTTCATCGGGGCGATGGCCATTCCGATCCAGCTCTACATCGTTCCGCTGTTCCTGATGGTGCAGAACTGGCACGTGTCGATCGCGGGGGTGGACCTGAGCTTCATGGACAGCCGCCTGGGGTTGAGCCTGATCTACGCCGCCGCGGGGCTGCCCTTCGCGGTGTTCCTGCTGACGGGCTTCTACCGCACGCTGCCGGGCTCGCTGCGAGAAGCCGCCGCCATCGACGGCTGCTCGGCCTGGCGGACCTTCTCGGACGTGTACTTCCCGCTGGCCGGCTCCGGGCTGGCCACCGCGGCGATCTTCCAGTTCCTCGCCGTCTGGAACGAGTACGAGTTCGCGCTGGTGTTCCTGACCAACGACAGGCTCAAGACCCTGCCCGTGGGGCTGTACAACCTTTCGGTCAGCCAGCAGTTCGCCGCCAACTGGCCGGCCCTGTTCGCCGGCGTGACCATCCTCTGCCTGCCGACGTTCCTGATCTTCCTGGTACTCCAGGAGCGGATCATCGCCGGCCTGACCGTGGGCGCCGTGAAGGAATGAGGGCACACCGGCGCGGGCCGGTGCGAGAGAAAGAACCCCTGCCTGTGCCGCCCGAATGCGAATGGGGGATGAGTCGGTCAGAAGATGCGTTGCAGGACAGACGATGGAGTGTCACAATGCCGGTGGAATTCAATGAAGGGAATTGAAAGATGAACAGTCTTCGTCGAGGCGTCGTGGAAATGCTGGTGGCGTGCGTGGCGGCGATGGCGGTCCCGGCCGCCGGCGCGGTGACGCTGCCCAACATCATCGGCAGCAACATGGTGCTCCAGGCCGATGCACCTTTGCCGATCTGGGGCTGGGCCGACCCGGGCGAGAAGGTCACCGTCAGCATCGCCGGGCAGGACAAGGTAGCGACGGCTCGGGCGGACGGGCGGTGGAAGGTCGTGCTGGACAAGCTGCGCACCAGCGACAAACCCCAGAAGATGACCGTGAAAGGCGCCAACGAGATCGTGCTGGAGAACGTGCTGGTGGGGGAGGTGTGGGTCGGGTCGGGCCAGTCGAACATGGAGATGGCGGTGGGTGGGTCGAAGGACGGGGCGGCCGAGGCCGCCGCGGCGCAGTATCCGACGATGCGCCTGTTCCTGGAGTCGAAGACGGTCGCCCAGGCGCCCGTCGACGACGTCCCGGGCCAGTGGGTGGAGTGTTCGCCGGCGACGGTGGGCAACTTTTCGGCCGCCTTGTACTACTTCGGGCGGCGCTTGCAGAGCGATCTGAAAGTACCGGTGGGGCTATTCGCCGCGAGTTGGGGCGGGACGCGGATCGAGCCGTGGACGCCGCTGGCGGCGTTGGAGGCCCAGGGGGAGTTCAAGGCCCTGGCGAACCAGGCCAAGGCCGCCGCGGCTGCCGAGCCGCCTGCCAAGGCCGCGGGCCCGCATACCCGCCGGGGCGGAGCCGACTGCCAGGCCCCGACCGTGCTGTTCAACTCCATGATCCACCCGATCGTCCCGTTCGCCATTCGCGGGGTGATCTGGTATCAGGGGGAGAGCAACGTCATTCAGGGCGACGGGCTCCTCTACGCCGCCAGGATGAAGGCCCTGATTAGCGGCTGGCGGAAGGCGTGGGGGCAGGGCGACTTCCCGTTCCTGTTCGTGCAACTGGCGCCCTGGAGCGGCTACAAGGACGGCGAACTGCCGAAGGTCTGGCAGGCCCAGGGGGAGTGCCTGAAGATCCCCAACACCGGGATGGCCGTCATCACGGACGTCACCGGCGACGTCGGCAACATTCACCCGATGGACAAGCAGAGCGTCGGTACGCGGCTGGCGCTGTGGGCGCTGGCCAAGACGTACGGGCGGAAGGACGTCGTGTACTCCGGCCCGCTGTGCAAGGGGATGTGGGTGAACGGCGGCAAGGCCGTCCTGAGCTTCGACCACGCCGATGGGCTCAAGAGCCGCGACGGGCAGGAACTCACGGAGTTCCAGGTCGCCGGGGCGGACAAGAAGTTCGTGCCCGCCAAGGCCGTCGTCCAAGGCGACAAGGTCGTGGTGACGGCCCCCGGCATCACCAGGCCGGCGGCGGTGCGGTTCGGCTGGCACAAGACCACCAACCCGAACCTGTGCAACGGCGCGGGCCTGCCGGCCAGCCCGTTCCGCACGGACGCGTGGTGAGATGCTTCGCCCGACATACAAGAAGGCCCAACCGTAAGGCTGGGCCTTCTTTCGTTTGGCCGCCGCCGGGGCCGAGGGGCTTTCGGGGCGGATGGGGACAAACCCGGCCGGATGCGCTGTAAGCCGAGTTCTGTCCCGACTCGCCGGCGGGTCACCGGCGAGACGGGGAAGGCCATTTATCTGGACCCGACGTTGCCGCCGGGCTCTCCGCCGACGCGTGCGCCGGCAGAAGCGGCCTACCCGCGACGGTGTCCGCCCGAAGGCGGACGGCCTGAACCACGCCACGTCGCTGCTTGGCCTTGCGCCCGGTGGGGTTTGCCATGCCAGGCCGGTCACCCGGCCCGCGGTGCGCTCTTACCGCACCATTTCACCCTTACCCTGCTTCGTCCGCCGTGAGGCCGACTACGCAGGGCGGTATCTTTTCTGTGGCACTGTCCCGGTCCCAGGTGAACCCGACGGATCGGGCCCAGCAGGACGGTGGGCGTTACCCACCACCGCGGTTCAGAGGCGCTCGGACTTTCCTCCCCCCGCCCGCATCGAGCGAGGAGCGGCCTTCCACGCATCCGGCCGCGGGCATTATACCGCGGGCACGCGGGAACGGGGCAAAAGAGTCCACGGATTCCTCGGATTACATGGATTGAAAGAAGAAGCGGAGGGAAGAAGAAACAAAGGAACTGTTCAGCCACGAATCCGCCTGCGGCGAGCGAATTTCACGAATTGAAGAACCAGAATGATGCGTTCCCCTCTGCGCTCTCTGCGTTCTCTGCGGTGAGTTTCTTTTCTTCCCCCGGCCCCCCTACGACATAGGGATCCCCATCGCGGCCAGGGGCCAGGCCCCCCAGTTCAGCAGGGCCCGACCTATCCCCCCGCGGAGAAGCACCTGGATCTGCCCGTCCGGCTCGATGCAACGGGTCTGGCCCGGTTCGAGCGTGGTGTTCTTGGACTCCAGCACGCGCCCCGACCGCAGCCGGAAACGCTTGAAGGCCGACAGCATCTTCGCGTCGTCACAATCGGGCTTCACCCGCAGGGATTCCGGCTGCGACCGGAAAGCCTGCTCCGTGCCCTGTTGCCATGTCTTGCCGGCAAGGGAGTATTTCCAGTATTGGGGCGTGGCGTCTAGGCCCAGGCTGGTCATGTTGGCGTTCAGTTCGACCCACACCTCCTCGTCCGTGCAGCGAATGTCCCAAGGCTGGAGAAGGGTGTGCGCGGGAATCTCGATCGTCGAGACCGCCATCCCGGCCTGGGATCGCGACAGCAGCGTGAAAGCCATGTCGCCGGCCGGCGCCTGGGCCACCGCGGTCCGGCCCGAGCGGCTCAGGGCCAGCAACCACGTCCCCGGAGCCGTGCAGAGTTCCTTGCCGGCCAGGACGCACACGAGGGGCTCGAGCTTCGGCTCGCCCGTCAGAAAGGCCGCCGTCTGTCCATCCTCGGATTCCACCAGCCCGTATCCCAGCATGCCGGACGTGATGAATCCCGTCCCGCAGCCCGCCAGGGCCAGGCTCAGTCCCGCCAGCATCATCGCGCCACATGGTCTCATCTGACACACTCCCCGGCCCCGAGGGCCCGCAACGAAACGATGGATTCCCGATCCTCGCGGAGTGGCCATCATCCCCATCCCCGCCGTCCATAATCCTACGCCCCGCCCGCCGGTTGGACAAGCCCTTCCCGCGAGACTGGGGGGAGAGGGAGTCTGTCCACGAACCTGTCTACGGCGGATTCGTGGACGACTTTCTCGCTCTGTTTCTTGTGTCAAACCGTGCCATCGGTGTACCCTGTGGTTGGCTGCAAGGTAATCGTCAACTTGTTTGGATAGAGGCTGCATGCGGGCGTTCCTGCTCCAACATGTCGAGTCGCTGGCCATGATGGCCGCCGCGGTCGTGGGCGGGTTTGTTTTCATGCGTTTCCCGAACGCGAAAGGGTGGTTCTTCCGCAAACCGTATATTGCGGTGGGGATCATACTGGCCGCCGCTGCCGCCATGTACCTCTCGGAATCCTCCACTGCCTATTCGTGGAAACGCCTGGCCACCAGCAACGGCAAGGCTTCGGCGGAATTCCCCGCCGATCCCGTCACCGAGACGGCTACCGAGGTCTCCGAGGGGATTTCGGTGAAACGAACAACGCTGAGGTGCAGCGTCCCGCACAAGGATATCTCCCTGCATCTGAGTTGGAGCGATATTCCGCCCGAAGGTTCGACTCTCACGGCCGCGCAACGCCTCGAAGGGATGAAGGCCTCTCTTGAGGAACAGGGGTTCGTTATCTCCTCCTGCCTGGCGGAGGACCGCGGGGCCATTCGCTATTATCGCATTGTCGGCGACAAAGACGGCGGCAACCTCCGGTTCAGGACGCGAATCGCCTTCACCTCGAAAGCCATATACCGGACCGTGGCCGCATCCTCTTCGGGTTTTCACGACGATCCCGCCATCGCCCATTTCATTGACTCCTTCTCCGTCGAATAGCCTCCATCTTCTCCCGTTCGTAAGATCCGCCCGCCTTGATCGGGTTCGTGGACGACCTCTCCGGCCGTTTCTCTTTCCCTGTCATCCGTGTAATCGGTGTAATCCGTGGACTGTCCCCCCTCTCCCCCGCAGGCCGGGCCGGTTTTGCATTGCCCCGCCCGGCCCGCGGGCGTACTCTTAGAGGGACGGGCGTTGGAACGGGTGTCAACTGGATCGGCTGGTGAAGGGAGAAGCGACATGAGGCGCAAGCAGACGGCGATGCTGGCGGCGTTCGTGGCGGCCGGGGTCGGCCTGGGAGTGTTGGCCGTGCTGCGAGGGCAGGAAACGGCACCGGCCGGCGGGGCGGAAAAGACCCCCGCCACCCAACCGGCCCAACCCTTGGTCCAGCGCGTCTATGATATCGGGGAGCTGGTCGCACCCACGAGGGACAGCACACACGCCAATGCCCTGTTGCCGGTCACCGAGATCAACGAAAGCGTC
>JAPLNA010000357.1:0-11939 GCA_026693065.1 Planctomycetota bacterium
TCGTCTGCATGAATCGCCGGTAGGCCTCCACGACGGCCGGATCGCTCTCCCCCGTCAGATACCCCTTGCGCCTCACCGCCTTTTCCACCCAGTCGGCGGGGTGCGTGTATTCGTCCGCCCAGGGCACCTCGGACGCCCGCACGTCCAGCAGGACCTTGCCGGTTTCCTCCGCCGTCTCCCGGGCCAACAGCCGCTCCTGGGACAGGTCGGCGTCCACGTGGGCCGATCCGATCTGCGATCTCGCCCACGCGTCCTTCGGGTCCAGGCGGAGGATTTCCTCCATCAGGGAGCGGGCTTCGGCGTATCGCCGATCGGCCAGGCAGGAACGGGCTTTCTCGTGAAGCTCCGCCACGCGTTGCCGGCGGCGGGTGTCGGTCTCGAGGGAACGCCGGGCTTCGGCGCGCGCGATCTCGCGTTGATCGGCGGCCTGGGCGGACTGCTCCCAGAAGGCCCGCCGGGCCTCGAGCCATTTGCCCACCTCGTCGGCTCGCTGGCCGCACTTGATGTACTCGCCCTCGCCGAGGAATCGACGGCTGTTGTCCAGAAGGGTTCGGGCGTTCCTCAGGTGTTCGGCGGCCTGGTCGAAATCGCCGCTCCGCCGGGGCGTCTGTACCGTCTCTTGGGCCTTGCGAAGGGCGTCCTCGAAGTCGCGAAGAGCTACTCCCCGGGCCACTCCCCGCATGTCCTTAACTCGCGAAATCGCCGCCTGCCCCTGCGCTTCGGCGACCTGGCGTTGGGCGGTGCTCAAAAGCAGTTGGGCTTCTTCATCGCTGGGGGCAAGCTGGACGGCGCGTTCGAAGAACCCGACGGCCCGGTCCGGCTGCCCGGCGGCCATCGCCCGCTGCCCGGCGGCCAGGAGTTCCGCGGCGGCCGTGCCGCGAGCCTTCGCCGCCACCGGAGGCCCGGCCAGGGCACACGCGCACCAGCCAACCGCGACGGCCGCCAAAACCGCCCCGATCCGCCCGCGGCATGTTGGTCCAAACAACCTCACGGCCAGCCATTCCTCCCGGCGCCGGCAGGCGCCGTTCCGGGCATGCTACCGCCGGCCTGTTACCGTCTGTTGGACGCGGCCGACTCTAGCGGGGCAGGGAATCGAAGGTCTTCGATTTCCCGGTGGATGATGATCTTCGGGCTGACCAGGATCAGCAGCGTTTCGGCGTCCCGCACCTTCCCGCGGTTCTCGAACAGCCGGTTGACCACGGGGATTTTGCTCAGGACAGGCACGCCGATTTCCCGTTCGGCCTCGTTGGCGAGCTTGAGCCCGCCCAGCAGCACCGTCCCGCCGTCAGGCACGGTCACTGAGCTCTGCAGATCCTGCAATTGCAGGGTAGGCAGCATGATGAATCCGCCGATGTTGCCGAAGTCCACCCTTTCCATATTGAGCAACTCCGACGTCTGCGGGCGAACCGTCATCGTAACGTACCGGCGGTCGGCCGAAACCGTCGCCTCCACGTCCAGAACCACGCCCGTGGGGATCCACGACACTTCCGGAGTCGCGGCGGCCACGCCCACGCCGCCCACGCCGCCTTCGGCCACCTGCGTGCTGAAGGCCGATACGTACGCCTGCTGTTTGCCGATCGTGATATACGACCGCTGCCCGTCCATCAACATGATGCGCGGGGCCGACAACACGTGGGAGTCCTTGCTGGCCTGGGTGGCCTGGATCAGGAAGTCCACCTGCACGTCGTCAAGGAACTGCCCCTGCATGGTAATGGCCGTCGGCATGTTATCGGCGATGCCGCCGGTCTTGCCGCTGGTCATGTTGGTGATCCAGCCGGCACTGTTCTGGGGGATCTGGTTGTTGTTGAACACGATCTTCTTCCCGAACGGGTGAACGTCCGGGCCGAAGGTGAAGTCGATGTCCACGCCGATCCGTTCCAGCCAGCCGTTACTGACGGTCAGCCAGCGGCTCTCGACCAGGACCTGCACGGACAGGGCCTCTCGCAACTCGGCCAGCAGGGCCTCAATCTGGTCCAGAACCTCGGGGGTCTGCGTGACGATGAGCTTGCCGCCTTGGAATGTGGGCTTGTCGGCCACACCCGTGTCGGGGGTCTTTTCCTTCCACGTCCCCCTGCCGGTATTGTCCATGATGTCCTTGACCAGCGCGTCCTTGATCTGCTGCGGGGTGAGACGTTGTTCGACGGGGTTCTCGCCGGTGGACGTATCCCCGCCGAGGCCGCCACCGCCGCCGCCACCGCCGCCGCTCGATGTGCTCCCGAACAGGCCGGAGTTGGTGTTGGACTGCTGGTTCTGCCCCAGCTTGCTGATGTCGATGCGGGGGCCGATGAAGTTGGGCACCAGCATCAACCGGTCGCGGATGTCATACGTTCTCGTCTCGAGTTTCGTATCTCTCAGAGCCGCCTCCGTGGAGATGATGACAATACCTGCTTTGTTGACCTTGTACACGGGCCTCTTTTCGCCCGCGCCTAGGTCGCTCAGGAGCAAATCCAAGGCCTCTGCCCCGGACACGTTTTTGAGCTTGATGTTGACCGACGTCCGAGAGGTTACCTCAATACCCTCAAGGAGTTTCCAATTCACGTAAATGGATAGGTCTGTCGTATCGCGAATATAGTCGATGACAAGGCCAAGTTCCTGATTCTCGAACTCCAGTTTGCCTATCGGGACCTTCAGTTTCTCCTTGGTGGCCTGGGTCTTGGCGTCCTCGGAACCGCCCTTGTTCTGGTACATTCGGCGGCGGATCGTCTTCTCCCGCCAGTCGTTGGGATAGACGATCTCCATGTACCAGGGGATCTCCGACTCCCGAATGTCACGCAACGAATGGGCCGTCTCGTCGTTGGTGGACTGCTGCACGCGCTTCTGATTCTGAAGTTCCAGCTCCAACTTGGCCTTCTTCAGTTCGTAGGCCGCCCAGCGGCCCTGGGGGTCCAGGTGTTCAATCTCCGTCAGGACGCCGACGGCGCCTTCGTAGGCGTTCTCGGCCAGGAGGGCCTTGGCCTGGCGGGTCAGGTCGCTCAGGCGATCTCGCCGGGCCTGCTCTTCGCGGCGGAGGCGCTCGATGTCTTCCCTCTGCGCCTTCCGGACAGAGAGGCTCGCCTGCGAGGCCGACCAGTCGGTCTTGCACCGCTGAATATACCGGAGCTTGTCGTTGATCTTTCGCTCCCACGCGGCGTACTCGGCGGCGGAGTCAAAGAAGCCCTTGTTCTCGCCCAGGGTGTTCAGGGCGATACGGGCGTCGTCGGCGGCCTTGTCGAAGTCGTTTTCGGCGTTGGCGGCGGCCAGCGTCGCCATCGAGCGATCGAGGGCCTTCTCCATGTCGACCACGGCGGCCTTCCGGGCCACGTCTCGCTCGGTCTGGAGCTTGCCCGTGATCTGTTCGCCGGAGGAGGTCTCCTGGAGCCGGCGGGCCTGGTCAAGGGCCAGTAGGGCCTGCGGGTTGTTGGGCTCGCTGCGGAGGGCCTTGATGAAATAGGCCTCGGCCTCGGCGCCCTTGCGTTCGGCCATGGCGGCCTTGCCCAGGGCCATGTAGCTCTGGAACTCTTCGCTGACGGGAGCGGCCGGACGGACGGCCTTGGGCGCCGGCGCCGGCTTGACGTCGGCCTGGGCGACCACGACGGGCTCGCTGCTGCGCGGAGCGGCCGCGACGACGGCGCGCTTCTCGGCGCCGGCGGCGGCCAACACGGCCATGCGCGCCTCGATCCGCCCCAGTTCGCTCTGAGCGACCTGGCGGGCGGCCTGGGGCAGGTACGTGCTGTCGGCGGCCGTGCGGTACTGACGACGGGCCTCGGCCAGGTTCCCGGCCTCGAGAGCCTTCGCGCCGCTCAGGCTGGCTTCGCGAGCCTCCTGCTGGCCCTTGATCGCGGTGTCCAGCCCGCGCAGCTTGGCGTCCAACTGCGCGCGCTGGGCGTCGGAGAGGCCGTTGCGGTCGACTTGGAGCAGCGTGGCCTTGGCCCCGCTGTAGTCCATGGCCTGGTCCTGCTGCAGCCCCTTGGTCAGAAGGGTCGCGGCCTTGTCGGCGTCAGCGTCCTGTCCGTAGGCGCTCACGCCCGACATAAGCAGCACCGCCGCGAGCGGCATTATACGCAGAGATCGAAGAACTCTCACCACGATCGCACTCCTTCTGTTTGCACTCGGGTACAAAGTGCTACATCTTCCCTATTACCTATCGCTTGGCAAGCCATTTTTTCTGTAAGTTTTCTTTGTTCTTTCATGCTGCTGATCCCATCGGCCTGCCACGAGGCCGCCGCCGGGGCTCACCGGCCCTTGCCTGCGCCGGTTCCCGAACGCTTGGGCTCCTGGCGGGACTGCTGGTCGAGCTCGTCGTAATCCTTGTACGCCTGCGAGGTTCGGTCCGCCGTGGCACTGGTGGCGGCCTTGACGTGCCCGTCCTCGTCCAGGTAGATTATCTCGGCGGCCACGGTGGATCGGCCTGCCGTCAGCACGACGGTCGTCTCGTCGGAATCCAGCGACACCGCGCCGGTCGTGAAGTCCACGGGCACGTCCTGTTTCTTTTCCGCGATCGGATTCCAGACGCTGACCTGGGCTTCCATGCGTCCGATCGGATCGCCCTGCGAGACGGGGTATTCGTGCCGCACCCACTGTCCCATCGCGTGGGCGAACACCACCACCCGCACCTGTCCCTCGGCGACCTTGTTGGTCAGGAAGAACCGGACCGGGCGCGTCACCGTCACCGGCTCAGACCACTGGCTCCAGGGCCCTTCGACCATCTTGATCTTGGCCTCTTCGGGATTCTTGGCCAGTTCGGGCCTGGCCAGCAGCGGGTTGATGAACGTAACCTTCACGCGATAACGGCACGTGGAGCCGGGCTTCACGTTGGGGTGCAGCCACCAGAGGTAGATCTCCTCGGCGCCCCGACGGCTTGAAAGAACGGACACGACCGTCTCGGTACTCGCCCGCCCGGTGTCGCGATCCGCGTCGGCCGCCCGGTCAGGAACAACGGTTCGCACGGGCGCCGGAGCCCTCACGCCGCCGGCATCGACGCCGGTGGGCGTCACGGGCGGGCGGACCACCGCCGGAGGCGTGACATGCGGAGGGGTCGTGCCGGGCCGCACGGGCGGCTTGACCGTCGGCGTCGTCGGCGCCGGGGGCTTGGGAACCGGCGGAGTCACTCGCGGAGTTACCCCCGTCGGGGGCTTGACGACCGGACCCACGGCCTTGGTCGGCATGGTCGGCCAGAGCTTCTCGGGCAGCACGGGCTTCAGGATCGCCTGGCCCGGAACCCAGGCCTCCAGCGACGCCTCCCAGATGTTCGGCAGGTCCGGGGTGACGATCTGCCTCTGCCGCCTCTCGGAGTTGATCTCGTTGATCGCTCCGAACACGGCCGGCTGGTTCTTGTCCGTATAGTCCGGAATCGGCGTCAGCAGAGGCTGGGGCGCCGGGGCGTTGTCCTTGCCCTTGACCGCCGCGGCGGCGCGGAGCAGCGGCTCCAGAGGCTTGACCGTCACCTTCCCGTCCAGGGTCGTCTCTTCCACCTCGACGTCCACCCGTACCGGCGCCATGGCCACGAAGGACTCCAAGGTGCTCCAGCCGTCTACCAGTTTCTTGAACGGGTAGGCCGCTACGCCGCCGTTGATGGGGATGTCAGCGGCCTTGTCGGCCTGAGGCAAAATGACGCCCGAGGTGATCCGCGGGGCGGCGGGGGCGGGAATGAGTTTGACGAAGTCAGCCAGCAGAATTCCGGGGGGCGGGGGCGCTCCGGCGGGCTGGACCGTGGCCACCTGGGGATCGCCCAGGGCCGGCTGGGTGAGGGAGTTGACCTTGAAGAGCCGCAGGTTCTGGATGATCTTGTCCCACTCGGGAAGGACCTGTTTGCCCTTGGCCGTCAGGATGGCCTCGGGGACCTCTTTGCTGCGAGCCTTGGCCGCCAGCGTCGCCGCCCGCCCGGCCAGGAATCCGTCGACCTGCGAGGGCTCCATGCTCGCCCCGCCGGCGGCCGGAGTAAAGTCGCGAGGGGACGAGAGCAGCCAATGCACCGCCGCGAACGCCAGCAGCAGGACGCAGACGCCCAGAACGGCCTTTTCCAGGTGCCGCTCCATGAGTTTCGCCATATCGTTCTTGGCCATCACCATACTCCTTGGGTCCAACGCCCCGGGCGCTCTGCCCCCGGGCCTCGGGCGGTTACCGACCCCCCTGAACCAGCCCGATTTCGATGGCTTGGGTCAGCCTCGCGGTGTCCTGCGGGCGGAGGATGCCCGGCGCCGTCGCCTTCAGGTTCACCAGCATCTCTTCGGGCATCAGGTCGCGGCACCAACTGGTCCGCATCAGCAGTTCGCAGTCGAACGTCACCCGCATGACCGGGTCCACGCCGTAGTTGCACAAGGTTTCGTCCATAACGTCGGCCGACCCGGCGGCGCCGGCGACCCCTCCGGGCGCCGCTTTGCCCGCCGCCCCTCGCTCGACCTGTTCCATCTGATAGGAAAGAACCGTATGGTCGTTCCGGCGGTTCAACTGCTGCTGGAGCAGCCCCACGTGCGAGTCCGCCATCACCACCTTGAACCGGTAGCGGATCACGTCGTATTTCGTAGTGGAGACGCGCCCGGTCAGGCTGGGCGCCGCGGCCTTGCCCCCGGCCGCTCCGCCGCCGGAGGCAGTTGCCCCTCGCCGGCTACCGTGCCCTTGGCCGGGTCCGGATTCTTGGCTTTCAGATCCTCGACGATCGTCTCGCGGATGGCCGCCACGATGTCACGGCAGATCATGTACTGCACCCACGCGCCCCACAGTTTGGTCCGTCCGCCGGCCAGCAGGATCTCGTTCTCGGTATACACCGGATGGAGGGCCCACAGGTCGGCGTAGATGTACCCGTTTTCCGACTGGGTAACGGCCAGTTGGGCCCTGGCGTCGGCTTCGGCCTGGGCCTCCACCGAATCCAGGCGGGTTCCCGGCATGTGGACGATCCGGCGGTCATCGCCCCTGCCCGCGGCGGCGGCGCCGACGCCGGGCTGTTTGAGGCGGTTGGTCTCGAGGCGTTCTTTCTCCGCCCGCTCGCTCTTGAGCCGCGGCAGGCGCCCGTCACGCTCGCGGCTGATCATTCCGGGGGTCGGGGGCGTCGTGGACCGCCGGTCCTCGAGGATCAATGACCGCATCATCGCCACGCACACGCCGGTGTGGTCCATGTAGGCGTCATGGAGCGCTTCGGCGTTGTCCTTCTTCCACTTGACGAGCTTTTCCTTGGTCATCGCCCCGCCCAGCGGCGGGTCCGGGCGAAACGCCGGCAGGGACTGGCCGTCCTTGGCGTCCTTCTTCTCGAACACCGGGCAGTCCCCGCGGCTCCAGGTGAGAGTGACGGCGTCCACCTTCTTGGTCTGGGCCTCCACCGCGGCCACCCGCGCCTTCTCGGCATCGGCGGTCCCCTGGGTGATCGGTTGCCCGCGTTCCAGGCCCAGGAGAGTCCTGTCAAGGGCCCGCCGGTTCTCCAGGGCCGTGTCGGCGCCGCCGCCCACCCCGGCCCCGACGGCCAGGATCACAGCGCCGCCCACCACCACCGCGGCCACCAGAACGACGTAGAACATATTCTCTCGTATGAACTGCATCCTGTCGTCTCCCAGAGCGGTCAGCGTACCTCGCCCGGAGCCGGCTTGGCCGGCGGCTCAATCGTCAACAGCCATACAATCTTGAACTCGGTATCCTTGCCCATGTCCCGGCGGGGCATCAGCGGATCGGGCATCGCCGGGCCCGCGTCCATCGGATTGCCCCCCGGCCCCGGGCGGAACCCCGCCGGGCGGTCGCCCCCCGCGCCCTCGCCCTGTCGCGTCGAGGCGAGGAAGCCCACGTCATGGAGCTTCATCTGGATCGAGTTCTCCAGGAACTTACGAGACTGCTCCTTGATGGAGTCACTGAACCGCTTCGTGGCGTCGCTGGTGGACAGGCCCGTCAGCCCCGTCATCGACACGATGAACCCGGGGGCGCTCTTGGCGCCTCCCTTGGCCGGCCCGCCGGAGGCGCCCGGGGTCGCCCCCTTGCCGCTCCCGGCCACCAGGGCGTTCGCGTCCACCTTCGTGATGTCCTCGCTGTACGTGGTCGTCAGTTCCCTGACCCGGAAAATCGCCAGCTTGGCGAAACTCTCCGCGGCCATCTGATCGAGAACCTGCTGGGCCTCCGCCCGCTTGCTCGCCACGGCCGTGTATTCCGACTCCGTCAGGGGCTTCTGCGCCTGGGCGGCCAGTTCATCGACCTTGGCTTCGGCGTCAATGTAGGCCGACTCCTTCTCCGGCGTGCCGGCGACCATAAATTTGCGGATCTTGTCCTTGACCGTCTTTATCTCCCCCCGCACCTTCTCGAGGCGGTCACGGGTCTCTTGGGCCAATCGGTCCGCGGGCTTCTCCAGAAGCACGTTCTCCAGGTCCGTCTGCGTCCGCTCCAGCTTCTGTCGTTCCTCCAGGTCACGGGCGTAGTCGGCCAGCAGCTCCTGATGGGCGCCCGCTCGGCCTTGGGCGTCGGCGGAGAGCACCCCCAGCACATGCCGCACCAGGTTCTGCCCGTCGATCCAGTAAGGCCGGGGCCAATACAGGTCGCTCTCGCCGGCCAGGAGCTTCTGCTTGTCGCGTCCCTGCCCTTCGTAGGCCTGGTACTGCTTCTGGATCTCCTGCACGTCCTTGACGTTGCGTTGCGCCTGCGTCATGTCGTCGTCGCGAGCGAGTATCCGCGTGTCGGTGAACGCCCGGAAGGTCATGCACGAGACCGCCGCCAGCAGGCACGCCGCGGCGGCCACGAACCACGGCCGCTTCGCCGCCCACCGACGCCTCGTCTCGATTTCCTCGGGCAGCAGGTTGGACTGAATCCGCGTCAGTCCCAGCCCCTGCGCCGCCAGGCCATACGTCACCGCCGCCGACAGGATGTTGTCCGAGAACATTCCCGCGTTGCTCTCCGGCGGGGTCATGTTGGCGAACGTGTCCACCCGTACCACCGGCATGTTCAGGTTCTGCTCGAGGAATTTCTGCAAGCCGGGCAGTTTGAACCCGCTGCCCAGCCCGAGCATCTTCTTGAATCGCGTCTCGCGGTGGAGCGACGTGTAGTACCCCACCGACCGCTGGATCTCCTGCACCAGGTCCGAGAACACCGGACGCATCGACTGGAAGATCTGGCGGGCGTATTTGCTCGTGGCGGCGGAACGTTTGAGTTTTTCGGCCTTGTCGAAGCTGAGTTTGAACGCCCGGACGAGGGCCTCGGTGGGTCGGTTTTGTCGGCCCCGACGTCGGCGAGGATCGTCGCCTCGCCCTCGGGGGCCTGCCCGTCGTAGGTCATGTAGTTGTACAGCGCCAGCGGGGCCATCTGCACCGAGTCGACCTCGATGCCCACTTCCTCGAAGTACGCCAGCATCTCCTGCACGTCCGTCCGCTTCATCGCGAACAGTCCCACTTCCACGTCCGGGCTGTCGGGGTCTTCGAAGACCTGATACCGCCAGACGACTTCCTCGATGGGGAAGGGGATCTGCTGCTCGGCCTCGAAGCGGACGATGTCGGGGATCTTCTTGGTCTCGACGGGGGGCAGTTTCACGAACCGGGTGAAGCTCGCCTGCCCGGGCACCGAGACCACCACGCGGCAGCCCTTGAAGTTGTGGCGGCCGACCAACTGGTCCAGACCGGCGCGGATCAACAGGTGCTTGTCGGCGTCTTCTTCCGAGAGGATCTGCGAGTGCTCCACCATGTCGAACGCTTCGGCAATGACCCCCGTTTCCCCCTGCCGAAGCTTCAGCGCTTTGACGGCGCACTGCCCTATGTCAATGCCCCAGACAGCTTTGGCGGTCGCCATAAGAACTCCTCGTCAGCGTTGGTGCCAATCCGGATGACGTCGGCGTCGGTCTATGCCGGCACGTATGGTCCTTGTTGTCCGGCCCGCGGGCCGGCGTCCTTGCCTGAAGCCTGCGCCGGCACTACTTATCGGACGCGGTGCCTCGACGGCTACATTCCAAATCCTCTAGCCGGGCTGCCGCGCCATTACACTAAGGCCGCCTCCCCCAGTCAAGCAAAATAGAATCGCCTCGCGATACCTTTCGTCTTTTTCCGATCGCCCCAAGTCTCATCTCCCGATCCTCGTTGGTCCACCCCCCCAAAAACGCCTTCTACTCCTGACATATTCTACCGTGCGCCGACCCCTGGGCCCCGCCCGTCCCCTCGCGAAACACCCCCGCGCCCGGCACACCCGCGCGCCGGTCGAGGGGAAAAAAGAAATTGTCCCAGAGAAATTCTCCACCTCTCCACCGCCCGCTGGACATCCCCTCGCCAACGATGAGAATCCCTCCCGCGATCGCCCTCGCCAGCGAGCCGATTGCATCGACAGGCACAAGATGAACAGACTGTTTCTGCCGAATGACCGTAGCCGAAACGAGGCCGGGCCGATAGAATATGAGGAGCCCTTACCGCCCAAGAGTACGACCATGATATCCTCTCAGGACAAGTTCCGCATCCTCGAACTGGCCCGGCAATTCCGGGCCACCCGAGTCCTCCTGTTTGGCTCGAGCGCGGACCCGGCGAAAGAAGGCCGGGATATCGACCTGGCCGTCGAGGGCGTGGCCCCGTCCCGGTTCTTTGAGTTTTGCGGACGGCTGATCGTGTCCCTCTCCAAGCCCGTGGACGTCCTGGACCTGGGCGTCAAGACTCGCTTCGCCGATATCGTTCGCCGGGAAGGCGTCCCGTTACATGAGTGATCTGAAAGAGGCCCTCCAAGTCGAGTTTGACCTGGTCGAACAGACCCTGGCCGCCCTGCCCGCTCCGGAAGACCTCGAGTCCCTCACGCTTCTGGAACTCTCCGGCGCCGCAGCCTTTCTCCAGAACATCTACAACGCTTTCGAGAACATCTTCAAGCGATTGGCCCTGGCAAAAGGCCTGAAGATTCCCACGGGGCCCTCTTGGCACAAGGATATTCTCCAATTGGCCATCGACAACGGGTTCATCAGCGAACCCACCGCAGGATCTCTCATCGCCTTGCTGGGTTTCCGCCACTTCGTCTCGCACGGATACGCCGTGACTCTCGACGCCGAGCAAATGGAACCACTGGTGCGATCGATGTCGGCCACCTGTGCCGCCTTCAAAAGGGATATCCTGCGTCAGGTGTAGCCCCGCAGGACGTCGGTTGCCCTCGCCGCGGGCCCAACGTACAATCGCCACCATGAATGATCCCCGGGAAAACCTGTCGCAGGCAGCCAGGCAGTTGCTGGCCATTGAAGAATTGCTGGGCAGTGCGTTCCTGCCGGCCTCGCGGAACCCGCTGCCGCCGGCGGCGGCGTCGACGGCCCAACCGGCCAGGCCCGCGACGAAGACTCCCGCGTCCGCGTTCGTCCCCGCCGGGCCGGCCCTGCTGGGCGCGGGCCTGTCGCCCAAGAAACGCGCCGAGGCCCTCGAAGCCATCGACGTCAACGAAGTCCGCGGTTGCACCCGGTGCGGGCTTTCCCAGGGGCGGACCCAGACCGTCTTCGGCGAGGGCGACCCGTGTGCCCCGCTGGTCTTTGTCGGCGAGGGGCCCGGGCAGGAAGAAGACCGCACCGGCAGGCCCTTCGTCGGGCGGGCCGGCGAACTGCTCTCGAAAATGATCGCCGCCATGGGCCTGACCCGTCAGCAGGTCTTCATCGTCAACATGGTCAAGTGCCGCCCCCCCGACAACCGCACCCCCCTGCCCAACGAGGTCGCCGCGTGCTTCGGCTACCTGCTCCGCCAGTTGCAGATCATCGCCCCGAAGGTCATCGTCACCCTGGGCAACCCGGCCACCAAGGGCCTCCTGGGCCCCGACACCGAAGGCATCACCCGTATCCGCGGCGTGTGGAAGTCGCTGCCGACCCTGGCCGAGGGACTCGGCGGCATCCCCGTCATGCCCACCTTCCACCCCGCCTATGTCCTCCGCTACTACACCCCCGCCGTCCGCGAGCAGGTCTGGTCAGACCTGCAACAGGTCATGACGCGGTTGGGGTTGTCGACGCCCACCGCAGACCCTCAGTAGTCGCAAGGGTCGTTGGGAAGAATCTCCCGGAC
>JAPLNA010000357.1:12050-14287 GCA_026693065.1 Planctomycetota bacterium
GATTCGGACGCGTTTGATCCCAGTAGATCCCCTCCCGATACGTCCAGATCCACGCGCCCTCGGATGCATGGTTGCGGATGTAGTTGAATACGTTCACCTGGTGCGATCGGTCGGTGATGGGTAATACGCGACACCCCGCCGCCCAGATGGCGCCCTCGCCCCCGTGTTCCATCAGCGTAAACGTCGCATGCTTCTTCGCCCGCCCCACCCGCGGACGAACCTTTCCATCTGTGAACCGCCCCAGCAGGTGGTAATGCGCGGCCCCCATCGCGAGAACCAGGAGCTCCACATCTTGTCGCGCCGGCATCTCCACCAGCGCCCGCCCGACGATCTGTCGCTGGTGCTTATCGAGAAACACCTCCCCTTCCTCATCGCCTGGCGCGAGTGTTCGTGCAACCCCTCTCCGGTGCCAGGCGCGGGGGGGTTCTTGTAATCCCCTTCTACGTGTTGACGGTGTCCCTTGACTCTCCACCCTCTCGGATCGCCCGGTAACCACGTCCCATACGTATTCCCGTTAAGCATGATACCACCCGTTCCATGGTTTCATGATCCCTACAATATCCCAGGTCTCTCTCCCCTTCAATCCAAAGCACCCCGACGGCGTCGGGGTGACTCTTTCCCCCTGTTTCGGGGTGAGACCCCCCGGTGGTCCCTCCCCTCACCCTCCCGCGCACCGCCACGCTTCGTCCATCATCGCGAGGTAATTCTCTACCGGCACGTAATTCGCCACGCTGTTCCCGCTGCCCAGAACGAACCCGCCGCCGGCCTGGCAGACCTCCAGCGTCTGGCGGACGCGCCGGCGGATGGCCTGCTCGTCGGCGCGGCAGAGGAAGTCCACGTCCATCCCGCCCAGCATGGCGATCCGCCGTCCGTACGTGCCCTTCACCTGCCGCACGTCCTCGATCGTATCCTCGAAACTGTGCTTGCCGTCTATCTTCACGTCGTCGATCAGGTCGTCCATCAGCTCGCCGAGGTTGCCGCACGCGTGAAGGATGTACGGCATGCCGGCCTTGTGGGCGATGTCGGCCAGAATCTTGTGCCCGGGCAGGTAATACGCCCGCGCGTCGGCGGGGGAGATCAGCGGCTGGGTCTTGAAGCCCATGTCGTCGCTGGCCCAGAGGACCTTCACGCGGTCGAACGCGGCCACGCGCCGGGCCGACCGGGTGAAGATGTCGATCAGTTTCGCGGCAATGGCGTCGACGAGGTCCCGCTTGTCGTACAGGGCGAAGCACAGCGACTCGTACCCCATCAGCCAGGTCAGCCATTCGGCGAAGTGCCCCCTGCACATGCCGATAAGGCACATGTCCTCGGGCACGTTTTCGCAGCACCACTCGAGGGCCTCGGTGGCCGCCGGGGCGTCCGGGTCGGGCCAGGGGAATTTCTCGAAGTCTTCCCACGAGGCGATGGGCCCGGTCTGCTCGTTGAGGTACGTTCGGCCGCCGGCGTGCTTGAGTTGGGCGGTGTCCTCGATGGTTTGCTGGTGGACCGGCACCCATATGCCGTCCAACCCGACCTGCACGTAGTCGAAACCCAGGAACCGGTACAGGGCGATCTGCTGCCTCCACCACCAGAACCGCACGTTGCGGTCGATGCCCGCGTTCAGGCCGAACCGCTCGCAGATGGCCTCGACGATCTCCCCGTCGTGGAACAGTTCGATGTGGTGCGCACGCCTCGGCGCCAGTCGGGCTCGTGCTTCTTCGCCAGGGCGTCGGTTCGTACCATGATCTGTCCCTTTCGGCCAACAAGGATAGCCGCGAACCACGCGAACACCACGAACTTTTTTCTTTGCCCGTTCTTTTGTTCGCGTTGTTCGCGGCCCTCCGGATTCTGGCCGCTTTCAGCGTTTCGTGAAGACCACCGAAGCGTACCCGACGGTGGTGTCGTCGGGCTCGGCCGGGTCTTCCTGGTGGGTGATTTCGTAGCTGTTGGTGTAGGCCAGGCATCGCCCGGCGGTGGCGCCCAGTTCGCGGCAGGCGGCGATGGCGGCGGCGATGGCGCCGGCCCCGCAGGCGTTGGCGTGGCGGCGGGCTTCCTCGATCGCCCCGGGTGCGTCCAGGGCGGCGATGACGTCGAGCATTCGTTTGTCATTGGCGGCCGACCAGGCGGCCCCGGCCCGCCCGCGTCCGCCGGGGGCGGGGAAACGGCCCCCGCCGTGATGCGTCAGGTCGGTCGAGCCCAGGACTCGCCCGCCGGGAGACTCCCGGGCCAGCACCGCCCCCACCGCCTGCCCGATCGTC
>JAPLNA010000358.1 GCA_026693065.1 Planctomycetota bacterium
TCGTTTATTGTTTTGTGTCCCCGCCGGTGGTTTTCCCCTGGCCTTGCGCGAGCATGTCACGGGCCGCCTCGACCACCCGCCCCGGCTCGATCAGTTCCATGCACGTCGCGTGGCGGCAGCGGCGTTTCAGACAGCCCTGGCAGGGCGTCGTCGCGACGATCGCCGTGCCCGTCGGGAACGGGCCGGTCCGTTCCACCCGCGTCGGCCCGATCAGCGTCACGCAGCCGACCCCGACGGCCGGGGCGATGAACTTCGCCGCCGAGTCGCACGAGATCACCCCCGCCGACGCGGCGATGAGGGCCACCATGTTGGGCACACTGGTCCGCCCGGCCAGATCCGTCACGCCGGACGGGGCCCCCGCGGCGATCCGCTCGCACAGGTCGCGCTCGTTGGGCGCTCCGATCAGCACCGCCGGGCACAGCCGCGTCAACTCCCCCAGCAGCGCCCGCCAGTGTCGCACCGGCCATCGCTTGTCCTGCCACCGCGCCGGCGGAACGCACACGACGAACTGACCTTCACGCAGTCCGTTCTCGCGGAGAAGGCCTTGGACAAACTCCCGGGCCGCGGGAGTTATCCGGAGCATCATGTCGCCGGCCCGGGCGTCCACCCCCAGTTGCCGCGCCAGTTCGATGTTTCGCACGACGGTGTGCGGGGCGGTGACGTCGAGCCGGCGAGTGTAGAACTTGCCCGCCCCTTCACGTGCGTCGGCGAAACCCGCACGGAGGGTCGCCCGCGTGGCGGCGGTGAAATAGCCGCTCCGGAAGAGCCCCTGCAGGTCGATCGCCCAGTCGAAGCGGCTCTGGCGGAGGGTTCTCCGCAGGGCCAGCAGGGCCGAAAACGCCCGCGGGCTCCGCCAGGCCTGCCCCAGCTGGCGGCGGCGGAAGAGGATGATCTCGTCGAGGTCGCCGTCGCCCTCGAGCAGGGGCGCGCAGGACTCGGCCAGCAGCCACGACACGCGAACGTCGGCGAAGGTTCGCTTGAGCCCGCGGAGCACAGGCAGGGCCGTCACGACGTCGCCCAGCGAACTGGGCTTGACGATCAGCACGCGCCGGGGCGCGGTGTCGGCGGGTGCGGTCACGCGCCGGGCCTCCGGAGGGCTTTCTGCTTTTCCCGCCGCGAGCGGATCTGGCGGCGGCGCTTCTGGTCGGACATGTCCTCGAGCGTCCGCCAGTAGGGTTTGAAGGCGACGCCCTGGGCGACCGAGCCGCGGAGGTAACCGGTGAGCATTCGCAGCCGTCCGGCCCGGTTGACCGCGGGGCAGTCCAGCAGGGCCACGTTCAGCCGCATGAGGTCCTTGAACCGCCGCTTGGCGGTGACGATCCGCCGCGTCCATCCCCTCTTCACCCAGCCATCGGGCCAGCAGGTTGGAACTCTTCAGGTCGCGGTGGGTGAAGTGGTGTTCGTGCAGCCGCTGGAGCAGCCGCCCGATCTGCCGCAGGACTTCGCGGGCCATTTCGTATTGCTGGCTGGGCATCATCGGCCCGGGCATGGCGGCCGAGCGGGGCACGAGCCACCCGCCGGCGGCGTTGAGGCTGGTGGAAAGGAACGTCCGCAGGTCCGGGGCGTCGACGGCCTCGGTGATCAGGACGCTGTCGAGCAGCGCCGGGCCCAGCCGCGTGACGATCCGCCGCGTCAGCAGGGCGTGCCCCAGGCGGAAGGCGCGGATCGAGCGGGCGGGGCGGAAACAGTCGGTCAGGGCCTTGGAGCCCTGACGCCGACGCGGACGCTTGAGAAACACCTCCAGCCAGTGCCCGTCCACCTGGATCCGCCGGCGGACCACCAGCACCGAGGCCGTGTCCTTCACCACCGTCACGTCGGGGGCGTCGAAGAGCGAGTCGATGTTGCCCATTGCGTCGCGCCAGCCCTGGGCGGTGAAGACCATTCTCGCGGCCTTGGAGCCGGGGGTCTTCCACTTCGAGGCCAGCACCGCGTGCCCCCGCCACCCCTCCGGCAGCGAGAGCCTCGTGAAATACTTGCCCTTGCCCATCACGCGGTCGTCCCGCTTGGCGTGCTGGCGGCGGGTGTGCCTCCGCCCGATCGTCTCGACCATGATGCTCCAGCCCCGCAGCGTCCCCCGCGCCCCGGAGGCGTGCAGGTAATGCTTCAGGAACCGCATCCGCTCGGTGCGGCTGGTCATGTCGCGGCGGTCGTGGTAGAGCTGGGCGAGGTTCTCGGCCATCGCCGTCCGCCCCAGCCACCGCCTCCGCGAGGCCCGGTGCAGGTCCATCAGGACGAGCTTGGGCCCGGCCGTCCGCGTCCGCACCAGCACGTTGCCGCAGTGCAGGTCTCCGTGCAGCACGCCGGCGGCGTGCATCCGACCGATCATCTCGGCCAGGACGGCGATCGCCCCGCGAATGGCCTTTCGCCCCTCCGCGCCCAGGGCGTCCTGGCGGGCGTGCCATTCATCGGCGGGCTCGGCCTGGGCAACGGCGCGGGTGGCGACCCACTCCACCGGCGTGCCGCACCGTGCGGCGAGGGCCTCGGCCGTCGGCACGCCGGCGGCGTTCAGGTACTGCGACAGCCGCATCTCCCCCCGCGCCCGCGAGAACCCCGCCAGCCGCGACAGCATCGCCACCCAGTCGCGCCGGTGAAAGCGTTTCAGGTACACCCACTGGCCCTTCACCCGCCCGCGATAGACCGTCCGCGAGGGATTGGTCTTCACCATCTCCCACTCGGGCGGCTCGGGCTGGCACATCTCGCCCAGCCGGTCGCCCAGCAGCTTCCGGGCCGACTCGTCGGCGAAGAGCACTTCCTTGGCCAGGTTCTCGCCGATGGGGCTCTTGGCCTGCACGGGCTTGGCGGGCTTGGGGGCCTGAACGTCCTCCGCCGAGACGGCCGCGATCGGACGGGCCGGAGAATCCAACCGCCCTCTGCCCAGCCACCCCCGCCAGCCGCTCACGTTCCCTCGCCCGCCCGCCCCGACCGCCGCGTATATGGTTCTCAGCCGCTCTCGCACCACGTCCGGGGCGAACCGCCCGCCCGCCCGCCGGGCCGCCTCCTGACCCAGCCGCTGACGCAGCCGGGCGTCCTGCATGATCCGCAGGATCGCCGACGAGGCCTGCCGCGGGTCGTGCGGCTCGGCCAGCAGGCCCGCCACGTCGTCGGGGGCGCACTCGGCCAGGTCCGGCGTCCTCGCCGCCGCCACGGGCAGCCCGGCCGCCATCGCCCACGCCAGCGCCCCCACCCCGCAGTCCCGCTCGTGGAAGAACACCGCCGCGTCGGCCGCCGCCAGGGCGTCGGCGGTGTCCATCGCGTCACCCGGGAAGAACACTTCGCCGGCGTAGCCGGTGGTGACGACGAACGATCGAATGCCGCGTTCATCCGGCCCGGCGCCGGGCATGAGCAGGAACACGCCCGACTCGATCCGCCGGAGAATCGCATGCGCCCACGAGGCCATCCGGTGCCCCGCCGCCCGCGTCATTTCCGACGGGGCGACGAGCAGGAACTCCCCCGTCCGCAGCCCCAGTTGCTCCCGCGCCCGCTGGCGCCGGGCCGCCGTGTCGCCGGGCGCCCGCGCCGTCGGGGGCAGCACGTGCACCGCCCGCTCGGGCATGCCCCGCCGCACCAGCCGCTCCCGGGCGCCCACGGTCGGCACGGTAACGTCCAGTGCGCCGCGGGAGGCCCGGCTCACCAGCCATTCCACCTGATTGTTCCCCGGCACGCAGGGCAGCGACAGCAGCACCCGCCGCCCTTGCAGCCACCCGGCCACCCGGGCGGCCTGACAGGCCCGAAGCCCCCAGGCATGCACCAGCTTGGCCCGCCCCGCCGGCCCCGACAACGCCACCCCGGCCAGCCAGTCCGAATTCAATGCCCGACGAAGGGCGTAGTGACACCCCCGGGCCGACACGCCGTCGGGCGGCAAGCCCACCGAGGCGACCGTTCCGTCCGGGCCGGCCAGCAGTTCCATCTGCCGGCGCATATACGCCGGCGTGGTCGGATCAATCACGTGCAACACCTGCACCATAGCGGGCCATCTTACGGATTCAGGGCCCCGGCGGCAAGATCATCCCGGCCCTGTCGGGTCAGGCCCGGGCGCCCCTGGCAACACACCCTATTCACTTGTCAAAGGTGTTCGCGCCCAGCCGCCGGGCATCACACGCCCGCCGGCCGACCGAACGCTCGACCCCACCGGCCGAGGTTGCGGCCCGGCATACGCACCACGGCCAACTCATACAGGCCGTGGGTTGCCGGGCTCGCCCGATATTGGCCCACACACAACTCCGTCGTACTCACTTGTCCCGCAGCCGTCGTTACGGCCCGGGACGCTCCGTCAATACCCGGCACCCAACGTGCCGGCGGCGGGCTTTTCTCCAGACACCATCACCCGCCCTGGCGGGCCGGTCTTCGCCCGGGCCGTCGCGACAACTCTCGCGACCGCCCGCCAGGCCGCCCGGCCATTTCGCCACTCCGCCAACAACTCCTGCCCTTCCAACTCCAACGGAAAGGTTTTTGCCACGAGTCAAACCAGTCCAACCGGTCCAACTGGTAAAACGAGTCAAACCGAAATCTTGTGGTTTCTTCATTCCTGATCGCTCCAACCCCGATACCATTCGACAGCCTTGCCCCGTGCGCCGTCCCGCCCTGTTCGGCCGGAAACGCTTCTTGCGAGGTTTCTCTCCACTCTCCACTATTAGCAACCGTGCCAGCCGGAAAACCATCAGTTGCGCTTCGCCCTACCGCCGCAACCCCCGCGTTGTCAATCCCTTCCGAACTCCCGCGCCGACGCAGGCCCGAAACACCCATTTTCCGGGCAAATCCGGCCATTTTTCAGAAAAAATGCACTTTTTTCTAGTTCATCCGGGATTTCCGGGGAAGCATCATCATTCCGGTCTGGCAGGTTCTCAGCCCGCGTAGCGGGCGACTGCGCGTAGCCCTACCCGACCGAAGGAAGGGTAGGGATTCAAGGGGCCCTTCCTTCTTCCCTCTCCTTCCTTTTCTTGGAGCCCCCGCAGGGAGGCGACTGAAGCGCCCCGGCCGCGGGCGTCAATCGCCCTCTCCGAGGGCTCTGGAGAAGAAGAGGAAGGGAGGGACCGACCCCCCGTGATCCCCAGGCTCCTCCGTCGCGTGGGGCTACGCGCAGTCGCCCGCTGCGCGGACTTCAAAGCGGGGCTGGCCAGCCCTCCCCGGAAATCCCGGAAGAACCTCTTTTTGCCCTTTGCCGCCTATCATTGTCTCCCACCCGAGCAACATTTCTCCTCCCGGCCGCCGGGGCCTCGCCCGGCTCCCGTGAAAATGCCCGGACCTTCGGCAGCCAACTGGCCATGAAGGGCGAGAGTCTGTACAAAATCCGTCTCCTGGTGGCAATAGTCCCGAGATCTGCCGCCGGCACCACGCCCAGTTGGCCCCGGAGTCCCTGATTGATTCGGCGGAGTTCCGCCAGGTCGACCAGGTCAGGAAGGCGGGGAGAGCCTCACTTGACACCCGTGTCCCATATCCAATAACCAAAACGCGAATGCGGTCTGTCCCCGACGTCGACAATTCGCCATCCCAGGCATACAGACGCCCGTTGGCAGCTGCCGCTGTCAGCAGGTTCCGCGGGGACTCCGGGGAGGAGAATCCGCTTGCCAATGCAAGACAGCCAGATACGATACTGAAAACTGCTGACGGCGGTCGTCAGTGAAAGTTCATCCGCGAAGTTCCAGATCGAGGTGTAGCATGTCGAGGTACTCGCCGGCGCTTACGAGGAAGATGAGATCCATAGAGTATTACCCAAGGGCCAAGCATACAAGGGACATGCTGGCGGGAATGGCGGTACTGCTGGCTATCGCAACCGGTGTTTCCATCTGGGGGGCCTTCAATCCAAGGGTAGTATTCCCAGACG
The DNA here is from genome assembly GCA_026693065.1 of Planctomycetota bacterium. GTDB lineage: Bacteria > Planctomycetota > Phycisphaerae > SM23-33 > SM23-33 > JAPLNA01. Next base: position 5,822 of record JAPLNA010000358.1, read on the forward strand.
GCAATGACGAGGCCATCCGTTTCCTCCTTGTCTGCTGGGCAGTGGGATCCTTTCTGGCCATGCTCCTGGCCGCCCAAGCGGCCTCGTACTTGACGAAAGGGAACCCTCAATGCCGCAGTCACGGAATGATTGCGGCTATCTTGATGTTGCCATCCTTTCCCGTCCTGACAGCCGCTGGAGTGTACATCATTACCGGTCTGCTCTCCCATGACATGCAAGAGTACTTGGCAGTCCATAACCCGCCGCCGTTAGCACCGCCTCCCCTCCCATAAGAAGGCCCCCCGTCCATCCCTTAGGTCCGTCAAGCATCTGCCGTGGTTCGCGGCGCAGCCGCAACCACGACTTGGCCACTGCAGAGTCCGCGAAGACGTGGTTGCCGCTGAGCGGCGAACCACGGCACCCGGCGCGGGGTTTACTCCCGGCGCGAGGGCCACTCCCCCGCTGGGGGTTCACTTCCGGCGCGGGGATTCACTCACGGCGAGGAAGTTCACTCCCGCGCGGGGGTCTGTTCCCTGGCGAATTGCACCACATCCACGGGCCCGGGGTGGATGGACCCGCCGGGGAGCCATTTTTCCAGCACGGCCGCCTGGGAGAACCCCGCCGCCCGCAGCACCGCCTGCTTGGGCGGGCAGGTCGAGTCGGCGTAGGCCACCACGCGATGGCACGGGGGGAGCGAGAGGGCGGCGAGCAGTTCGCCGGCCCGGCCCCAGTGGGCCTCATGGCAGAAGACGTCTACCACGCACGTCGAGGGCCACAGCGAGTCCCACATCCAGACGGCCAGGCCCAGCAGCGCCCGCGTGCCCGGGTTGACCAGGGCCAGGGCGCAGGGCCCGAGCCCGTCGGCCTGTCGCTGCGACTGCGCCTGCAGGGCCGGCAGGAGCGGGCCTTCGACCAGTTCTGTCGAGAACACCCGCAGCGGGGCGCACCGCACCACCCCGGGGCCCTTCCGCAGGAACAGCGGCACCGCCGCCGGCCAGTGCGGCCAGGCGAGCGGCTCGATCTTTGCTTCCCCGCCGGCGAACCACCCCGCGTCGAACGCCTCTTGCCCCTGGGCGTACCAGGCCATGTGGCCCGAGGCGGCGTCCACGTCGGCGAACCCCTGCTGCTTGTAGATGCCATACGCCGGCCCGTCGGGGTTCGTGCCCAGGAACAGGGCCCCGCCCCCTCGCCCGGCGAAGTCCGTCATCGCCGCCTTCATCAACAGCGTCGAGGCCCCCAGGCGCCGGAACTCCGGCCTGGTCCACACGTGCCCGAGAATCCCCGCCCGCCCGACAACAAACGTACACACGTTCGCGAACGGCATCTCGTGCAGGCTGAGCAGATAGAACCTCGCCTCCAACCCCGTCACCGTCCGCAGGGTCTGTGCGTTCTGCCACCGCCACAGCTCGCCCTTATGCCCCAGGAGCGGCTCGATGCGTTCAGCCCACTCCTCGTCCGGCCCGGCGACGACGCCGCACTCGACCGCCCGCCCATCCTTCAACGTCACATCGCCCAGTCGTTCGTACATGCGTGGTATTGTCGCCCGGGCCGGGCAATCTCGCAAGCCCCGCCCGCGCCAACTCCTCCTCAGTTTGCCGTCAGCACTCCATCAGGCGGCTCCTCTGTTGGCCAGGCCACAACGTGGGGCTCTGCCCCACACCCCGGAGTTTATCGCCTTGGTGCTGCCGGCAGACCGGGCGCTTCGCGGTTGCCTGGG
>JAPLNA010000359.1 GCA_026693065.1 Planctomycetota bacterium
CGAACCGCCCGCCGCGGGTTCTTTCGATTGGCAATTCCTCCCGCACGGGGGTATATTCCCCCGCGTGCGCCGCAGGGCGGCGCGGGCGTGTGAAACCATGGTGCCTGCCCATGGGCAGGCGGGAAGGAATACGACGATGAGCAAGCCTATCAGTGTCCAGCTTTACAGCGTTCGAGACGAAGCGGGGAAGGATTTCTTCGGCGTTCTCAAGAAGATCGCCTCGTTCGGGTACGTGGGCGTCGAGACGGCCGGGCTGCACGGCAAGACCCCCGCCGAGGTCCGCAAGGCCCTCGACGACCTGGGGCTGGTCTGCTCGTCGGGCCACGTGGGCAACGCCAACAAGGACAACCTCAACGAGATCGTCGACACGGCCAAGACGCTGGGGATGACGATCGTGATCGGCGGGTACGGGCCCGACGAGTTCAAGACGGCCGACGCGATCAAGAAGTCCGCCGCCCAGTTCCAGGCCTCCGCCGAGCTGCTGGCCCCCCACGGGCTCAAGCAGGGATACCACAACCACTGGTGGGAGTTCGAGACGATCGACGGGCAATACGCGCTCGAGCTGTTCCTGAAGCTCGCCCCCGGCGTCGTCAGCCAGTTGGACACCTACTGGGCGAGCAACTTCGGCGTCGTCGACGTGCCCAAGCTGCTGGCCCGCATCGCCCCGCGCGTCCCCCTGCTTCACATCAAGGACGGCCCGCTGGTGAAGGATCAGCCTCACGTGGCCGTCGGGTCGGGCAAGATGAACTTCCCGGCCGTCATCGCCGCGGCCGACCCGAAGGTGCTCCAGTGGCTGGTGGTCGAGTTGGACAGTTGCGGCACGGACATGATGACGGCCGTCAAGGCCAGCGCCGAATACCTCATCAAGAGCGGGCTGGGCAAAGGCCGAAAATAGGCCCGCCGGTCCCATCCGCGTCAGCGTGAGCCTGGGCATGAGCCACCGGACCGACGGCGACGTCCGCGCCGCGGTCAAAAAGCCCGACGGGTATACTACATACCGGTTGGGAATCACGTCCGCCCGGAATTGTGTCGTGAACAAACAGATCGTGACCATTTTCGCATGGCTGGTTGCGTTGGCCCCCTGGCCCTACGCCCAGGCCGGCACGCCCACGGCGGTCGAGACCGTCACCGGCCGCGTGACCCTGGACGACACTCCCTTGCCCGGCGTCCGCGTCAGCGACGGGGTGGGCTTTGCCACGACCGGGGCCGACGGCGCCTACCGCCTTGCCCTCGCCGTGGATGAAACGATCCCCTATCGAGCGGCGCGGGTGGTGTCGGTGAGTTGGCCCAGCGGCACGTGGCCGGCCGGTCCATGGTGGCGGCGCCTCGCGGACGTCGCCCCGGGCGAGGCGGTCGACTTCGCCCTCCGCCGCCAGGACCAGAGCCTTCCCTTCGTCTTCCTCCACGTTACGGACGACCACAGCGACGGCACGATGTACCCCCTCTGGGCCGCCGACGTCCAGACCACCACGCCCGCGGCCCGGTTCATCATCAACACCGGCGACCTGGGCTACGCCACCGCCGCCCGGGCTGAGGGCATGTTCGCTTCCGTCGCCGCCAACGCACGCTCGCTGCCGATCCCGATGTTCTTCGTGCCGGGCAATCACGACATCGTCCCGGGCACGCCCGGGGATCCGCCCCGGCGCCACCCGCTGGCCGGACTGGGCGCGTTCACCAAGTACCTGGGCCCGCCCCGTTGGTCGTTCGACTACGCGGGGGCGCACTTCGTGGGCGTGGACGTCGCGTCGGCCGATTCTGCCTGGCTGCGGCAGGATCTGGGGGCGAGGGCCCCCGGTCAGCGAATCTTCTTCTTCATCCACTATCGCAGCGGCAAGCCGGACCAACGCTTCACCCACACCTTCTCGGGGCACACGCATTCCGCCCAGCAGATTCCCGGGGCGTCCGTCCCCTTGCCGTTGTGCGGCACGCCCAAGGGCAGCCCCGTGAACGCTCTCCAGGATGCGCCCAAATGGCTGTCCATGGGAGCCTGCGTGATGGGTATTGTCGGCGAACGGACCTTCCGGGTCGCCGACCGTTGCGCCGGTTGCAGGGCCGGCCAGCCGACCTTCCACCTGACCTCCCGCTGCCCCTTGGGTGAAGTGGAGAACAGCCTCATCCCCTCGCTCAAGAAGCGCCGTGGAACCCCCGCCGCCTTGGGCGACCCCGTCATGGAACCCTCGCGATCCGTTTCGCTGGGCGCCCCCAACGGCAGTGCCGCCGTCGAGATCGATACCCGGTTGGGCGCGCCCGTCGGCGGCCGGGCCTGGCTACGCGTCGGACAAGCCACCCCTCTCGAAGTGACCTACGACGGCACGACCCTCGTCGTGGACGCTCTGCCCATTCCGCTGCGCCCCCGCGCGGGGGAGAATACCGTCGCACTCCACATGACGGTCACCAAGACTGCTTTGACCCTGTGCGCCAATAGCCTGGTCAGGATCACCTGGCCTGTGGCCGTGGACAATCCCTCCCAGGTAACGGCCGGCGCCAGCGACGGGGCGGGCTTCTTCCCGTCTCTGACGGTCTGGCCCCTCCGCTAGCGGGGCCCGGAGGAGCGGCCTCTCGGGAAATTCCCTATCTTTTCCAGTCGCCCGCACGCCGAAACGAGTATGATTATGTGTAGACGCCGTAGGATGCCTCAGGGCCTCACGAGACCGAGGACATGTCCATGACCGCCGCCATTGTGGGAAAACCCGCCGTTCTGATCGTGGACGACGAACCGGCCGTGCTGCGGCTGCTTCGGGCCATGCTCGAACGCCTGGGCGAGTATGAACTCTTTGAAGCCGCTGACGGGCACGAGGCCAAGCGGGTGCTCGCCCTGCACAGCATCGACGTGGTGGTGACGGACCTGGTCATGCCCGGGCTGGGCGGGCTGGACCTGATGCAGTGGGCGTTGGAGCACTGCCCCCGGCCCCAGTGGATCGTGCTGTCGGGCCAGGCGAGTCTCGACAGCGCGATTCACGCCGTGCGCCTCGGGGCGTTCGACTTCCTCTGCAAGCCCATCGAGACGGCGGAGGTCCTTCGCCTGGCCGTCCGCAACGCCGCGCGGCACGGGCGGATGCTGGCCGAGGGCGAGCGGATGAGCGAGGAACTCCGCCAGCAGAACGAGCGGCTCAAACGCCAGCTCAAACACCTGATCGACGCCTACGAGATTCTGCGCCAGCAGGCGGCCACGATCACCGACGACCTCCAGCGCGCCGAGCACATCCAGCGTGCCCTTCTGCCGGCCCTGCCCCCCCGCCTTGCCCCCTTCGCCGTGGACGCCGTCTACCGCGTCAGCCACCGCATCGGGGGCGACATCTACGACGTGCTTCCTCTGGACAACCGCCGGGTGGCGTTGTACGTAGCCGACGCGGCCGGGCATGGCGTGTCGGCGGCGATGCTGTCGGTGCTGTTCAAGAACCGCCTCGTGGTGCGTGATGGGCGGGGCGAACCCCTGCCCCCCGCCCAGGTGCTGGAGCGCGTGAACCAAACCCTCGCCGCCGACTGCGCCGCCCCCGCGATGTTCCTGACGGCGGCCTACTGCCTCCTCGACACCGTCACGGGCGAGCTGACCCTGGCCTCCGCCGGGCACCTGCCCCTGCTGCTCCGACGGGCGGACGGGTCGAGCGAGGAACTGCCCCAGACGGGCCCGGCCCTGGGGATCGCGAGAGATTCGCGATACACCCAGAGGATGGTCTCGCTGCGGGCCGGCGACCGCCTGTTGCTCTATACCGACGGGTTGCTGGCGGGGGCCTCGGCCGGAGGTCGGCTGGACGCCGGACAGTTGCTCGAGCGGCTGGGGGCGGCCCCGACGGGCGCCCAGGCGCTGACGGACCTGCTCGAGGCCGCCCGAGCCCGCCGAAACGGAGTCGAACCGGGCGACGATATCACCCTCCTCCTCCTGGAAGCCCAAGACCGCCCCTCGACCATCGACAACGGGCTCGAGTCGCCCCCGGCGGACCTGACCGGCGAGCTCGATGCCGCCAGGCCCCACGGACAGGTGCTCGTGGGCGAGGCCAACGGGGCCCGTTGTTTCGCCATCCGCGGCGAGGCCGACTGGACGCACTGCACGGCCTTCCACGACCAGGTCGCCCGCGCCCTCCAGGCCGGGCGGGCCATCGAGATCGACCTGTCCGCCTGCCAGCACCTCGACAGCACGTTCCTGGGTACGATCCTGGAGGCCGTCGACCTGGCCGATCAGACCGAGACCGCCGTCAACGTCCGCGGCATGACGTCCCCGCTGCGTGCGCTCTTCGACGAACTGGGCATGTCGCGCGTGCTGGTGCACCTGGCCGCGGGAACGGCCACGCCCCCGTCGGCGATGACGCCCCTGGAGACCTGTGACGAAGGCGACGATCGGAAAGAGGGCAACCGGATCCTCTCGGCCCACAAGGCCCTGGCCAACCTGGGCGCGAGGAACCGCGCGCAGTTCGCCGGGCTCATCGCCATGCTGGAATCGGAGATGCAGCGGGCCTGAGCCCCGCGGGGGCCCTCAGCCGCCTGTCCACAATAGGGCGGTCTTGTACAGGAACACGCACCCGAAGTACACCATCGCCACCGCGCAGACGCCCTGGATCCCCCGCTGCCACCGCGGGCCGGCCAGGCCCGACCCGAAATGGCTCGCCGACGAGAGCAGCAGCAGCCACACCAGGTCGCACAACCAGTGAATCAACGCGAACAGCCCGAACGCGATGGCACCGTACTCCCGGGCGACCTGGGTGGTCAGGAGCAGCCCCGTGGTCGCCCACCAGGCCACAAAGAACGGATTGCCCGCCGACAGGACAATGCCGCTCAGGAACGGGCCCATCCGGGGCGGGGGCGGCTCGGCCGTGCGGGCCTTTCGCATGCTATGGAATTCCATCCCGGCCAGCGTCAGCAACATCCCGCCGCCCACGACCCCGATCACGATCCGGGCGCCCGGGCTTGCCAGGAACTCCCCGGCGAACAGGATAATCGCCACCATCAACGGCAGTTCGATGACGGCATGGCCCAGGGCCATCGCCAGCCCCGCCCACGGGCGACGAACGCCCGCGGCGATCACGCCCGCCGTCATCGCCCCGGGCGACATCACACCCGACAACGACGCGCCGACGGAATACAGAACAAACATCCACATGCCAGTGGCACCTTTCTTCTCGGGGCCCAAAATACGCCCCGGCCGCCATCCGGTCAAGGCGCGGCGGCGTTCCGGTTGTCGAACAGGTAGTGTACCGGACGGCTGAATCGCGACCGGCGGAGGTAGGTCATCAGGGTCTCGGGTCGTTTCCGCCCGCCGCAATGGCCCATGCGTCCGCTGGCGGCCCGGGCGGCCAGCGAGGCCAGGCTGTGTCCGCTGCGGTCGGGCGCCTGTCCGATGCGTCGAAACCCCGCCGCCTCGGCGAAGGGAACCACGGCGGCCATCTCCGACACCAGTTCAATCCACGGGCGGGGCGTCAACTGGGCGACACGGCGGAGGAATCGCCAGGCCAGCCCCGCCCCGCGGTAGTCCGGCGCGATCACCAGCCGCGTGACGGAGGCGAAGTTGGCGTTAATGACCGCCGCCCGCGCCCGCCCCCGCCGACGCGGCAGGGAAAACCGCCCGCTCCGCGCCCCCGACGCCAGCGGCGACGGGCCCACCAGGCAGATCCCCGCCGGACGCCGCCCATGCCAGAGCAGGTACACCCACTTCACCGGCCCAAGCCCTCCTTTGCGGTAATGCCACCCAGAGAAGTACGCCCAGTCCGACAGGGCGCCGGCGGTGACGTCGAACTCGCCGAGAAAACCCTCGCCGGGGCAAAAGGGCCGCCCGGGGCGCACCTCCACCACCCCGTTGCCCCGGCAGTACACCACCGCGTCCGGGGCCAGTTCCGCCACCAGATCCTCGTGCGTCGTCGCCGCCAGCAGGCCCACCTTCTCGCGGTCGGCGAGCTTCCGCATGTTCCGGCAGATCACCCGGGCCATCGTGCGGTCCAGCTTGGCGCACCACTCGTCGGCCACGATCGCCCTCGCCCCGGCCGCCACGCACCGCGCCAGCGCATAGCGGTATCGCTGCCCGTCGGAGAGTTCCTCGCCCGTGCGGAGCATCAGGAACGCCTCGGCGAGTCCGCAGGCGCTGAGGATCTGGACGGCCCGGCGCGGGTCGTCGCCCAGGGAGTCGATGAGGGCGGCCTCGCCGTCGAACCGGTCCGGAAGCGTCAGGGCCCCCTCGACCGCGGCGGCCCAGGCCCGCAGCAGGCTGCTCTTGCCGCTGCCGCTGGCCCCCTGGAACAGCACGATGTGCCCCGGCTCGTAGGGAATCTCCACGTCGGCGGCGATCACGTTCCGTCCGGCCTCGGGCCCGATGCCGAAGGCC
>JAPLNA010000360.1 GCA_026693065.1 Planctomycetota bacterium
CCGTTGGCGGCCAGGTCGTTGAGCCAGAACGGGTCGACCCCCTTCGTGCGAAGCATCCAACGCGAGGAATACCGCGAGGTGAGCATCTGCCGCATGGAACAGGTCGTGCCCGTGCCGTGGGAGAAGCACGTGGTGAAACGCAGGAATTCGTCCTTGTGCCGGTCGAGGTTGGGGGTGGTCGACAGCAGCGGCGCGGTCTTCCGCTGGTAGCCGAACAGGTTCATGTGGTCCGGGCGGCAGGCGTCCCAGAGGAGCAGGACCACCAGCGGGCGCGAGCCCTTGATGGCGTCCATGACCGGCTCCCGCTGGGGGCGGCTGGCGGTCTGAAGCTCGGTGCTGGTGGCGGCCTGCGATTGGGCCGGGGCCGGCATCAGCGGATCGAGCAACTGGGCCGTCGCTTTGCCGATCGGACTGTACAGGTTCATCTCCGCCCGGGAATTGGCCATCGCGAACGCGCTGGTGGCGACGACGACCAGGCAGGGCACGGCCACGGCGCTCAGGGCCACCAGCTTCTTCCCCCACGCGCGGGGGTGCGGAGGCACCAGGGCCAGACCCAGCAGGATCGCCAGCACGACGATCAGAACGGCCAGCGTCGTGTTGATGCGGGTGAAGTGGTCGTCGAGTTTCTGGAAGAACGGCATCGCCAGGGCGACGGCGAGGACGGCCATCACGAGGCAGCCGGTCAGAATGAGCCGGCGGCTCAGGACGACGCGACCCTTGAGCAGGCGGATGACCGGCAGCACGGGCAACAACGCCCCGGCCAGGATGCACAGGCGGATGAACTGCCCGGCGTCCCGGGGGGCGGCGTCGGCCGACAGGGCCAGCAGGTTCCGCGACACGCCCAGCCCGTAGAACATCGCCCCGACGAGCAGGACGGCGTCAAAGAGCAGGTCGAGCCCCAGTCGCCCCATCTCGCTGCTGAAGGCCAGCCACAGCCCCCACCGCACCAGGAAGAACAGCATCGCCGCCGACAGTCCCCCGGCCAGGGCGGAAGTCTTGCCGTCGGTCCCGCTGGCGCGGATGGCCGACACCCACGTCAGCCAGACCAGTTGGAGCACCACGCACACCAGCAGCGCCAGCACGGCCACGCAGCAGGTCAGCAGGAGCAGGGCGGCCAGGAAGTCGCCCGCCGATCCGGTCATATTAAGGAGGCTCGGGAGGCTCAGGGGCAGGCAGACGGCCAGGCACCCGGCGACCGCCGACAGGCACGCCCCCGGCAGGCCGGCCAGAATCTCGCGTCCGCTGATGCGACGCAGGCAGGCCGTCATGCACGTCTCGGCGCGCGCGCCGCCCAGGGCAGCGACGCGCCTGGCCCGCGTCCACCAGGCCCGTGCGATCCAGAGGCCCGCCGCCAGCGCCAGCCCCGTCAGGGCCGCCTGACCATGCCCCGTCAGGCACACCCGCCCGGGGATCTTGACGGCCACCGGCCACTCCCACGGCTCCATGCCCGCCCACGCCCCCCACGCCAGCGGATACGCCGCCAGCGCGACCGCCCCGCCGGCCATCGCCATCGCCGCCGCCTGGGGCCAGGCCTTCGCCCTCGCCGACGCCACCCCCACCCGCACCGACGCCCCCAGCAGCACCAGGGCCGCCAGAGCTCCCAGCGGCATCATATAAGGGTGCAGATCGAACACCCGCGCCGCCGCCGCGCTCTCTTCCCGGAGAGCGGCCCGCGAGACCGCCAGCGTCGTCCCCCCGATGGCCAGGAGCATGCTCGCCGTCAGCACCAGCAAAGCCGGCAACGCCACCTTCCCCCACAGGCCGTCTTCCGGCGCGGGGCAAGCCGGATCATGAATATTGAGTTCCCTTGGCAAGAAGTTCACCTGGTTCTGCAGATCGATCTGCCGGCGTCAAATCATACCTTCCCCCCGGCCGCGCGTCAATGACAAGCCGATCGGCCAGCCTGCCGAAACCGGGGCCGGGGAGTATGGAAGAGCGAGACAGACAATTCCGCCGAAAATCCGTTTGCCTCCCGCCGGGCCGGGCGGATATCTTCTCGCGCGTGCACCAAGTCCGATAACCAACGCTGGGTAGGAGAGCAGGCATGACGATGGATCGATCGGCGGGGCGGGGCGCTTCCGTGTTGTTGGTGCTGGCGGCGTGGGTTCTGCCCGCGGCGGGTCAACCGGCCGGCGGGCCCGGCCCGGCGGCGCCGGACGACCTCGAGAAGGCCAAGACCGTCTGCCCCTGGCTGAGCCTCAACGGCGACCTGCGATTCCGCGAGATCTTCGCCCCCAACATGTTCCTCGACAAGGAAGACCGCCACTGGCAGAGCTATCGCGGGCGGATCGGCGGGGCCATCACCCCCTGCGAGGACCTGAGCTTCAACTTCCGGCTCGTCTACGAGCCCATGCACTACTTCGCCCCCCACCGCGAGCTCTTCGTCAAGCACGCGGGCATCATCGACAACTGGGTCCAGAACGAGGCCGTCTTCGACACCTTCAATATCCAGTGGAAGAACGTCCTCAAGCTGCCCGTGACCGTCACGGTCGGGCGGCAGGCGCTGATCTTCGGCAACGGGTGGCTGGTCCTGGACGGCACGCCGTACGACCAGAGCCGCACCATCTTCTTCGACGCCGTCCGCACCACCATCGACTTCAAGGAGTGCAAGACCAGCCTCGACGTGGTCTATCTCAACCAGCGGTCCAGCCCCGACGCCCACCTGCCCGCCATCGGCCAGCCCGACTTCCCCAACACCGAGCAGGACGAGCAGGGCGTGATCGTCTACGCCAGCAACACGTCCCTGAAGGACACGGTCTTCGACACCTACTTCATCTACAAGCACGACGACCGCGTGCTCTCGATGGCCGACGGCGTGGCCCCGTGGCAGCAGGGCACCAACGCCGACATCTACGCCGTGGGCAACCGCCTGGCCGGGCGGGCGGGGGCCAACTGGAGCTACCTCGCCGAGTACGCCTACGAATGGGGCAACAAGAACGGCCAGGACATCAACGCCTTCGGCTTCAACAGCCAACTCGCCTACCACCTCCAGGACAAGTGGAAGAGCAACGTCCGCATGTCCTATGAGTTCCTCTCGGGCGACCGCCCCTCCACCAAGGGCGTCAACGAGCAGTTCGACCCCCTCTGGGGGCGATGGGCGCGGTGGTCGGAACTCTACTCCAACGCCATCGCCATGGAGCACCGCCCGGGCGAGATGGCGAACATGCACCGGTTCGGCCCGGGGTTCACGTGCAACCCGTCGGACAGCACGCAACTGGACGTCGACTACCACTTCCTCTTCACCGACACCCACAGCGCCGCCGGGCTGCCCTATTTCAGCCGCGAGGGCGACTTCCGCGGCCAGGCCCTCGTGGCCAACTTCCGCTACCAGATGACCAAGCACATCGCCCACTCCGTCCGCGCGGAAGTCTTCTTCCCGGGCAACTACTACTCCGACGCCAACAACGAAGTCGGCGCCTACTTCCGCTACGAGTTGGAGTTCTCGTGGTAGCGAAACAAGCCCCCTGCACCCAACATTATGCGCCATCACACTTAACCCCTTGCGCCACGAAAAGTTCGCGCCCATACTGTTCTTCGGCTTTGCCAAGCAAGGAGACCAGCGATGGAACGCGAACTGTTTCGAGAGGCCTGCCGGGAG
>JAPLNA010000361.1 GCA_026693065.1 Planctomycetota bacterium
GTACGCGTTACTATCGGGTGACCCCGTCCGGGCACGCGATCATGACGGCAGCCCTCAAAGTCCGGCAAGCCGATGTCTCCACCCTCGCCGCCTGAGAGCTTGCCAAGAAAACAAGTAGTGATATGATTGCTTTGCAGAGAACAAGAAGGAGAGAGGATTAGAAATGAAGAGAGGAGGGAGCCGGGATTGTATCGCAAGGAACAGAAACGTAGACTGATGGGCGTGAACATGGGACGAGCGATGATGAAGGCGGGTGAGTTCCTCCGCTACGCGGGGCGGGGGATGGTGGATTTGATCTGGCCGGACGTGTGCCTGGCCTGCTCGCGGGCGGACGCCGAGGAGGGCGGGCTGTGCGAGCCCTGCGGGCGGACGCTGCTGTCCCACGTCTCGCTGCCGTATTGCCCGCGGTGCGGAGCGACGCTGGGGCCCAACATTCTCCCGCGCCTGGACGGCTGCGGCTCGTGCCCGACGGCCCTGCCCCGGTTCGACCGCGTGGTTCGCCTTGGCCCGTACGCGGCGCCGCTGCGAACCATCGTCCGCGAACTCAAGTACCACCGCCGCGTGGAACTGTGCGGGCGGATGGGCGGCCTGCTCGCCCAGGCCGTGACGGCCGCGTGCGACGACGGCCCGCCCGACGTCATCCTGCCCGTGCCGATGCACTGGCGGCGGAGGTTGGCGCGGGGGCACGATCACTCGCGGGTGCTGGCCCGTGCGATCGCCCGCCCTTTGAAGCTGCCCATCGGGGATGAACTGATCCGGGTGCGACACACTCCCGCGCAGGTGGGGCTCACGCGGGCGCAGCGGCAGGAGAACATCCGGGGGGCCTTCGGCGTGGTGCGGGCCGAGACGCTGGGCGGGGCCCACGTGCTGCTGGTGGACGACGTGACGACAACGGGCGCGACGGCGGATGAAGCGGCGGCCATGCTCGCCAAGGCCGGGGCGCGGCGCGTGAGCCTGGCGGTGATCGCCAAGAGCGAGCCCCCGGCGGCGTATGCAGAGTATTGGGGGAGGTGAAAAGAAGGCAACAGGGAACAGGCAACGGGCAACAGGCGGAAGAGGGAGACGGCAAGAACGGCGCGGGCCGGTATCCGACGTGTTTCCGATCTTCTTTTGCCTGTTGCCTGTTGCCTGTTGCCTATCCTCGAGTGAGGAACTCCGCGAGCAATCGCTCCTGCCTCGCGGCCATCTTCGCCGCTTGCGGCTTCGCGGCGTCGTCATATCCGAAAGTGTGCAAGAGACCATGGACGACGTACAGGAACAGTTCACGGCGCGGGGGAATGTTCCGCCGTCGCGCCTGGGCGAGGGCGACGTCGGCGCAGACGATGAGTTGGGCGCTGACGGGCTGGCCCGGCTCGGCGAGGTTGAAGCTGATGACGTCGGTGGGCCCGGCGTGGTTGAGGAAACGGCGGTTGAGGGCGGCGATCTGGCGGGCGGAGACGACGGCCAGGTCCACGTCGGCCACCCGGACGCGCTGGCGGGCGACGACGAAGCGGATCAGGTCGGCCAGGGCCTTGCGGGGCAGGCGCATCGCACGGGTGGTGGAGGAAATGGCGATCGCGGGCGGTGGTGTCGGGCGGGTCATGGCGGTTACGGTAGCCGCTGCGGGCGGCGAGGGCAAGGGATCGCTAGAGGGCCCCGTACGCCCACCCGGACGCGGCGGCCATCAGGACCACGAGGAGCACGTAGGCGAGGGTCTTTCGCACGCCCAGGACCGAGCAGAGCACCAGGGCGGCCGGCAGCGAGACGCTCGGGCCTGCCAGCAGCATGGCCAGCGCGGGGCCTTTGCCCATGCCCGCCGCGAGCAGCCCGCTGACGATGGGCACTTCGGTGAGGGTCGCCAGGCACATCAGGGCGGCCGCGGCGGCCGCGGCGAGGTTCGCCCCCACCCCGTTGCCCTGAAGGGCCGAGGCGATCCACTCGGTCGGGATGGCCCCCGGGTGCCCGGGCCGGCCCAGGAGAAAGCCCGTGGCGGCCACGCCCACGAGCAGCAGGGGAAGAATGCTCTTGGCCAGGCTCCACGTGGCGGCCAGCCACGTCGCGACGTCGGCCCGCCCGAACCACGCCAGCAACATCGCGAGCATGCACGCCCCGGCCAGGCCCGCGAGGGCGAAGCGGTTGTCGTAGACGGCGGCGGCCAGGCGGCTCTCGTGCCGCGGCTGCAGGCCGCTGACCCGGCTGGCCGGCACGGTGGCGTAGGACCCGGAGGCCTCCTGGTAGGTCAGCGTGTCGCCCTCGCGCTGGACGCTCAGGGCGGTGAAGGCCGATTCGCTCTTGCCCCCGTCGCAGCAGCGGATCAGCCCCGAAAACCCCGCCGGCGAAACATTCAGGAACACCAGGGCGGCCACCGCGGCCGCCAGCACGCCGGCGACCTTCCCCCACGGCCGCCTCTTGCCCTCGCCGCCCGGCGCGGGAGTTTCCACCCCCCCGCGTGCGGCCTCGCCGCGGCGGAACAGGGCGGCCATGCCCAGTCCGATCGCGACGCTGAAGACGACGGCCCCGCCGGCGCGGGCGAGGGACATTCCCGCGCCCAGCACGCGGGCGGTCAGGACGATGGCGAGGACGTTGATGGCCGGGGCGGCGTAGAGGAACGCGCAGGCGGGCCCCAGCCCGGCCCCCGCGCGGCGGATGCCCGCGAACAAGGGCAGCACGCTGCAGGAGCAGACCGACAGCACCCCCCCACCGACGCTCGCCACGCCGTACGCCAGCGGGCGCGGGGCGGCCGGGCCCAGGCACGTCAGCACCGCCCGCCGGTTGAACAACGCCGCCACCGCCCCGCCGATGAACAGGCCCGGCACGAGCCCCAGCGGCACGTGGTGCCGGGCGTAGTCGCGCACGAGCAGCATGGATTGTGCGGACGGGCCCGCCAGGGCCATCGACTCCACCGGCAGGAGGCAGCAGGCGGCGAAAACGCCCGCGGCCAGGAGGAGCAGAGGCAGTTCACGCTTCCAGGTCACGCTGAACCTCACTTGAAGGCCAGCACCGTGATCGACGCCGCCAGGCCGGCCAGTTCGTCGTCGTGCCCGGCGCGGGCGGGTTCGTAGGCGTGGTCGGAAAGGACCTCGACGCGGCTGAAGCCGGCGTCTCGCACGGCCTGGAGGTAGTCCTCGCGGAGCAGCGCGCCGGCGACGCAGGAGGTGTAGAGGTCCGAATCCTGGCCGAGGGACTCGGGCAGCGGGGCGTTGAGAACGATGTCGCTGACGATCATCGTCCCGCCGGGTACGAGCACGCGGTAGACCTCGCGGAAGACCCGCGGCTTGTCGGTGGACAGGTTGATCACGCAGTTGGAGATCACCACGTCGATCGTAGCGTCGGCGACGGGCAGGAACTCGATCGTGCCCCGGCGGAACTCGACGTTCCGCAGCCCGGTCGTCGCGGCGAACTTCTGGGCGTTCCGCCCGGCCAGGACGAGCATCTCGTCGGTCATATCGACGCCGATGGCCCGGCCGGTATCGCCAACAACCTGGGCGGCGAGAAAGACGTCCTTGCCGGCCCCGCTGCCCAGATCCAGCACCGTCTGCCCCTTCCGCAGATGCCCGAACGCCAGCGGATTGCCGCACGAAAGCCCCAGGTCCGACTCGGGCACCGGGTGATCGGGCACGACGTAGGGTTTCTTGTCGCAACAGGAGGCCTTCGCACAGCACGATGACTGCTTGCGCGCAACGTCGGCGTAGGCCTGGCGGACCAGTTCACGGGTTTCGTCGGAACGGGGCATGGGTTACTCCTTGGCGGCGAGCACTTGCTCGATGAGGCCGGCGGCGGACTCGACCAGGCCGGCGCAGACGGTGGCGTGAAGGTTTTTCTCCTGGGCCTGCTTGAGGCCCTCGGGGGTGCCCAGGTCGCAGCCGAGCAGGTCGCGGCACAGCAGCGAATGGTGGCGGGCGGCGAAGGCGGCCAGGAACGACTGGGCGAGGCGGTGGGCGTCGAGCTTGGCCGGGGCGTCCTTGGGGTCCAGGGCGGCGCGGTGGAAGCCGATGAGCATGAGGGCGCCGGTGACGGCCCCGCAGACGTTGCCCGTTCGCCCCATCCCCCCGCCGAAGGCCTGGGCGACCCGCACGGCCGTCTCGCGCGGCACCCCGTACGGGGCCGAACAGGCGGCGAAGACCGCCTGGGCACAGTTGTAGCCTTCCTTGAACATCGCGACGGCGTCTTGGGGGTTGGATGTCATGGCGTTTCTCCTTTCGCAGGGGTCAGGGCCTGGGCGGCGGAGAACCATTTCGTTCGCAGCCACAGGCTCACGTGAACCAGGCCGATCAGCACGGGCACTTCCACCAGCGGGCCGATCACGGCGGCAAAGGCCGCTCCGTGATCGATGCCGAAAACCCCCACGGCCACCGCGATGGCCAGCTCGAAGTTGTTGCTGGCGGCGGTGAACGACAGCGTCGCCGAGCGGGCATACCCGGCCTTCGCCCGGCGGCTCATCCAGAAACTCACCAGGAACATCACCACAAAGTATATCAGAAGCGGCAGGGCGATCCGAAGCACGTCCATGGGTCGGTCGATGATTTTGCGGCCCTGCATGGAGAACATCACGACGATGGTGAACAGGAGGGCGATCAGCGTGATCGGGCTGATCGCGGGGATGAATCGCCCGTGATACCAGCTCTTGCCCTTGCGTTTGATGAGCACGAGGCGGGTGAGCATGCCGGCCAGGAACGGAACGCCCAGGTAGATGAAGACGCTCTGGGCGATCTGGGGGATGGTGATGTCGACGACCGCGCCGGCAAGCCCCAGCCAGGGCGGGAGCACGGTGATGAACAGCCACGCGTACAGGCTATAGAACAGCACTTGGAAGATGGAGTTGAAGGCCACCAGTCCGGCGGCGTATTCGGTATCGCCTCGGGCCAGGTCATGCCAGACGATGACCATGGCGATGCACCGGGCCAGGCCGATCATGATCAGGCCGATCATGAATTGCGGTTGGTGCGTCACGGGGGACAGGACGTTGCGAAGGAACAGGACGGCCAGGGCGAACATCAGGATCGGGCCGATCACCCAGTTCTGCACCAGCGACAGGGCCAGCACGCGTCCGTTGCGGAACACGTCGCCCAGTTCCTCGTACTTCACCTTGGCCAGGGGCGGGTACATCATCAGGATCAGCCCGAGGGCGATGGGGATGCTGGTCTGGGTGCCCGCCGGACGGAGCGAGCCGATCCAGTCGCCCACGCCGGGGGCGGCGTACCCCAGCCACACTCCCGCGCCCATCGCCAGGAAGATCCACAGCGTCAGGAACCGGTCGAGGAACGAGAGCTTCTTCATCAGGTGTTCAGTCATACCCGTATCTCCTGGCAGGTTACTTCCGCCGCGTGATGGCGTCGGGCAGCGTGAGTACGAAGGCCTTGATCTCATCCCGCACGCGGCGATAGTGGGCCAGGGCCTCTTCCTCGCTCGTGGCGTCCTTGGCGAGTTTGGGCGGGTCGTCGAATCCGACGTGGACGACCTTGGCTCCGCCCGGGAACACCGGGCAGGTCTCGTGGGCATTGGCACACACCGTCACCACGTAGTCGAAGGGCACGCGCGCCAGTTCCGCGACGTTCTTGGAGCGATGGGCGGAGATGTCCACGCCGGCCTCGGCCATGACCTTGACGGCCCGGGCGTTCATGCCGTGGGTTTCGATGCCGGCGGAGTAGGCCTCGATCACGTCGCCCTTGAGGGCCCGCGCCCAGCCCTCGGCCATCTGGCTGCGGCAGGAGTTGCCGGTGCACAGGAACAGTACTTTGAGTTTGTCGGGCATAGCAGTGGCCTTGTCAGTGTTTGTAGCGGCCGCAGAGGTCGTCGCGTTTCATTCGGCAGACGGCCTTGACGTTCCGGGCGTCGCGCGCGACCTGTTCGTCGGCAGCCAGGGCCTCGCGCAGCCAGCGGAGGGCGCCGCGGACGGCGGGCCCGGCGGAGGGGCCGGGGAGGCGGTAATAGATCCAGCGGCCATCCTTGCGGCTGGCGACCAGGCCCGCCTGATGCAGGATGGTCAGGTGCTTGGAGACGGTGGAGGGAGCCAGGCGGAGCATTTCCATGATCTGGCAGAGGCACAGTTCCCCGCGTTGGAGGAACAGGAGCACGCGGGTGCGGTTGGGGTCGGCCAGGGCCTTGATGAGGGCCATCACGTCCTTCATTCGGTTCTCCTATACTTCGCCAACTAACGAAGTATAGCCCGCCCGCCCCCGCCCGGGCAACCGGAAACTCCCTCGCCCTCCGCCGCCGGACCCGCCCGCTCGTTCCGGCGCCACATACTCCGCCCGGGTCCGCTGGTGCCGTGGTTCGCGGCGCAGCCGCAACCACGTCGGTGGATTCTGTGGGCGCCGTGGGATCGTGGTTGCGGCTGCGCCGCGAACCACGGCACCAGCGGGGGGAAGGGGGAGCGCGCCCCTACCGCTGGAGGTTGTCCAGGATGCGTTGGGTTCGGGTGAGCAGGCCGGCCAGCTCGGCGGCGACGACGTCGACTCCCCCGCCCTGGCCGGGGGCGGCGGGGACCAGCAGGGGCGGCAACTCCCCCAGCCGCTCGGCGATCTCCCCGTAGGCCCGCAGCGCCCTGGCCCACGGGCCCCGCGCGGGGGCCAGGGCGGCCGCCACCACCGTTCCGGCCGGCACGCTCACCGGCGATCCATTCACTCGCAGAGTCACCACCTCAGCCATGAGCTGCGTCTCCTTTCAATAACCGCGCCGGGGCATAAGGACCCGCCGGAA
>JAPLNA010000362.1:0-6613 GCA_026693065.1 Planctomycetota bacterium
GCGGAGAATGTCTATGTCGGTCTGCGGAACGTCCATCGGGAACTCCTGGGGTAATCTCGCCCCAGAGGATACCCGCCCGCGCGGGGGTTTCAACATTTTCCGGCGGCAGTGGCTGTCCCCGAGCGGCCGACGGCGTCATAATAATACGGGAACGCCGCGCACGACGCGGCGGCGAGGAAGGCGTGCTTCATGGTGATTATCGAGCCGCACATACACATGTACTCCCGCACCACGGACGACTACCAGGCGATGTACGCCGCGGGCATCCGGGCGTGCGTGGAGCCGTCGTTCTGGCTGGGCTTCAACCGCCGCTACGCCGGCACGTTCTTCGATTACTTCGGGCTGATCCTGGAGTTCGAGACCGTCCGAGCCCGCCGCTTCGGGCTGGACCACTTCGCCGGGGTTTCCTGCAACCCGAAGGAGACGGAGGACCGCCGCCTCGTCGACGACGTGCTGGCCGGCATGGGCGAGTACCTCGACCACCCGCGGTGCGTCGCGCTGGGCGAGATCGGCTTCAACAACATCACCGACAACGAGGAATACGCCTTCCGCCGCCAGCTTGAGATGGCCGCCCAGCGCGACATGCTCGTGATCGTCCACCTGCCGCACTTCAACAAACCCGCCGGCATCGCCCGCGTTATCGCCTGCCTCCGCGACATGCGCGTCGACCAGCGGAAGATTTACCTGGACCACAACACCGAAGACACCATCGACACCGCCCTGGGCGAAACCGACTGCTGGTGCGGCATGACCGTCTATCCCATCAGCAAACTCACCCCGCAGCGGGTCAGCGAGATCGTCAAACGAACCGGGGCCGGGCGGATCATCGTCAGCGGCTCGGCTGACTGGGGTATCTCCGACCCCGTTTCACTACCGAAGGTCATCAATTACATGCGCACCGATGGACACGACGACGCCACCATCCAGCGTCTGGTCTTCGAGAACGCGAACGCCTTCTACCGTCAGTCCCCGCGATGGAAACCCGAGTTCAACATCGTTCCCCTCGATCCGCGCGAGTTCCAACGTTGACGTAACCGCTTGCGGTTTCGCGGCAATACCATGACCGACCCGTCCCAAACCATCGTTCCCCCGCGTCCCTCGAATGGCTTCCAGAATAAAGTGTGACGCGGTGGAACGCGTCCCTACCGGGTTGGTTGTGGCGTTGCCGCGCTGCGGATTCTGCGCCTTCGGCGTTGGCGGACGGCGCTGGCCAACGACTACTTTGACCTCGCCGAAGACCGCCGCGATCGCCCCGGGCGACCTCTGCCCGCCGGCGAAGTCCGGCCCGGGACGGCGATGGGCGTCGCCCTGGCTGCGATCCTCGCCGCCGTCGGCCTGGCCGCGTGGGTCAACCTCGCCTGCGCGGCGACGGCGGGGGCCCTGGGCGCCTGCGCAATGGCCTACGACTGGCGGCTGAAGCGAATCCCCGTGATCGGCCCGCTGACGATGGGCGCCTGCCGCGGGCTCTCCCTCCTGCTGGGCGCCGCCGCCCGGGATCCCGCCAGCCTCAACCACCTGCTGATCCTCCTGACGGCCCTGTGCCTGAGCCTCTACATCGCCGCGATCACCCTCATCGCCGCCGGCGAGACCCGCCGCCGCTCCCTGCGCCTGATCCGCTGGGGCCCGCCCGCGGCCATGATCGCTCTGCTCGTCGCCGTCAGCCTGCCCACCGGCGGGTTCCTCCTGTTCGTGCCCGCCTACGGGGTCGAAGAGCTGTGGGTGGTCACCTGCACGCTGATGATCCTGGCGGCCGGGACGAGCTTCGCCGCCGCCGAACGCCTCCGCGGCGTCCCGCCCGTCGCCACCGTCCAACGCACCATCGGACAACTCATCCGCAACCTCCTGCTCGTCCACGCCGCCGTCGCCGGGGGGATGGGGCACGGGCTGATCGCCGTGGCCCTTCTGGCGGCCTGGCCGGCGTCGGCGATGCTGGCAAGACGGTTCTACGCCAGTTAGAATGTTCGCCATGCCGCCACGCCTCCTCGTCATCCAGGCCGCTGGGCTAGACTACGACCCGTCCGTCGAAGGGCTTTCCTTCGGCCGCCTGCAATCCGTCCTGCCCGCCCTGACGTGCAGCGTCCAGGCGAGCTTCCGCACCGCCTCGCGGCCGGGGCGGCACGGCATGGTCGCCAACGGGCTCTACCACCGCCCGCTGGCCAAGGCGATGTTCTGGGAGCAATCCGCCGGCCTGGTCGCCGGGGAGAGAATCTGGGAACCCTTCCGCGCCCGCGGCAAGAGGGTCGCCATGCTCTTCTGGCAGCAGTCGATGGGGGAGTGCGTCGACATGCTGCTGACTCCCGCGCCCATCCACAAGCACCACGGCGGGATGATCGACGACTGCTACAGCCGGCCCGCCGGGCTGTACGGGGAGCTTTGCCAGGCAGTCGGCAGGCCCTTCAAGCTGCGGCACTACTGGGGCCCGCTGGCCTCCCCCCGCGCGGGCGACTGGATCGCCCAGGCCACCGCCGCCCTCCTGGCCAGGCCCGACGCACCCGACCTCTGCCTGACCTACCTGCCCACGCTGGACTACGACTTCCAGCGCTTCGGCCCGGCCCACCCGCGGGCCGCCGCCGCCAAACTCGCACTCGCCCGGCAACTCCAGCATCTGCTCGCCGCGGCACGGAAGGGCGGCTACGACGTTGTCGTCTTCGGCGACTACGCCATCGCACCCGTCGCCGGGGCGCCGGTCTTCCCCAACCGCGCCCTCCTGGCCGAGGGACTGCTCGCCTGCCGGGACGTCCGCGGCATGCTGTACGCCGACCTGCCCCAGGCCCGTGCGTTCGCCCTCGTCGACCACGAGATCGCGCACGTCTACATCCGCCGCCCGGGCGACATTCCCGCGACGACGGCCTGCCTGAAGGCCCTCGACGGCATGGCGGCCGTGCTGGCCTCGCCCGCCGAAAAGGCCACCGCCGGCCTGGACCACCCCAACAGCGGCGAGCTGGTCCTGCTGGCGGCCCCGGGCCGATGGTTCGCCTACCCCTGGTGGGCCGACAAACGCTACCCCTGGTGGGCCGACAAACGACGCAGGCCTGACTACGCCACCCACGTGGACATCCACAACAAGCCCGGCTTCGACCCGTGCGAGCTGTTCTTCGGCCCGCTGCCCATCGGCACCTCGCAGCGGCCCGAACGCATCGGCGGCACGCACGGGCTCGCGGGCGCGGGGCGGCAGGTGAGTTGGGCGGCGACGTTCCCCCTGCCTGTGGAAGAAACTCCGACCGACCTGATCGAACTGGCCGCCGCCGTCCGTGGCTGGCTGGAAAGGCAACGATGACCGACGACGCTCGCGAACCGAAGAACCCCTACCCGGCCGAGGTGTACCGCCAGGAATTCTCCGTGCCCTTCGACTATCCGGTGTACTTCACCCAGCAGGCGTTCGCGGCGGACAATCCGCTGCTGGCCGACGTACTCGACCGACGCCGCGAGGGGCGGCGACATCGGGCGGCGGTGTACGTCGACGCCGGGCTCGCCCAGGCCCAGCCCGGGCTGATCGACCGCATCAAGGAATACTTCCACGCCCGCCCGGGCCTGCTCGAGCTGGCCGAGCCGCCGCAGATCGTCCCCGGGGGCGAGGCGGCCAAGAACGGGTGGGGGCCCGTCCGCGACGTCATGTGGACCCTGGGCAACCTCCACATGGACCGCCAGAGTTTCGTCATCGCCGTCGGCGGGGGGGCCATGCTCGACATGGTCGGCTTCGCCGCCAGCCTCGTCCATCGCGGGCTGCGGCTGGTCCGCCTGCCCTCGACCGTGCTCGCCCAGAACGACGCCGGCGTGGGCGTCAAGAACGGCATGGACGAGCATGGCATGAAGAACTTCGTCGGCACGTTCGCCCCGCCGTTTGCCGTCATCAACGACCTGTCCTTCCTGCCCACCCTCGCCGACCGCGACTGGGCCGGCGGGATCGCCGAGGCCTTCAAGGTCGCCCTCATCAAAGACGCCGCGTTCTTCGAGTTCCTCTGCACCCACGCCGCCGCCCTCCGCCGCCGCGACCTGACGGCCATGGAACAACTCATCCGCCGCTGCGCGATCCTGCACCTGGAGCACATCCGCACGGGCGGGGACCCGTTCGAGCTGGGCTCGGCCCGGCCTCTGGACTTCGGGCATTGGCTTGCCCACAAGCTCGAAACCATGTCCGCCTACCGCCTCGGGCACGGCCAGGCCGTCGCCATCGGCATCGCGGTGGACTCCTGGACCGCCCTGAAGCAGGGCCTGATCTCGACCGACCAGTTCGAGCGAACTCTCACCGGCCTGACCGCCGCCGGCCTGCCCATCTGGGACGAGTGCCTCTCCCGCCGCGCCCCCGGGGGCGCCCTGGAAGCCCTCGACGGCCTCGAGCAATTCCGCGAACACCTGGGCGGGCTGTTGTGCATCACACTCCCCCGCGGCCTGGGCGACAAGGTGGAGGTCCACCAGATGAACCCCGCGGTGATCGAAGAGGGCGTGGAGTTCCTTCGGGGGCGGGGGGGGGGACGGTAATCAGTAACCAGTAATCAGTAATCAGTGAATCGTGAATCGTGAAGCGGGAGTCGGGAAGCGGGAAGCGGGAACCGTAGACCGCGATCCGAGGATTCACCGGTCTCGGGTTGGTGTCGTGGTGGTTCTTCTCACCCCCGCGCTGATCTAGCCCCCAACGGCCGCTTTTTTCCGCAATTCCGGGCGTCTTTCGCAGGACCTGAAGTTTTTTTCTACCTGCTTCGGCCCTGTTGCCGTTCTGAGGCGCCTCACCGCCGCCCGCGTCTGACCATGGCCAGCCCGGCCAGGGCAACGAGGGTCAGGGTAGCCGGCTCGGGCACGTTCGACAGGGGGTACGTGCCGGTGGGGCCGCCGTCTTCGCCGAAGTGGGCCTTGAGGAGCCCGAAGTCCTCCACGCCGATCTCCCCGTCGTCGTTGGCGTCACCAAGGGTCCAGCTATCGTGATTGCCGAAAGGCAACCTGCCCAAGCCGAAGCCTTCCTTCAGGATGCCGAAGTCTTCCGTGCCGACCTCGCCGTCCCTATTGAAGTCGCCGGGGATGGATAGTACCGCGGCCGCCGCGTCAAGCCATTGGGAGGGTGGGGCTCGAAAGAAGGCGATCTCCTGGGTCAGCGCATACTGAGCCCCCGCTACGATCGGTCCGCCCAAGCCATAGAGCGTCACGTACAGTTTATTGTCATCCGACCTGTCCTGGATCGTCTGTTTCGTGCCATATTCCAGCCCCTCCGAGACGGTCGAGATGATTCCTTCGCCGGCGACAGGGTCGTACTGAGCCACGGACGCGGCGTCAACCATGAACTCGGTGAAATTGTCGCGTTGTGTCGAAAACGCCGAAAGCAACCTCCCGTGTTGATCGAAGCTCGCCGCCTCGTTCAGCCGGTTCTCCCGGCTGGCCAGAAAGCCGAAGCACTTGTAGATCGACTGGTTCGTGGCCAGGCCCGTCAGGACCACATGTTCGCTGATCCCCGCCGAACTGATGGTCATCGTGGAGGTCAGGGCGATGGAGTCGAAAATCACCGAGCTCCGAGACAATTGCACGACGCCGCCGGAGTAGGTGGCGCCGTCCGAGATCGCATGGGACACCCCGTCCACCGTCACGGTCGCGTCAACCAGAACCTCGCCCAGGTGGTAGGACCCTGCGATTGGCCCGGGAATCCCATCTCCGAACTGAATCGCCGTGCCCTGCGAACTGCCGATCGCGAAGCCGTCGCAGAACCGGTGCGATTGCCAGTCAATGCTCAATACGGTCCACGTTCCGCTCCGGCCGAACTGAACGGACGTGTCACCGGCCTGGAGAGTCACGTCGGCGCTGACGGATGCCGTCCAGAGCAGGACCAGCACACCCACGCCGCCTATGATTCCTGAACGCATGCTCCAATATCTCCACGATTCGAGTTTGTGCGATGCTCGCCGACGGGATTATCGCTTCGCCGCCGCCCACCGTCCATCACCAACTCCGCCGCCATGATGCCGTACTCGTTCGCACGGCGTCTCTCCTGTCCCGCTGGCTCACAAGGACTCCTGTCTCCCTCGGCTACTTCCGCCGCCTTCTCAGCACCGCCAGCCCGCCCAGGGCGAGAAGGGACAGCGTGGCGGGTTCGGGGCAGGAAATCGTGTCGACGACGATGCGGTCCACGCAAATGCCGGACGGAACGTCGATCTTGATTACCTCAAAGGCCGGGTTCCCCACGATCCGTACCGAATAATCCAGGTAGTTGGGGCCGAGAAACTCCGCCGCGCCCTCGTTAAGATGCGCCCCCCCGGGCGGATTATCGTAGCCCTTGACCTCGGGAACCCCCGGCCACAGGCCCCCGCTATAGGTAATATGGATGCTCACCAACTTCGTCGACTTCGTATCGAGGAAGTTGGCCAGCTTGATGGTAAAGGGCTGATTCAACGTCGGGCTCACCTGCCCATCCCCGTCGCCGGCATCCCAGGTCCACTGGGCCGGATCATCGACCTCGGCGTGGCTTACCCAGTCCGTCAACAGCGGATTCACCCCGTCGCCCCACGACTGGAACGTGTCCGGCAGGATGTTGGACCAATCCTCGGGGGGCTGGCGAAAGTCCCAGTCCGCCATCACCGACAGGGGTTGGCCCCGCGATGTCGGCGCGGCGAAGTCATCCGCCGACACAGGC
>JAPLNA010000362.1:6635-8404 GCA_026693065.1 Planctomycetota bacterium
GAGGCCCAGGGCGGCGGCGGCGATTACAGCCCATAATGTGCGTTTCATGCTACCTCTCCTTTACCTTTGGCTCAAAAGGATTCTCGGACGGAGAGCCCAGGCCCGACCGATAGACGGACCGGCTCCCAGTGCACAGACAACCGACACACCATGAACGTGGAACTGCGCTCCCTCACGATCGAGTAGGCACGCCCTACGGGCGCAGATGAATTATACCCGAGTGCCGGCAGGTGTCAAGGGCGGACACGGGAATACCCAGGTTGCCCTGCTGGCGGCCAGGGATAGGCGGGTGCAATTCCTGGGGCCGGGTGGCCGGTGACCGTATCGGGCAGGAGACGCGGTTCTGTCAGGAATGGAAGACAAAGTTGACGGGCCAAGTCCGGGGGGGGCACGGCCAGGACCATCGCCAAGGGCCGTTTTGACGCGTCCAATCGACGATCGGCACTGGGGAGCCCCGGCGGCGGCAGCCCCCCTGGCGGAGATCGTCGATCCTGGCGCTGGATCGTGGGGTTCTGCCTGTGTCGGCGGGGCGAGGAATTGACTCCCACAGCAAACGGCCGCCGCTCCCCGGCGCAAGATAACGGGCAGACCCGAAGGCCTGCCCGTCTCTTTCGTCGGGCGAAGGGCAATCCCCTCCCGACGTAATGGCTATCGACCCATTACAGCCGTCGCTTCCGCAATATCGCCAGCCCGCCCAGGGCCAGCAGGGACAGCGTGGCGGGTTCGGGGATGTTGCTGAGGGGGTACGTGCCGGTGGGGCCGCCGTCGAGGCCGAAGTTGTCCTTCAGCATGCCGAAGTCTTCCGGGCCGATCTCGCAGTCGTCGTTGGCGTCGCCCAGGGTCCAGCTCTCATGCTGGCCATGCGGCAGGCCGTCCAGGCCGAAGCCGGCCTTCAGGATGCCAAAGTCTTCCGTGCCGACATCGCCGTCCATGTTGATGTCGCCGGGGATCGGCGGGTTGTTCCACCGCATCAGCGGGTCGCCGACGACGGTGTTGACGTAGGAGAGCTGCCAGGTGGCGCTCCAGGCGGCTTCGGCCCAGGTGTAGCCGTCCAACATCATGCGAACGACCTGGTCTTCCTCGGCAGTAGTGCCGGCCATGGGTTCCTCGACGGCGCCCAGGGCCGCCGAGCCGCCTTTGGCGATCCATTCGGCCACAAGGGCCTGAGCGCCCGCCGCGCCCACTCGGTTGTTGCCCTGGATGAAACTGTAGGCGTTGAAGCTCTCGTACGATTGGAAGAACGCCCCGTCGGCCGGGGTGAACGCCAACTGGCTCAGGACGTAGCTGGGCCCGGTCGGCGGATGGGCCGGCGAACCCCCGCCGTAGGTCCCGTGGCTGACGTATCCCAGCACGGGCGCGGGGGCGGCGGTCAGGAAGGCCGTCGTCGAATCGTAGACGTAACTGCCCGAAAGCCCTCGCCCGTCGAGCTCGGCCTTCAGGGCCGGGATCTTGTCCGAGGTGGCGCGGGGGGCGTTCGGATCGTCGTCCAGCACGAACGTCTGCGACGTGAGGTCCCGGGAGGCGGAACCGGCGTGGTGGAGCGAGGCGATTACGTCCTGGGCGGTAAACCCGTCCAGCCGGCTGGTCAGACGGATGCCGAAGGCGGCGTGGGTGAAAGACTGCTCGGGCTTGCTGCCGTTCCGCAGGTCATACGGATTGGCCACCGCCGGGTTGGGCGAGAACAAGACCGACTGCCACCCCATCCCCTTGAGCGAGTCCACCGTGTCGATCCGCGTCAGTTCGCTTTCGAGGCTGGAGTAGGCCGACCA
>JAPLNA010000363.1 GCA_026693065.1 Planctomycetota bacterium
CACTCCTATGAGGATCGGGAACGGGGGATGACTCGCCGGGGTGGCCTGTTGCAATCGCCAGGCCTCCACGATACCTTACCGGCCATGGAAACCGAACCCCTGCCATCCGCCCAGGCCGATGACGAGACCGCCGCGGCGGCGTCGGAGCCTTCCGAGGCCCTCGCCGAGGCCTCCGAGGCCCGCGAGGCCTCCGAGGCCCCCGAGCCCGTCGACAACCTCGACGAGGCCGTGCTGGCCGGTCGCATCGAGGCCGTGCTGTTCGCCAGCGACTCGGCCCTGAACGCGGCGAAGGTCGCCAAGGCCGTCGGCGTCAAGAGCAAACGCGCCGTCGCCGCCGCCGTCGAGCAGCTCAACGCCCGATACGACCAGACGGGCTCCGCCTTCCGGATCGAGAACATCGCCGGGGGCTACCAGATGCTCACCCGCCCGGAGTTCCACGAGGTCGTTCGCCAGTTCTACCACCAGAAGGCCGACACCAAACTCACCCAGGCCGCCCTGGAAACCCTCGCCATCGTCGCCTACCGCCAGCCCGCCATCCGGGCCGACATCGAGAGCATCCGCGGCGTGGCCTGCGGCGAGGTCCTCCGCGGTCTGATGGAACGCCAGCTCGTCAAGATCGTCGGGCGGGCCGAGATCCTCGGGCGACCCATGCTCTACGGCACGACCCGGCGTTTCCTGGAGGTTTTCGGGCTCAACAGCATCGAAGATCTGCCCAACGTGGAAGAGCTCCGCGCCGCGGCCCCGAAGAAGCAGACCGGCCCGGAACAGCCCCCCCTGCTCAACCTCGAAGGGGAGAAGCAGGACCCGAACGCAGGGAACATGGAACTTGGAACTGGGAACGAGGAACAAGGGGCGCGAGTCAGTCACCCCCGAATAAGCCCCCCGCACCGCGGGGGATGCCGTTCGAGCTTCCGCCGACCTTCGTCCCCCCGGTCCCCGCGACCCCCCATTTCAACCCCACTGTGGGCCGCTATGTCCGTCGCGGGACCGATCCCCCGGCGGTGCCGGGGGCTTGTTCTTCGCGGGTTCCGTACACCTGTTCGTCCACGAGCGAGGTGAAAAAAAAGAAGCCCCGGCTTCGTGCGGGCCGGGGCCAATGCGGATTCGAGGGAACCGTGGCTCTATGCGGCAGCGGACCCCGTTTGGCTGGCCGGATCGTTGACCACGAGGGTCACCGGCGGCACGCGGAGCACGCTGTCCAGGCCGAAATCGCCCGGCTCGACCCCGAACGCGGCGTAGTCTGTGAACCATTCCCCATCGGCCAGATACCGGAAGCGGAACTCCCCGGCCGGCAGTCGCATCTTGGCCGTCCAATAGCCCGCCCGCCCTCGCATGGGCAGAGCGGCCTCTTCCCAGTTATTGAAATCCCCAGCCAGGTGAACCGCCTTGGCGCTGGGACGGTAGAAGGAAAAAGAGACCCACTCGCCGTCAATTGTAACCATTCAGTGACCTTCTTCCGGCCTCGCAGGCCGTCGCTGCCTGAACTCGACCCATCGCGCGGTGATGCACGTCTACACAAGGCAATCGGATTCCCAGGCGTAAAACTTTAATTCCCGCCCAAAATTTGTCCCCGGTCGTCCCACGCCCAACCGCACACCCCCACCAGCATCAGCAGCCCGCCTCGCCGCAGTGTGTTCGTCATCGCGATCCCCTTTCCGCCAGAACGCTCATTCGATGATACGCCCGGCATTCCCGCGGCGTCAAGCGGGTGATGGGCTCAGGGAGGGTGCCGTAGTCTCTCCGTCGGCTCACGGCGTCCGGCGCCGCCTCCGTCCCGATAGAATCGGGACCAGCCCGCCCAGGGCGAGCAGCGACAGCGTCAGCGGCTCGGGCACGACCAGGCGCCAGCCGATCACGTCCTTCCCGTTGGCCGGGTCCATCGTGAGGTAGTCGTACTTGTCGCTGGGGAACACGACGCGGAACTCGGGCGGCGTGGCCGCCAGGTCCCACTGGAAGAGCACCTGCCCGTAGTCGGGGTCCGTGTCGATGAGCGTCGGGGCGATGTGGTTGTTCTGATCGTCCAGCAGGTAGATCTGCTGCTCCAGGGTCATGTTGGCCGAGCCGGCGTAGTCGATCGTCAACTGGATCGTCTCGGGCTTGTTCGGGTCGGCCAGCCCGCCCACGTGAAGCACCTGGGCGCTCTCGAACGTCGGATCGCCGTAGACGCCCGCCATCGACCCGGAGGTACAGTAGCCCGGCAGGCCCGTGGCCGGATCCCAATACCGCCCGTGGTAGAAGACCGATCCGGGTACCACCTTGGCCACCAACTGCCACTTCGTGACCTGGTCGTATTCGTCGGCGGCCAGCAGCGGGTTGGCAAGATAACCGGGCAGATCCCACTTGCCGCCGTTGTTGCCGAAGTTGTTGGTGTAGGCGTTGTCGTTGAGCCCGCCGGCATCCTTGTCGCTGTCGTGCCAGACGCCCAGCTTGTTGTTGGCCGGGGGATTGGCGTTGTCGTGATCGCCCCCGACCAGCGTCAGGAAGTGCGCGAACTCGGTGTTCCCCACGTGGAACAGCACGGTGGAGTACTTGGGCGAGAAGATCGCCAGGTCGCTCAGGAGCTTGTTGTAGTCCGGCTGGCCCAGCGTCTTGGGGACGATGTTCACGTTGGTGTAGATATTCTTGGCGTCGTAGTCGCCCGACGCGGGGTTCTGCCCGTATTGCGCGATCCAGTTCTGCATGGCCTGCCCGGCGTTGCCGCACGCCTGCCAGGCGTTCTTGCCGCAGAGCTGGCCGTAGATGCGGTCGGCCCGCTGCTGGGCGGTCGCGTTCAGCCCCGCGCCGACGCCCCATCCGGCGGCGCCCAGGCAGTTGGCGGCCGCTACGGCCCAGCAACTGTTGTCGTTGGCGTCGGGCCAGGAACCGTTGCCGTCCCGGTCGGGTTTGTCCACGTCGGGTATGCCCGTGCCGTCCCGGCTGCTGCCGAACACGTCGTACCCGGCGGCGGGGGCGGCCAGGGCCAGGATCACACCCACATACGCGGCGGCTCGGAAGAATCGTTCGTGTCGCATGTCCGATCTCCTTCGTTTTCGATACGACCAGATCCCGGCGGAGGCACGCGCCCTCGGACCGGCCAACGGAAACTCGCCCGTGCGGGCTAGAGGTGTGGACGGATGAGCGAGAACGCCCATCGCCTCTCGACATGACGCCGGCAGCCCAGCCGGCCCGCTCCACCGCTTCCACGAGTGGACTTCGAAGCGCTTTATTATACGCGGCCGCTCCCGCTCCGCCCACTTGGGGGGTCGGGTCCTTGACGGATTCGCCCTCCGCGTTGACGCCGGCGCCGGGCCCGGGTATGTTGGCGGGCATGAATACGCGAGAGCGATTCGTGCGCACGCTGCTGGGGCGGGACGTCGACCGCGTGCCGTTCATCAAGGTCTTCGGGGTGGACAACATGATCGTCCCGGCCTGGGAGGCCCAGCGGCCCGGCATCGGGAAAGAGATCGACGCCCTGCTGGGTTTCGAGGGCACCTACCGCGGCTGGGCCCAGCCGGACGTCAACGTGTGGCTCTCGAGCCTGCCCCCCTCCCGGCGGATCGAGGACGACGAGCGGCACACCATCTGGCGGCACGGGGACGGGTCCGTCACCATCGAGCAGAAAGGGGCCGACTACCATGGCCGCGTGCTCGAGTGGGCCGTCAAGGACCGCCACGACTGGGACCGCCTCCGCAGCCGCCACCTCGATCCGGCCGACCCGACCCGGCTGCCGGCCGACTGGCCCGACCGCGTCGCCCGCTACGCCGCTCGCGACTACCCCCTGCAACTGACGCACAGCGGGGTGTACGGCTTCGCCCGCAACCTGATGGGCGATGAGGCCCTGGGCTACGCCTTCTACGACGAGCCCGCCCTCGTCCACGACATCATGGACACCTACACCGACGCCGCGCTGGCCATCTGGGAACGCCTGACCGCCCAGGTGGACTTCGACCTCATCGAGTGCTGGGAAGACATGGCCTGCAAGACCGGCTCGATCATTTCGCCGGCGACGTTCGACGAGTTCATGCGCCCCAACTACCGCAAGATCGCCGATTTCGCCGCCGCCCACGGCATCGAGATCGTGCTGGTGGATTCCGACGGGAACATCGAGGACCTCACCGGCTGGATGCTCTCGGCCGGCGTTACGGCCCTATACCCCTACGAAGTGCAGGCCGGCAACGACGCGGCCGCCATGCTCGAGCGATACCCTCGCCTGGGCGTCATCGGCGGGCTGAACAAGAACGTGATGGCCGCCGGGCGGGCCGCCATCGACGCGGAAATGGACCGCGCCCGCGCCCTGATCCGCCGGGGGCGTTTCATCCCCGGCCCCGACCATTTCGTCCTCTCCGACGTGACCTTCGCCGACTCGGAGGCAACCTCATCCGTTTCGGACGCAGGTTTGTCCAAGCTGGACAAGGTTGTCTCCACCCCGACAAAACTGCTGCCATGACCGACAAGGGCGTGTCCGAGCCAGACAAGGTTGCTTCCGTCACGGACAGTGGCGAGTCAGAGCCGAACAAAGTTCTGTCCAAGGCGGAAAAGGCGGCTTCATGCCGGACATAACCTTTTCCAGACCGGACAAGGTTTTGTCCAAGCCGGGCATAACCGCCTCCAAGCCAGACAAGGTTGCTTTCGACTCTGACAAGATTGCTTC
>JAPLNA010000364.1 GCA_026693065.1 Planctomycetota bacterium
CTCCAGCGTCTCGGGCGCCTGCTCGCGTTGGATCCGCAGGGTGGCGGTCATGCCCCTCACGGCCTGGAGTAAGTCCAGCGCGATCTCGTACTCCAGGTCCTCTCCCTGGCGTTTGGCGGGCTTTCGCCGCCGTCCGGCGCCGAGGGCCTCCATGATGTCTTCCAGCCCCATGCCCATGAACGGCGAGTCGCCGCCCTGGCCGAAGAGGTCTTCGAAGTTGACCTGCCCCCCTCGTCCCGGGGCGCCGCGCCCCCCCGCGCCCGGCCAGCCTCCCGGGCCAGGCCCGCCCGCCCCTCCCGGGCCCGCGTGCCCGAACTGATCGTACGTCTTGCGCTTCGCCGGGTCCGACAGGATCTCGTAGGCCTCGGTGGCCTCCTTGAACTTCGCCGTCGCGCCGGCTTCCTTGTTCGCGTCCGGATGGTACTTCCGCGCCAGCTTCCGGTACGACGAGCGGATCTGGTCCTTCGTCGCCGTTCGCGGCACGCCCAGTATCTCGTAGTAGTCCCGTTTCGCCATCGCCCTATTCTATTCAGGCGGGGGCTACTTTGCCATCACCTTCGAGATGCTGAACACCGGCAGCAGCAGCGCCATCGCGATGCCTCCGATCACCCCGCCCATGATGATAATCATCGCCGGCTCGATCAGGCTCGTCAGCGACTCGATGCTGTTCCGCAGGTCGTCCTCGCAGAACTTCGCCACGCGGTCCATCACCATCGCCATCCGCCCGGTCCGTTCCCCGGCGTCGATCATCTGCGAGACCGTGGCCGGTACGAGGGTTTGGGAGAACAGTTGTCCTGACAGCGACTGGCCCTCGCGGACGCCCTCGGCCAGTTCCAGCCACATCCGCGAGTAGAAGTGGTTGCCCGAGACCCGGGCGGTGATCTCCAGCCCGTCCAACACCGGAACGCCCGAGGTCGTCATCGTCGCCATCGTCCGCAGCGACCGCGCGAGGCAGGCCTTGCGGTACATCTTGCCCAGCAGCGGAAGGCGGATGCGGACCTGGTCCATCAGGATCTGTCCCGCCGGCGTCCGCAGATACCAGAACGCCCCCGCGGCCGCGGCGATCACGCCCCCCAGCACCGCGTACCAGTAGTTCGTCAGCGTGTGGCTGACGGCCATCAGGATCTGGGTGGGCACGGGAAGGGCCGAGCCCTTGCTCGCGTAGATCTTCTCAAACCGCGGCATGATGAATACCAGGATGCCGACTACCACGAGGATGCAGAAGCCCAGCATGCAGAGCGGGTAGGTCATCGCGCCGATGACTTTCCGGCGGATCTTGTGCTGCTCTTCCAGGTACTCGCTGACTCGCTGGAGCATCCGCCCCATGGTGCCGGAGGCCTCGGAGGCCTTGACCAGGGCGACGAACAGGTTGTTGAAGATGTGCGGATACTTTTCCAGGGCGACGGAAAATTCCACGCCCCCCCGCACGTCCTCGGCCAGTTCCTTCACGAGGGCCCGCAGCCCGAGATTGGGCGACTGCGACCCGATGGCCTCGAGGGCGTCGGTGAGCGGGACGCCCGTGTCGACCATCACCGCCAATTGGGTGGCGAAGAAGATGACGTCGTCCCGCTTGACGCCTTTCCCCGGGCGCGCCAGGGCCATCGCCATGTCTTCGTCGCTGCGAGGCCCCGCCGGCTTCGCCGGGCGCGCGGGCCGGGGAGGGAACTTCTCGCTCCTCGTGGTCGTCTCGGTTCGAGTCTGCATGATCGCCCCTGCCTCAGGCCTGGGTGGCCCGGAGAATCTCCTCCACCGTCGTAATGCCGGCCTTGACCTTGTTCATCCCGTCCGTCCGCAAGGTGACCATCCCGGCGTCGTCGGCCATCGTTCGCAGTTCGGCAAGACTCGGGGCCGCGGAAATCCGGTCGCGGAGGGTGTCGTTGGGGATCAGCAGTTCGTAAATGCCGATTCGCCCGCGAAAGCCGGAATTACGGCACTTGGGACAGCCCTTGCCGCGGTAGAACGTCTCGACCTCGCCGGCCATCTTCTCCACCGCCCGGCGGATGTTCGCCGGCGGATCGTATGTCTCCTTGCAGTCGACGCAGATCTTCCGCACGAGCCTCTGGGCCAGGACGGCCACCACCGAGGCGGCGACCAGGTAAGGCTCGACCCCGACGTTGAAGAGGCGCGTGATGGCGCCCGGGGCGTCGTTGGTGTGCAGCGTGCTGAGCACGAGGTGCCCGGTCAGCGCCGCCTGCACCGCAATCCGCCCCGTCTCCTGGTCGCGAATCTCGCCCAGCATGATCACGTCCGGATCCTGCCGCAGCAGCGCCCGCAGGGCTGTGGCGAACGTAAAGCCGATCTTCTCGTTTACCTGGAACTGGTTGATCCCGGCCAGGTTGAACTCCACCGGATCTTCCACCGTGCAGATGTTGACTTCGTCGCCGGCGAGTTCCTTGAGCACGCTGTAGAGGGTGGTGCTCTTGCCGCTGCCGGTGGGCCCGGTGACCAGCACGATGCCGTTGGGGCTCTCAATCACCCGGCGCCAGTCCTTGAGCATCTCGTAGGCGAACCCGAGCTTCTCCAGGTTGACCAGGATGCTCCGGTTGTCGATCAGGCGGATGACGATCTTCTCGCCGTGCTGCCCGGGCATGCTGCTGACCCGCAGGTCGATGGGGCGCCCGTCCATCAGCACGTGGATGCCGCCGTCCTGGGGCAGGCGACGCTCGGAGATGTCGAGATTGGCCATGATCTTGATGCGGCTGGAGATAGCCGGCAACATTTTGTACGGCGGGCGGAGTTTCTCATACAGCGCTCCGTCCACGCGATACCGCACGCGAAGGGAGTTCTCGCCCGGCTCGATGTGAATGTCGCTGGCGCCCTCCCGCACGGCGTGGTACACGAGGTAGTTCACCAGCTTGATCACCGGCGAACCTTCGGCGATCGACTCCAGATCGGTGATGTCCTCGATCCGGTCCTCGACGAGGGACAGTTCCCCTGTGGTTCCCTCTTCGTCCAGGATCTCGTCGATCACGAACACGTTCGCCGAAGGGAGATGGTTCTCCAGCGTGGCCTTGATGTCCTTGGCGGTGGCGCAGACGATGTGGACACGGCACTTGGTGAGGCGTTCGACCTCTTCCATCAGGAAGACGTTGGTGGGCTCGTTCACCGCGAGGGTGAGGTGGTCTCGCACCTTGAACAGGGGCAGGACGCAGTGCTTTTCGAGGAACTCGCGAGGGAGGAGCTCGACGACCTTGGCGTCGGCGATCTTGGGGAAGATCCGCGAGAAAGGCACGCCGCACCCGTCGGCCAGGGCGGCCATCACGTCTTCCTCGCCGCAGAACTCCATCTTCACCAGGAGCTCGCCCAGGAGCAGTTTGCTGCCGGTGCTGCGTTGGGCCTCGAGGGCCTGGGCCAGTTGCTCCGGCGTGAGCGCCCCGCGCTTCACGAGCAGCTCGCCCAGTTGCAGCCTCTTTGTGGTTTCCACCGCGGGCATGACGCCGTTTGCCTTTCCGGGTCAGAAGCTGGCGGCCTTGACCGCCTCGCCCACCTGGCCGAACAGTTCGAAGTCCTCGTCCAGCCTGGTCATTTCGAAGATTTTCCGGACGCTTTCGTCGGCCCCAGCCAGGCGGACCTGCCCGAGCCGCTCGGCGAGCATGTCCTGGAGGTCCAGGAGATACTCCAGGGCGGCGCTGTCGACGTAGGTGATCTGATCCAGATCGAGGACGAGGTCGCGGATGTCCGCGGCGGCCAGATGGTGCTGAGCGTCCTCCTTGAAGGCCGGCAGCGTCTCTTCCGTCAGCTCGCCCTTGCCCTGGAGCACGAGGGTGGATCCGTAGAACTCGGCGGTAAGGGTCATGCTCTTCGCTCCTGGGCCAGCCCCGGCGAGAGCCCGTTGCCGGCGCGGGTGATGTCCGCCTTCAGGGCCTCGAGGTCCAGGGAGAGAAACGCCTGGACGACGGCGGGATCGAACTGCACGCCGGCATACTTGCGAATTTCGCCCAGGGCGGTTTCCACGCTCAGTCCCGCGCGGTACGTGCGGTCGGAGGTCATCGCGTCGAAGCTGTCGGCGAGCCCGACGATCAGCCCTTCAAGGGGCACATCCGCCCCGGTGAGCCCGCGCGGGTAGCCCCGTCCGTCCGGACGCTCGTGGTGGCAGAGAATGCCCTCCAGCACGTCGTCCAGGTGATGGATGTCGGCCAGGATCTTCGCCCCGATGGCCGGGTGCTTCTTGATCGATTCGTATTCCTCATCCGTCAGCCGCCCGGGCTTGCAGAGGATGCTCTCGGGCACGCCGATCTTGCCGACGTCGTGCAGCAGCCCGGTCAGATACATCCGTCGGACTCGGTGGGCGTCGAAGCCCATCGTTTCGGCGAGCTTCTGCGAGATCATCGCCACCCGATGCGAATGGCCGGAGGTGTAGGGATCCTTGGCGTCAATGCTGGCCGTCAGGGCGTGCAACACGCCCATGAGCAGATCCTGCACGTCCTGGTACAGGCGATGGTTGGTCACGAAGACGGCGGCCTGGCTGGCGATCGAACCCAGCAGTTTCATGTCCACGCTGTCGAAGTCGCCCCGGGCCTTGTTCAGCGCCACCAGCACGCCGATGGGTTTGTCCTCGGCGGTCATCGGAGCGGCCACCCAGTTGCGCACCGCCGGCGCCAGGGCGCCTCCGGGCGTGGGGGCAAACCGGTTCTCCACCACCACCTGCCCCTGCGCCGAGACCGCCGGACGCACCTGCTCCTCCACCAGCCGCCGGGCGGCCACGGCGTCCACGGCGATCGAGCCGGCCTGCAGGATCATCCCCTCCCCGCCCGTCCGCGGGTCGGGATAGCTCATCGCCAGCATGCCCTCCACGCTGGCCACTTCGAGCAGTTCGTCGCAGACGGCCTGGAGGAAGTCACGCGGGGAGCGGGTCAGTTTCATCGATCCGCTGATACGGTACATGAGGCTCAGTTCTTCGTACGTGCTCGCGAGGTTGCTCGACAGGATGCCCAATTCGCCCTGGGCGATCTGGAGTTCCTGCTGTCCCTCCAGCAGGTGTTGCAGCACTTCGAGCAGGTCGTCGGCGTGCTCGGCGTTGTACCGCACCGCGCCGGCGGCAGCGTCCTGCACGGCCTGGCGGTCCAGGTGCAGACGCTCGCACAGGCGGGCGAGGGATTCTTCCTCGATCATGTCGCGGACGGGGAAGCAGGCGGTGGCGGCCCCGACAAGCCGGCGGCGGCGGAAGATCGGAATGCCGATCATCCAGCACCCGTACGGCGCGCGGGCTTTTCGCGGCGTAGACTCGGCCAACACGCCGCCGGCGAACTCGCGTATCGCCCGACGGCACTCGCCGCGCCCGCCTTCCAGCAGCGGGCACAGGGCGCAGCCGCCGGCGCCACCAGCGACCGGAACGTCCGGCGGTTCCCACAGGGACAGCCCGAGCCCGAGCGATTCCAACTGGCTGGCCAGTTTACGTAGCGCCGGGCCCAGATGGGCCAGCGAACGTAGTCGACCTGTCACCAGACTCGATGGCATCGGATTCCTCTCAGACGACCCCGGCGGGGGCGCCCAGCAGTTCTTCCACTTTCCGAAGCACTTCCCGGGGCGAGAACGGTTTGGCCAGAAACGCGCGGATCCCCGCGGCTTCCACGTCGGCCGGAGAAATGTCGAACCCCCGGGCCGTCAGCATGATCGCGGGAATGTTCCGCGTCGCCTCCGTCGCCCGCATCGCCAGGCACAACTCCAGTCCGTCCATGTAGGGCATCTGGTAGTCGGTGATGACCAGGTCGGGGCACTCGCTCTTGCAGAGTTCGAGGGCCTCTTCGCCGTCGACGGCCGTTACCACGTCGTAGCCGGCGTTGCGCAGTTTCATCGACACCACGTGCAGGATGTGCGCTTCGTCGTCGGCCACCAGTATTTTCCTGCTCACGTCGTCGCCTCCTCCGCCCGGGGTTCCGGGCGAGTCACTTCACCAACGGCAATTCGAACCGGAAGGTGCTTCCCTTTCCGACCTCGCTGGTCACCGACAGCGTCCCGCCGTGCACGATCTCGACGATGTGCTTGACGAGCGTCAGCCCCAGCCCGGTGCCCTTGGCCATTTTGTTGTTGGCCTGGACGCGGTAGAACTTGTCGAAGATCCGGGGCAGGTCGTCGGCGGGGATGCCCAGCCCGGAGTCGGAGACCTCGCAGAAGCCCGTGTTCCGCCTCTCGTCGGCCCCCACGGTGATCGTCACCGTGCCGCCTTCGGGGGTGTACTTGACGGCGTTGGACACGAGGTTCATGACGGCCTGGTAGATCATGTCGTGATCGGCCTCGACCTGGTAGTAGACCGGCGCCAGCTTCTCCACGAGCTTCTGGTTCTTGAGCTTGGCCTGGGGACTGGAGACGTCCAGGACCTGCTTGGCCACGCCGCTCAGGCTGATGGGCTCGCGGACGACCTTCACCACCCCCGACTCGATCCGCGAGATGTTCAGGATGTTCTCGATCAGGCGGTGCAGGCGGTCGGTCTCGGTGGAGATGATCTCGTAGAATTCCTGGCGGGTCTCCTCGCTTTCGGCCTCGCCGTCCACGAGCATCTCGATGTAGGCTTTGATCGACGCCAGCGGCGTCTTGAGTTCGTGGGAGACGTTGGACACGAAGTCGGTCTTCATCCGGGAGATTTCCTTCTCCCGCGTCACGTCGTGCAGAACGGCCACCACGCCGGAGACCTCGTCGCTGCCGTTCATCACGCAGCTGAGGGTGACGTTGAACGTCCGCCCGTCACCCTTGGCGGCGACGACGTGCTCGACGACCTTCCGGGTAAAACTCCGCCCGTGGCTGCGGGTGTCGCGGATCAGTTGCACGAGCGTCGCGTCGCCCAGGACGGAGTCCACGTTCTTCCGCTGATTGCCGGCGAGCTTGAAGTTCAGCAGTTTCTCGGCCGCCTCGTTGGCCAGGAGCAGCTCGTCATACCGGTTGGTCACAAGCACGGCGTCGGAGATGGAGAAAATGATCGCCTCGGCATTGTGCTTTTCGGTCTCGGCCACCCGGGCGTGAATCTGGAGTTCGCGGCGTTCGCCCTTGAGGCGTTCGATCTGGTTGCGGGCGGACTCCAGCAGGGAGTTAAGCGGGCTGACGACCTGCCCCATGCTCCCCAGGGCCCTGGGGGGCACGAGGTTGATTTCGCCGCTGGCGGCCATGGTCTGCAATTGCCCGCCCACGGCGGCCAGGGCCTGGCGGGAGCGGAACCAGACAAGCCAGGCCACGCCCAGGCCTGCCAGGCACAGCAGCGGGGCGAGCAGATTCCACACCCCCGGGAGCGCCACGGCGGCAAGGACCGAACCGGCCAGGGCGGCGCCGGCGCCAAGACACAACACCACCGTGCTTCCCGTGATTCGGGGCAGAGCAACTTTTCCGGCCACAGACACAGCATCCTCCGGCCAGTGTCACGAGCCCTCCATGGCCCCCGCGCCCGCATCGCGGACGCAGCGAGAGTCAAAGGTTACTTCGTCCCGGGAGCGGGCCGGGATCCGAGCGCGGCGAGCAATTCCTTTACCGTCGCGTTGTCAGGTTCGATCGCCTGGGCCTTGCCGTAGCTGCTCCGGGCGGCGGGTTCGTCGCCGAGGGCGGCCTGCGCTTTGCCCAGCAGACACCAGGCGGTCACGGAGTCCGGAACCATTCCGGTCGCTTCTTTCATCGCAGCGGCGGCCCGGTCGTTCTGTCCGTTCCGCAACAGGGCGTAGCCGAGGATCAACGCCGCGTCGGCGCTCTTGGGGTCCAGCGCGACGGCCTGGTCGGCGGAGCGAACGGCCTCTTCGGCGGCCCCGGCGGTCAGATCGGCGCGGGCGAGTTTCACCCAGAGCCCGGCCGTGGTCGGCTCGAGGCGGACGGCTTCGCGGTAGGCCCGCCGGGCCTCCCCGGTCCGGTTGAGCTCCGTCGCGCAGTCGCCCTGCATCGCGTACACCCACGCCGACAAAGCGTACTTCCGCGTCTGCGCCAGCTTCGTCAGGGTGCCGAGCGTGTCCTCGTATTGTCCGGCCAACCACTGCGCACGCACCAGAGCCATGCGATAGCCGGGGTTCTCTCCGTCCAGGTCGCAGCACTGGCGGTAGAGTTCAATGGCCCGCGGATACTCCTTGAGCATCATGGCCAGCCGGGCGGCGACTTCCACCATGGTCACGTCGCCCTTGGCGTTGGCCAGATGACGATCGACGACCTCGCGGGCCTTCTGGGGCTGGCCCATGGCAACGAGAACCTCCGCCGCCGCGGCGATCGGGGCGTACCCCACCGTCGTCATGCCTTGCGCGCGATAGTAGCAGGCGAGGGAATCCTTCAGCCGTCCCTGCTTCTCGAGGGAGATGCCCAGCAGGTAGACCGTGTCGGCGGATTCCTTGCCCTCGGAGGACAGACGGGTCAGCTCGGCGGTGGCCGACTGATACCGTCCCTGCTCGATGTAGACTTTCGCCAGCGTGATCCGTGCGGGCACGCAGGAGGGGTCGGAGGTGATGGCCTCATTGGCCTTGGCTTCGGCATCGGCGAGTTTTCCGACGCGGAGGAGTTCGTCGGCGATTTCGGCGACGACCTGGGCGCGGGTTCGCCCCCATCTCTGGGAGGATTCCTTCTTGGCATCGGACGTGGTGGTGGTGTCGCACCCGCTCAGCAGGGCCAGCGTCACTCCCAACGCGATCGCGAGAATCCGCTCCAGTCTCATAGGACTCATCCTTTGTTTGTGTCCTGACGGGCCCGACCGCCGGGCCTGATTCCGCCAAAGGGCACGCGCACGCCTCTTACTTCGTCCGCGGAGGCGCCGTCTGTCCACTTTGATCGGTTGTTTTGGGGGCCGGCTTCACTACCGGGGTGGCCCTGTAGGACCGAAATATCGGCTGGGATTCCTCGATCAGAGGCATCCTGCCCAGGGCCTTCCGGGTCGCCGGGTCGAGCTTCGCGTCGTCGCGGGGCTTGGCGGGATACACCACGGGGCGGTAGGGCTTGCCCATTTCCGCCATGATCATCCGCTGGATCACGAAGCGGACGGAGGAATCCTGGGGCTGCTGCGACCAGTAGGCCTTGACGGTCATCTGCTCCTTGAGGCGGATGGCTTCTTCCATGGTCGGATTCATGGAAAGGGTCATGTCGGTGTACCACATGGCCTTTTCGAAGTCGCCGGCGGCCAGGGCCGTCCGGGCCTCCTGCAGGCAGGAACCGGCCAGGCGGTTGCGGCTCCACCAGCGAAGCCCGTTGCGCTGCCCGATGCGGAACCGCTCCACGTCATCGCGGATCTGCTCGCTGACGGCCTCGGCGGGCTCCTGCTGGATCACGTGCGGGGTGACGAGCACGATGATTTCCTTGCGGTTGGTCGTGTCGCTGGTGTTGCGGAAGAGCGTGCCGACGTAGGGCATATTGCCCAACAGGGGGATCTGCTTCCGGGTGTCGCCGGTCTCCTCGCGGAAGAGCCCGCCGATGACAATCGTGTGCCCGTCCCGCACAACCACGTTGCTGGTCACCGTCGCGGTGCTCTCCTGGGGCAGGCCCGTCGCGTCCAGCCCGCCGGTGGACTCTTCCGGATGCAACTCCAGGCGGATGTTGCCGTCCTTGCACACGTACGGCCGCACGATCAGCCGCGTGCCCGTCTCCAGAAACTCGATCGTCTCGGACGAAATGCCCTGGGACACCGTGGTCGTCTTGTACCCCTGGCGCTGCCCGATGAGCACCTCGCCCCGCTGGCGGTCCACCACCAACAGCTTGGGATTGGCCAGCACGCTCGTGTCGCCCACGGTCTCCAGGGCGCTGACGAACATGGCGATCTTGTTGCTGATGAGCCCGATCCGAAGCCCGTCGGTCACGGCCCCGAAGTCCGTCCGCGCCATCGCGCTGGTGAACTTCAGTTCGGGCGTGGTGACCTGCCCGGGGATCAGGCTGGCCAGCCCGTTATCCGACGTGGCGTTGATGTTGCGGAAGTCGACGCCGGCCAGGGTGTTGAAATTCACGCCCAGGCTGCTGTTCTCGGCCAGTTGCACCACGAGGATCACCGCCTCGACCAATACCTGCTGGGGCTTGACGTCGATCTCGGCGATAATCTCCCCGATCCGGCGGAGGTTCTCGGGGTAGTCGCGAATCACGACCATGTCGATGCTGGCGTATTTGTTTCCGCCGGCGTCGGTGTCGCTCTTGCCCACGCCCATGCCCGCCGCCGGGGTCGTCGAAATCTCCCCCGTCTCCGACATCGCCGGCTTGATGTACGCCTTGATGTCGTTGGCTGTCGTGTACCAGAGGCGGAAGGTCTTCGTCTCCATCCGCTTGGCTTCTTTCTGCATCTGCTCGAACTCTTTGGCGGTGTAAACGTAGATGAAGCTGCCCTGCTCGCGGTACTGGCAGCCGACGGCCGTGACCACCGAATCCAGTACCTCCTTGAGCGTGACGTTGTACAGGTCCAGCGTCACCTTGCCGCTGACGTTGGGGCTGACGACGATGTTTCGTTTGTACTTGAAGCCCAGCAGCCGCAGGGACTGGCGGACGTCCTGGTTCTGCACGCTGAAGCTCTCGATACTGCCGCTCTGGTCGCCCTTGATATCGAGAGTGCCCTTGTCCGCCTTATCGGCTTTATCAACCTTGTCGGCCTTCACTTCCTTGCCCGGGCGCGTGGCCAGGGGTTTCTCCGCCGGCTCGGAGGTCGGCGTGATGGCGGCGGAGAGGTCGGGCGTGTCCCCCGTGCCGGGATGGGACGCCGCGGACCTGAGCACGCGCTCCCCGTCCCCGGTCGTCACGGCGCCGGCCGACGGCGGGTTGGGAGTCACCGGCTGACCCACGGCGCCGATGGTCAACCCCAGAAGAAACAGCCCCGCGAAGGTGACACAGACGGCCTCTGTCCATAGCGGCCTTTTGCTCATTGTTTCAACTCCTCATCCATGAGGCCCTGCCGCCCATCCGGCGGCATAGGTGCTACACATACCTTTCGGCTGGAACTTCACCCACCCTATACCTTTTTTCCCCCTGGTCCGTCCAGACTAATTTTCCATATCCAGTTGAACCCGGACGCCCTTCTTGGCCACGATGCATCGCCCCTTGCCGATGCCCACCACCTGGAAGCCTTCGATCCAGTCGTTGCCTCGCAGAAGTTGCCCGTTGATTGTCACGCAGGAGACCTCGCCCACCATCGTGCTGGTCAGGCGGAGTGCATTGGCCTCCAGCCGGACTTGGATCCGGACGTCGTCGGGAGTGGGGGCCTCGTCCTCGCTATGGCCCGTGAAGGCGGCCGGGTCGGGCTTGAAGATGTCCCGTATGAACTCCACCTTTACCGGCACGAGAGGCCTGGGCCGCCCAACGCCCGTCGGCATCGCTCCGGGGGCCGGAGCGGGAGTGCCCTGGACTCCCGCGGCCGTCAGAGGCGCCGCGCCGGCGGGAGCGGCCTGGGGCTCGACCGCCGCCTGCGACTGCCCCCCCGCCACCGAGGGCGACTTCTTGATCGCCAGTCGGGCCACCATCACCACGCAGACCACCAGGAGGATCGTCAGCATCGCCGACTTCTTCCGGTTCCGGCGGAACTCGTACCGCAGCCGTTCCTGCCAGGTGAGATTATTGTTTTCGCTGTTCATCCTTGGCTGCCTCCGGCTCGCTGGGCATATGGTAGATATTGACCAGCATGCTGACCTCGACGTGCGAGCCCTTGGGCTGGGCCTTCAGTTCGAGCTTCTCCACCTGGGTCAGCCTCTCCATGCCGTCGAGGCGCTGGAGCAGACGTCCGACGGACAGGTAGTTGCCCTCGGTCTGTAACTGGATGGGCAGGGTGGTGTAGAGATCCTCGCGGACGGGGCTCTGGATGGCCATGTAGGGGCGGGCCAGTTTTTCCTGGGCGAAACCGGCGCTGACGTCCTTGTAAAAGGCCCCGACGTCGACCTCCTTGGGCAGGCGGCGATCGACCACCGCCCCGGCGTCCCGCTCGATCTCGTCCTTGTCCTGGGCCATCTGGGCCTGCAACTGATTCATGTACCGCGACTGCGGCAGATAGATCACCAGCACGAATGCCCCCACGATCGCCGACAGAACGGCGAACATGATCCAGGTATCGTTGGGCACCTTTCCGGTGGCGGGTCTGGGCATGGGTTATCTCGCCACCCGGCAGGTGACCTTGAATTCCCGGGCGTTCGGCGTCCCGTTGAAGTTCACGGTCTTGGTGTATTCCATGTTCACGTCCTCGAACATCCAGTAGGCCGACAGTTGCGCGATGAAATTGGCCACCGTCACGTCGTCCACAGAGACCCCGACGATCAGCACGCTCACGCGCGCGGGGGCGGCGGGGGCCGGGGAGGCCAGGCCGGGGGGCAGGGGCGCCCCGGCGGGCGTACGGGGCGAGGCGGACGAGCTACCCCCTTCGCCGGGCCCGATGCTCACGTGTTTCAACACCAGGTGACTGCTCTTGTCGGCGTTGCGGACGACGGTCTCGATCGCCGCGAGCACCTCCATCGGCTTGACGTGCCCGCCCAGCCGTTCGCCGATCCGCTTGGCCAACTGGAGGGAATTCCACTCCGCGTCCAGCGAGGCCTTGCGGAGAAGCATGGCGGCATTGTTGTTCTTTATATCGGCCAGGAGGGACGATTCCGCCCGGGC
Source organism: Planctomycetota bacterium (assembly GCA_026693065.1). Taxonomy (GTDB): domain Bacteria; phylum Planctomycetota; class Phycisphaerae; order SM23-33; family SM23-33; genus JAPLNA01. The sequence continues at coordinate 12,505 of JAPLNA010000364.1, forward strand.
CTGGCGGATCCATCCCTGGCGGACGGACCCGCAGGCGGCCAGCACGCCGACGGTGAACACCAGCAGGTACGCCCGCCGGACCATCCGGCGGCGGCGGGCACGCTCCTGGATCACCCGGTCAGGCAGAAAGTCGATCTCGACCATGGCGTCCGGTCCTCTCTTGGGGAACGTTCACGTCGCGCAGGGCCAGCCCCGCGCAGACCGACCACTCGGTCAGGCTCTCGCGCCGGTCGCCCGAGGCCGCCATCGCCTCCGTGTCGATCCCGCGCAGCGGATACCCCGTCTGGCAGGCGACGTTCAGGTGCTCGCCGAGGAGCTCCTGCACCGCCGGGTCGTGCGCCTCCCCGCCGGTCAGGATCGCCTTGTCGGGGTGCAGCCCGCGGAAGCTGACGGAACAGTAGCGGAGGCAGAGGGAGATTTCCTTGGCCGTCGCTTCGACTTCCTTGCGGACGGCGTCGCGGACGGTCCAGGACATGGCGTCGCGGGGGCTTTCGGCGGCGGCGTCGCCCTCGCGAGCACCCGGCGTGGCGGCCCGCATGGTGCGAAGCCGCAGGTCGCGGGCTTCTTCTTCGCCGATGTTGAGTTCCTTCGCGACGGCCTGGTTGAGGTTCCGCCCCCCGACGTCGATGTCCTTGATGAATACGATCTGCCGCCCCCGGGCCACCACCACCCGCGTGCCGCTATAGCCCATGTCGACCAGGACGCTGACGACTTCCTCGTCGGCCTGGCGGCGGAGGAACCGCTCGTACACGCGGAACAGGGCGATCGGCGCGATCTCGATGTGATTGGGCGTCAGCCCCATCGCCTCCAGAAGGGCCATGTGCTCGTCGAGGGCCTCTTGCGGGGCCGCCAGAACGATCACCTCGTCCTTGGTCTCCGTGCCCACCCGGACCTCGCCGGCGATGAAGTACCGCAGCCGTTCGGGGTGGACGGGGAAGGGAAACCGCTGCTCGGCTTCCCAGCGGACGGCCTCGGCGAGTTCCTCGGGCGCCATTCGATTGACGCGGATGTTCTTGATGAACACCTGTTGCCCGCACGTCAGTACGGAATTGACCCTCCGCCCGCGGAAGCCGCCCTGGCGGCGCAGGTCGCGGACGGCGGCGACGGCGGCCTCGCGCCGGGCCTCCGGCTCCGTCACGGAGTTCGGGTAGGACCATCGTCCGGCGGCGCGAACGGCCAGTTGCCCGCCGGCCAGGCCCAACTGGAGCATCTTGACGCCCTCGACGCCAAGATCCAGCCCGATCGGCCAGGCGTTGCCGTGCCGTTGCATGCCGAACATCCGATGCCCTTTCCTGCGGTTGGCTACGAGCCTACGAGCCGGTGTAGGTCGCCTTGACCCGCCCGGTCGCCTGGTACACCTGAACGGTGTAGGGGAACGACCCGGCCTGGAGCCTTACCGTGCCGGCCTGGTTGGGCGCGCCCGTGACGTCGAACGTCACCGCGGGCGCGCCGCCGAAACTGGCCGATACCAGCCCCACCGCCCCGGAACCGCTTTGCGAGGCGAAGGCCACCGTGTAGGCTGCTTTCGTCATCGGATGAACCAGGGTCCCACTTGCGTTAGATAACGTGTAACTCCTGCCCTGGACGTTAAACGTCACCGTGACGGGCGTCTGCATCGTGATCGCCGTGTCCCGGGCGTATTCCAGGTCCGTCGCGAGCACCCTCGCCGCCGACATCGCCTGGAACTGTTTGGTGTCCTGCAACTCGGGAATCACCATCGCCGCCGCAATGGCCAGAATGGCCACCACGACGATCAACTCCACCAGCGAAAACGCCTCCGTGGCGGCCGGGAAAGATCCTCCGAACAACCTGCTATTGCGAACCATCCTTATCGCCCTCCGGCGTTTCGGGCTTGTCGGCGGAGGCGGGCTTGTCCGCCCGCTCGCCTTTCTCGCCCTTGACTACCTGCACCTTCACGTCGCCGCTGCGAAGGCTATTGAGCAACTCCTGGAGCTTTTCGTTCGTCTTGACGATCTCTTCGCGAACGCCCACGAACGGCGATACCTCGGTAGCGCGGTTCTTGTCGGCCGTGGTGTCCGCCGCCGGACGGTCGGGGGCGTCTTTGTCGTTGGGCGAATACGTCCGCCCCTGGGCGACAGGCCCGTTCGGGCCCCGGTCGCTCCAGAGCCCGACTACCGTCAGCGTCAGCAAGATCGCGATGGCCGTCAGGCATACCCGCGTATACATGTCCACCTGCATCCGTACCGTTTCCCGTCGCCGTTCCATGGTCGTGTCTCCTAAACGTCAATTGCTCCACGCGGCGTATTGGGTGTCCGCCCACCGCTTGGCGTAGAGCGTCTTGATCTGTGTATCGGTAAGTTCCGTGTTGAACATCATCACTTCATCGATCGTCCCCTTCCAGTACATTCCCCCCCCGCCCAGAGCGCCGATGAACATCGGCACGGTGCTGTCGTGGGCGATGTAGCCGGTATTCGTCGCGCTGCCGACCAGGACGCCGTTCTGATACAGTTTCATCGCCCCGCCGGCATCCTTGTTGTACGTGCCGACCACGAACACCCAATCCCCCACCGCGAAATCCACGTTCGCCGTGACGGTCTTGAGCGTGTTGGCCGTCAGATTGAAGACCATCGTGCCGGTCGTGGAGCTCTTCTGCGTCGCCAGCAGCCCCCAGTACAACGACGACAGGCCGTTGGCCCGTGAGGTCGGCCTTAAGCAGGTCGACGTAGGATGTCGAACCGTCGAACCCCGCGGCCCTGTTGGCGTCGGCCGCCAGGGCGCCCGGCTGGCCCGTGTATCGTGTTCCTTGGTACGCCCCGTCTTTCCAGTTTATCTCGTCCTTCGCCATCCACGTGGCATCTCCCAGCCGCCAGTACCCCTTGGGGCCCAATCCCATGGCCGTGGCGTAGTACGTGGACCACCAATACAGGTCGGTGTGGCAGGCACGCGTGACACCGCCGGCGGTAGCCGTGCTGCTCAGGCGATAGAGGTTCTTGGTCGAATCGAGACACGTGCCCGAGATGACGTAGCAGGCCGCCCCGGAACCGAGGCAGAACGGCCCGGCGCTGGTGTTGAGCACGGCCGCGGGGTTGGTCTGGAGCAGATACAGGGCGTGCTGCAAGCCGCTCTCCCCGGCGTACCGTGCCTGCTCCAGGGCGACGAGGTTCTGCACGGCGGTGCGTTGCACGTTGGCCGCCGAGACGTAGGCCGTCCCGACCACGGCGGCCACCACCACCAGGATCAGCACGAGCACCAGGGCAAAGCCCTGCCGCGACGCGCCCGGAACGCGCGGGATGGGTCGGCGATGTCTCAGGTGCTCTTTCATGTCAGACCTTCCCGATCAGGCTCGCCCGCAGCGCCATCTCGCTGCGAAGGGTGAACTGCTTGGCGCCCGTGCCGACGGTAATGGAGGCCTGGACCACGTTGTTGTTCGATCCGCCCGCTGACCCGGTGACGGAGAAGGCCTGGACGTCCTCGGCCAGCACCAGCGTCTGGGTGTTGCCGTTCAACGTGAACGCCAGGAGAAGCGTGAAGAGATTGGAGGAGGCAGTGAGGGTCATGGGTGTGTCCGAGAGGGCGATCTGGGCGTGGGTCCACGAGGCCGGGAAGATCAACCGCTTCTCCGTGACCTGCTTGGTCGAGGCACTGTACTGGATGAGCGTCAATTCGCTGAGGGTGAAGGCCATGTCGGCGTTGGCGTCGGCCCAGACGATCAGGCCGCCACCCCAGACGCTGGGGATCAACTGGGCCTTGCTCACGACCGTCCGCAGTTCGCGCATGACGCCGGAGGCGTCCTGGACGCTCTGGCGGTAGTCGTCCTGGTGCTGGTAGGAATACGCCAGCCCGGTGGCCACGCCCCCCGCCGCCAGGGCGATCACCGAGGCCACGGAAAGGGCCATCAGCACTTCGGCGATCGTGAATCCCGCGGATCGGTTCATGGTCTGGTCTCCGGCGTGCATGGTGGGCCTCAGGCGCCGTTCCTGTACACCAGCCTCTGGAGGGTCGAGACGGCCCGGCCCTTGTAGCTGACGGTGACTGTCACGCGGATGATCGAGGGGCTCTGGGCCGTGCTCTGCCCGAACAGGTAGACGTATTCGGCCAACGCGCCGCGGGAAAGCCCCTTGGCCAGCAGACCCGTGCAGGCGACGCCGTTGACATCCTTGATCTGCCCATCGGCCTCGGAGTAGCCGTGGTAGTCGTCGATGTTGTCGTAGAGGCTCCGGCCGGTCTCGCCGGCCTCGGGCCCGGGGGTCTGCACGCCGTTGGGGTCGGCGAAGGGCTTGGAGAGGATCTCCTCCATGAGTTCCTCGGCCAGGGCGACCGCCAGGGTCACCCGGGCGGAGTCCTGTTCGTTCTGCGCCCCGGCGGTAAAGGGCAGCGAGACGGCCGTCACCGTCACGGCCAGAATCACCGAGGCGATCATCGCTTCGATCAGCGTGAATGCCTGCCTGGCGGGCATGCGGGGTCGTCCTTCCTTTTCGTGCCGTGGGGGCGATAACGAGAAACCCGGTCGGGGCCGCCTCGCGACGACCCCGACCGGGCTACCTAGCATCTTTGGGCCGCCGCCCGGTTACAGGCTCGAGTGGGCATCGTCGTCGGGCTTGACCGAACCGGTGGTCCTGTCATAGAACCACCCGGCCGTGCTGCCGCCCAGGGTGGTCGTGTCCACGGACGAAGACGCCGCGCCCGTCACGAACGGGTTGCTCGGGAACTTCTGCAGGTACGGGCCATAGGTCCCGTCGCTGGTCGTCAGCGCCGTCACCAGGTCCGCGGGATACGTGCCGGCATGCTGCATCTTGTAGAGTTCCAACTGCGAGCGGATGGTCTGCAGGTCGCTGGACAGGGCCGAGGTCCGGGCGTCATCGGAGGCCTCCGTGAACTGCGGGATCACGATCGCCGCCAGGATGCCCAGGATGATGACCACGATGAGGATTTCGACGAGGGTGAAACCTTGATTTCGCTTCATTGCTTGTCTCCGTCTTTCTTGGGGTAAGTCCGATGTCCGCGGGTGCCGTCTCGGGTCGCCGCCGACCAGTCTGTTGAGGCTCTCGTGCCTATTCGCCTGCCTTCGTTCGAAGGCGTGTCTTCGTTTTCTCGCCGAGAAACCGGTTCTCAGCGGGCTGCTATAGCCCTGCTGCCCTGCGCCGTGCTCCCAATTCCCTCGCGTCACCTCCTTCCAAGGGCACTGAGCACCGCCGTTCCCGACGCGAAAAAGCCTGGTTGTTCGCCGCGGGCTCTCCCCGCGGGGCCGGCCTACTCGCCGACCGCCTTTCCTATCGTCGTTCCAGGGTACGGGCTTAACTAACGCACTTGTCAAGGCGTGCTTTTTTCCCCACCGCTAGACGTGCCGCCCAAAGAGAACTCAACCCGCCCCTCCCGCCGCGAAGGGCAAGAGAGGGCATGGTGTTCCTTTCGGCAGCCCGGCTGCCCGCCCGGTCATGAAATACACCCGGCGGACCCGCGGCTTTGCGCACCAGGCCCTTAACGGCCCGGATTGCCTTTTTCGGGGAACACGTGAATCGGAGCAAGGCTCCGTTCACTGCACAATATCACCTTACGATTCACTCCTCCGGCAGGCAAAGCCCTGATGAAAAAAACGCCCGTCAAGTCCAAGACCGGAAATCAGCCACAAAGATGGCATGAACAGAGGCGGTCCCTTCGCAGGTCCGTTGAGGTAAGCTCAATAACCTGAAGAGAGCCAGTGGAATGGCTTTCAGAATTGGCGCCAAGCGCCAGAAGGAGACCGCCATGTGCAACGAGAATCGTATCC
>JAPLNA010000365.1 GCA_026693065.1 Planctomycetota bacterium
AGCTACGGGTGGAGCCGCCGAAGGCGGGCGCAACCCGTAGAGAGGGGGGACGCACACTCTTTCTTTCTTCTCTTCATCCGCCCCGGCAGGGGCGGAGGGGGCCTGTATCTGTCAGGGGTCTCTCGAAGACGTCGGACACGCCCCCAGACTTCGCGTCTCCTTCGCCCCTCCAGGGCGAGAAGAAGAAGAAGAAGAAGAAGAAAAGGAAGAAGAGAGAACGGGGGGTGATCCCCTTTCTACGGGTTGCGCCCGCCTTCGGCAGACTCCACCCGTAGCTACACTCCACGGCCCCGCCGGGCCCGAAGAGCCCGATGCGCGAGGGAGCTCACTCGTTCACGTACCGTTCGTCGAATGTAACCCCGTGAGCCCGCAGAAGACGGAGCAGTTCACTGTCGAAGGGCTCCTTCTTGTGATGCTCGGCCTGCGCGGCAATGTAGGCCTTCACCGCCTCCTCCTGCGACTTGCTGACCGAGAAGACGCTATACCCGTCCTGCCAGGCGAACACCCCCAATTCGCCGAACGTGTCATGCACCCACTTGGACGAGCGGGCCTTGATCGTCCGCATGAAGTCGGAAATGCTCCCGTCCGGCCGCCAGCGAAGATACATGTGCACGTGATCCTCGACGCCCCCAATGTCGTACAGCACGCCCTTCTCCGCCCGCACCAGACCGCCCAGATAGGGATACAGGCGCTGCGCGACCTCCGGCACGATCCACGGCCTGCGTTCCTTGGTCGAGAACACCACATGAAGGAGAAGTTGCGAATACGTTCCCGGCATCCGATGCTCCTTTCCCTATTCAAGTGCGCCGCCCACACTATCAACCATAGCCCTTCCCCGTCAACTTTCCTCGCTCCATCCCCGTTGCGTCCCTCCCTCCTTGCCCCGGAGGGGCAAAGGGTTGTAGTTACGGGTGGAGTCCGCCGAAGGCGGGCGCAACCCGTGGAAAAGTGGGGCGCACACTCTCTCCCTTTTCTCTTCATCCGCCCCGGCAGGGGCGGAGGAGACGTGCATCTGTCAGACGGCTCTCAAAGACGTCGAACACGCCCACAGACCTCGCGCCTCCTTCGCCCCTCCGGGGCGAAAAAAGAGAAAGAAAGAGAAAGAAGGGGGGAATCCTCTTTCTACGGGTTGCGCCGCCTGCGGCGGACTCCACCCGTAGCTACACTCCGCGGCCCCGCCGGGGCCCAAGACCAAAGAAGAACTGATTTCCCCGATTTCCAACCCAGAACCAACCTCTCCGCGATAATGTCGGGTATCGACAACACCCACAGCATCCGCATCAACGATCGCTGGCTGATCTGCTTCGTCTGGCTCGACGGGAACGCGTGGAACGTCGAGGTCGTTGATTATCATTAGAGAGGTCCGGATCAACCAGATCGTCAAAGGCAAAGCCGGCCTCTCCGCCGACACCGCCCTCCGCCTGGGCCGGTACTTCCAGACCTCCCCCCGGTTCTGGCTCAACCTGCAATCCCACTACGACCTGGAAACCACCCGCGACAAGATCGAAAAACGCCTCTCCAAGGAAGTCACCGTCTACGCCGCGTAAAGAACAGGGGAATCCTCGATTCCTCGGGGACTGCTGCCCTCCTGGGACGTGGCCCTATTCTGCCAGACCGAACCCGATGATCGCCGAAAGCCCGTGAAGCAGGATCATGGCAAAGGGGAGCGGCGTGATGCCCAGGACAACACTGATTACTCCTACGTAACGGGGCTTCTCCCGGATGATCGCGACGACGCTTATTGGCAGAGACACGTACAGCGTAACGAGGGCCAGATTGAACATCAGAGACGCCCACCCCATGGGGCGAATGTGTTCCCCTGGGTGCACAAAGAACAGGCCGGAGGAAAAGACAAGAACAAGCCCGTTCGCCACTCCGCCGACCACGATCCCCGTCACGCCGATCCGGTGAGACCGGCCAGGATCGCCCGGCTTCTCACCGGCCGGCCTGAGCGCAATCACGCCCGCCAACCCAGCCAGAAACATCGCCAGGGGCAGAACGCACGAATACAGGGACGAGAGGTGTCCGAAGAAGCCCATGATCGCCGGAGACAGTTCCTTGAAGATCCCGTCGGATCGAAAGTTCCCGGTCTCATCAAAGAGAAACGGGCCAAGCAACTGGAGCCAGTGTGAGCACAGGATATAGAACGCCGCACTCAGCAGCACCACGGCAAGCGAGACGCCTCGTGCAAGTTTCCTCTTATTCATGCCTGCTCTCCCGCCGCCTTCTCATGCCGTCCTGCCCGGATGGTATGCCCGGGCCGTCAGAACCTCAAGAATGTTCACAAGAAAGCACTCGCAAGGGCGGCCGGGACTACAGTACCTGCTAAAACGCCTCCGCCAGGCGGCGGAAGTGAAGGCAGTTTTCGGTGAGGTTGGGGCCGTGACGGAACAGGCCGCCGCCGATGAGGAGGATCAGGTCGGCCCCGTAGACGGAACGCATGTCGGCGATGCGGTCGAGGCTCATGCCCCCGCCGGGAGCGGGGAAGATGGGGCGGAGCGAGCCCATGGGCGCCGCGGCGGCCGAGGCGATGGAGGAGCACTGGGGGCGGCTGAAGGAGAAGCGGCCGCCGAAGTTGGGGAAGACGGTCGAGTCGGCCCCGGCGAGGCGCATGATCTGCCCGAAGAGGGCGGCGTGGGAAATGCCGCTGTCGTCGCCGGCGACGAAGCTGCCCAGGAAGGCCGGGTGACTCATGATCGGCAGGGCGAGGGAGTCATCGTCGGCGAGGGCCTTCATCGCGCTCAGGCCCGCCAGGCCGGGCGAGACGACCAGCCCGCCCGCCCCGGCGGCCTTGGCGAACTGCGCACGGCGTTTCATTTCCTCCGGCTCGCCGGTCACGTTGGGGTAGTAGTCGCAGTGCCCGCCGGTCTCTTTGTTGGCGCGGGCGACGGCGGCGGCGCACAGCGTGATACGCTCCTCGAAGGGCGAGAACGACTGATCGGCGAGCCCGTGGTCGTCCTTGATCATGTCCAACCCGCCCAGGGCGAACTGGTACGCCAGGTCGGCCAGGTCGGCGGCGGTCAGGCCCATGGGTTTCAGGGCGGAGCAGAGCAGCGGCCGCCCCGCCGCCCCGGCCCGGCTACGGAGCCCCTCGCATCCGAACCGCGGGCCCCGGAAGGCCGCCAGAAGCGACGGGGGCAACTCCAGCCGCTCCACCCGGACGCCGGGCTTGATGCTCGTGTTGCCGAAGATCACGTTGAGCAGTTGGCACAGTTCCCCGCCGGCGGTCTCGACGGCGTAGCTGATCCGCGCGACCTGGGCCGGGCCGGCCGGCTCGAGGGATTCCACCCGACCGATGATCTGGTCGCGGATGGCCCCCGGGGGGACGAGCTCTTCGGGGAACTCGACGGTCTGCTCCAGGCAGATATCGCGGGCCTTGGCGGGGGCGTCGGAGGCCTGGCCGGCCAGGCGATACTCGACGACGAACCGCTCGCCCGAAAGCGACGGCTGGCGACGGAGGGGAACGCTCGCGCCCATCAGAGTGCCTCCGCTTTGGCCATGCTGTGGACGGGCTCGATGCGAACGGCGGCCAGGTCGGCCTCGCCGATGTTCAGCGTCCGCCCGAGCAGTCCTTCGGCCCGGCGGATCAGGGCCGCGGCGTCCAGCCCGTATTCCTTCATCAGGTACGCCTTGCTCGCTCCGTGGGCGAAGGTGTCGGCCAGTCCGATCCGCACGAGTTTCTTCCCGACGCCGGCCTCGGCGAGGGTTTCGGCGACCGCGCTGCCCAGCCCGCCAACGACGACGTGGTTCTCCATCGTGATCACGCCGCACCGGGCCTCGACGGCGGCGGCGAGGATCGCCGGGTCGTCGAAGGGTTTGAGCGTCGAGACGTGGCGGTGGTGGATGGCCAGGCCGCGATCGGCCATCGCCCGCACAGCCCGGATGGCCTCCTCGGTGCAGATGCCGCTGGAGAAGACGGCCAGGTCGGCCGGCCCGCTCGCGGGGGCGTGGACCAGGCGGCTTCGCCCGACCCGCAGCGGCTCGGCGGCGGCGAACAGACGAGGCACCTCGCCGCGCAACATCCGCACATACACCGGCCCGGGAATGGTCTCGATGGCGTCCAGGACGGTCTCGACGTCGGTGGCGTCGCCGCAGTCCAGGACGGTCATGTTGGGCAGCGAGCGCATGAGGGCGACGTCTTCGATCGCCTGGTGCGTCGCCCCGCCCGGGGTGGTCACCCCCGGCAGGAAGCCGAACATCCGAACGGGCAGGTTCGGGTACGCCACGGACATCGCCACCTGGTCGTATGCACGCCTGTATATGAATACACCGAAGGTATGGACCAGCGGCAAGAAGCCCTCACGGGCCATCCCGCCGGCGAAACTGAGCATGTTCTGCTCGGCCACGCCGAAGGAGAAGAACCGCCCCGGGTAGGCGTCGCGGAAGAGGTCGACCTCGGTCGAGCCGGTCAGGTCGGCCGAGAAGACGACGGCGTTAGGTTTGTCCGCCGCCCAGCGGACGAGGTTGTTGGCGTGGACGCGGGAGAGGATCTCGCCCATGGTCAGATCATCTCCTCGAGCAGGCGGCGATACGTTTCGCGTTCGCCGGGGGTCTTGAAGCGGAGGTAGTGGAGCTTGGGGGCGTTGGCGCGGAGGGCCGAAACCCCCCGGCAGGGGTCGGTGTCGGCCAGCACGACGAGCGGGCGTCCGTCGGGTTCCATCGCCGCCGGGGCGGCCAGGGCCTGGGCGTCGTGCCCGTCCACGCGGAAGACGCGGCACCCGAACGCCGCCACGCGTTCGTGCAGCGGCTCGATGTTCATCACCGTCTCGGTCCGCCCGTCGCACTGCTGCCCGTTGACGTCCACGTAGACGCCCAGGCGATCGACCTTGTAGAACGCGAGGGTCTGGAGGGCCTCCCATGTCTGCCCGGCCTGGAATTCCCCGTCGGACATGAAGACCCACGTCCGCCCGCTCTCGCCCTTGAGCTGGCGGGCCAGGGCGATGCCGCCGGCCTGGCTGAGCCCCTGGCCCAGCGAACCGGACATCACTTCCATGCCGGGGGAGTGTTCGGCCCCGATCATTTCGAGGGTCGAGCCGTCTCGGTTGAATTGCTCCAGCGCCTCCGGCGCCAGCCGCCCCAGCTCGATCAGCAGGGCGTAGAGCACGAGGGAGTATTGCGAGGGCGAGAGGATGAAGCGGTCTCGCTCCGGGCCGCGAGGGCCGTGGCAGGCGTACCCGAGAACACTCCCGCGCCCGCCCCCCGGCGTGCCCGCGAACGCCCCCGGCACGACGGGCGAGGCCACCGGGGCGAGGTTCATGACCTTCACGTACAGCGTCGCGAGCGTCTCGGCGGCCGAGCAGGCCTGCGAAAGATACCCGCCGTTGTGGCGGACGGTGTGCTCGAGCACCCGGCGGCGCAACGCGGCCGCGAGGGTTGCCACTCGCGTGGGCCAGGCGTCGGCGGATGAGGGTTTCGGTTTCGCTGTCACCAGGAACGTTCCTTGCTCCCCCGGCCCGGGAGTATAGTGGCCCGGCGCGGCCGGTTCAAGCCGCCGCCGGGGGCCCGGCGGGCAGCGCCGAGAAATGACAACTCTCTTCGCAGGGACTTGGCGGACGCCGCGTTGAAAGAGTATGCGGCGGGGGAAAAAAACGGACTGCACCTGTCGGGCCGCGTTGACCGAAAGATAGGCTTGTCGTACCCAAAGCGAAAGCGAATGAAGGGACTCAAGGTTGAGGCCCTGCACAAAGACCTCTTTATAGAAAGGCAAAAGACATGAACAAGATCGTAGCGTTGCTGCTGGCCGGTGCCCTGGTGTTGAGCGTGACCGCCATCGTCGTCGCCGCGGACGCCCCGGCGACCCTCAAGGGCAGGATCGTCAAGGTGGACGGCGCGAACGTGACCGTCAAGACCGGGCATGGCGATACGGCGAAGGAAGTCGTCGTTGTGACCGACGACAAGACGGTCGTCACCATCGACGGCGCCGCCAAGACGGTCGCCGACCTGAAGGAAAAGATGCGGGTCGTCGTGACCCCGGCCACCGGAACGGCCACCAAGATCGAGGCCAAGACCCCCGGCGCCGGCGGCGGCCACAAGGGCGGCACTCAGGGCTGATGCCCTCCCAGAACGGTTGATCTTCGCGGGGGGGGTTAAACAAACTCCCGCGACGGAAGAAACCCATCGCCCGCCGGTCCGGACTCACCGGGCCGGCGGGTTCTTTTTCAGCGGGGCGAATCGAGCCCCAAAGCCGGCAGGAAGTCCTGTGTGAGATACGCCCCGAGCCCCTCGCGGAGCCGCGGGTAGGGTTCGAGGCCGGCCGCCGCGCCGCGGCAGAGCCGGGCGATGTGGTCCCGGGTTCGCCCCGGGCCCTCGGGCCCCATGTGAGGCAGCGTGAACTTGCCCCGCTGGCGGTCCGTCCCCAGCGTCTTGCCCGCCGACCGTTCATCCCCCAGCACGTCCAACAGGTCGTCGGCGAGCTGATAGGCCGTGCCGAGTTGATACCCGGCCTCCTCCAGCGCCGCCGTCACCGCCGCGTCCGCCCCGCCGCACACGCCGGCCGGGAACGCGAACAGCGGGCCCGTCTTGCCCCGCGCCAGCGCCAGGCACATCGCCTCCTCCAGCGCTCGCCCGCGGCAGGCGATTTCCTGCTGGATCTCCGCGTCCAGCACCTCGCGGGCCTTGCTCATGAAGGGCCCCAGGTACGCTCCGCCGGCCGCCCCGCGTGCCAGGTCCATCGCCTCGCACAGCACCCGGTCGCCCATCAGCACCGCCGCCGACGCCCCCGCCGCCACCCACAGCGAATGCGTCCCGCGGCGGACCTGGGCGTTGTCGATCACGTCGTCGTGACACAGGCTGGCCACGTGCAGCAGTTCGATCGCCGCACACAGGTCCACCAGGGCCCCTCGCTCGACCCTCGCCTCCGCCGCCGCCAGCCGCCCCGCCAGCCGCGTCCGCAGCATCTTGCCCGAGAACAACCCCTCGATCCCCCCCGTCCACCCCACCGAACCGGCCACCGTCTGAATGCACCCGTGCACCCGCTCCTGCACGGAGCCGATGAGCCCCTCGAACGCGTATATCCCGGCCGCTTCTGGCATGATCGCCACAGGCTAGCCCCTCGCGCCCCGGCTTGTCAACAACCACCCATCCGCCCGCCCCGGCTC
>JAPLNA010000366.1 GCA_026693065.1 Planctomycetota bacterium
ATCGCACCGCAATGCGGCGCCGCATCTCGAGCCCTTCGATAAACGCTTCCGTGCGCATACCCCCTACCATACATGCCCCCGCGCGATGGCGCAACCCGAACATGCGCCGAACCGCGCGCTTTTTCTATCTAGAGGTCAATAGCGGCGGGGCTCGCCCCGCGCGTTTTTCCCGCGGACACCAAGTCCCCCCCCATCCTCCCTCGGGACGTACAGACAGTGCGTCCGCATCCCCGACTCTCCCCTCTCACCTCTACCCTCTCACCTTCTGTGCTACTGTGGGTCGGGCGGGTTGAGGATATCGGCGGCGCCCAGGGCGGCGGCGAGTCGCTCGAGACTATCGCGGAGGCGTGCGACTTCGGTTTCCAGGCGGGCGATGCGGTCGGCGGCGTCCGGGGTGGCGACGGGCGAGTCGTTCGCCGACGCCGGCGGTTCGGCGAGGGAGTGGAGGGCAGGGCAGAGCAGTTGGGCGAACCGTTCGGCCCGCCCGCCGGGGATCCGCTGGACGAGGGGCTCGGGGCGGTCCATGAGGGTTCGCAGGGCTTCCTGGACGACCTCGACAGACTCCAGCGGGCGCATGCGGGAGGCGTGGGTGCGAAGCTCGGCGGCGGTCTGCGGGCCCCGGAGCAGCAGCTCGGTCAGCACGAGCAGTTCACCCTCGGCCAGGCCCAAGGCCTCGCGGGCGTTGTGGCGAAACTTGGTCACGCGGGCGCCCAGCGAGTCGGCGAAGATCGCCAGGCGTTTGTCCCGCAGCCCGTCCAACGCCTGCATGACGGCCTGCTCGTCGTAGGCGACGACCGGGTCGCGGTTGGACTTCTGGTTGCAGCCGTCCGTGGCGGCGTTGAGCGACAGCGGATAGGCCGAGGAGGTGTGGGCCTTCTCGACCAGCACGCCCAGGACGCGGCATTCACTCGGGTTCAGTTGGATCATAGGATGGCCCTTGTCAAACCGCCCGGCGGAGGGCGGGAACGGCTGTGGGGTAATCATATCCTCCCCGGGCCCGGGGGTCATCCTCTCTTCCTCCGCCCGCGCGAAGTCATCGAATAAACTCCGAAAGGACGCCCGTTTTACCCCTTGACAGATTTTGCCGCCTGCCCTATAATATACGGGTTCGATGAGAGAAGCAGTTCGGCTCGCTCAGGGAACGGCGACGCTCGGCCGATCCGAATTCAGGCTCGTTGTTGCTCGAATGAAGAGGACTCAGAGCTTCGGTTCCCGGCGATTTGCTTTGTCTGGTTGTTCACGTGTAGGCCGAGGGAACGGCAGAAACAGAGGCGGAGGCTCCGCCGCCTGGGAATCTGGGCTCGTTCAACCCGCGATTCCCTTGAAGTAACGCTCGCAGTTCAGTTCGATCGCCTGGCCTGGCCGGGCGGTAGACGACGTACGGTGTGGAGAAGGACTCTGCCGCTTCCCATGCCCTGTCGGAGGAGAAGAAGATGAACAAGGTAGCGCTCGCTCTGGGATGTCTCGCCTTGGCCTTCACGTCTGTCCCGGCTCCCGCGGGGATCATCAACGCCATCGTCTGGGACTTCAACCCGAGCGGCCTGAACAAGGCCGTCAAGACCCCCATCGTGACGCCGAGCGGCAAGACCAAGTACGTCAAGACCAACACCCTGACGACCCATGGCTCGGCCACCGGGCTCAATCCGCTGGACGCGACGACGCCGCTGGTTACCGTGTCGGGGTTCAACGCCAACACGACCGCCCACACGCTGTTCCAGAAGAAGATGGGCAAGAGCGAGCGCGGGCTCGGGCTGACGGGCACCAAGAACAGCGAGCTGACACTCACCAAGAAGGGCACCCTCATCGCCAACTACCTGCTGGTGGACATGACGGCCCCGCTGGCCCTGAAGTGGGAAGACCTGGTCGTGAGCATCAAGATGGACAGCGTCGGGGCCAACAGCAAGACGGACCAGGAGAAATTCGACGTGTGGGGCTCGGACTCGCCCTCGAGCTTCGGAACCAAGCTCATCAGCGCCAGCGCGACCAACGGCTCGTTCGTCACCATCCCGATGGATGGGGACCACTACAACAAGTACTACTTCGTCACGACCGCGGCGCAGGGCAAGGGCCACTCCTCCGACAACGTCCTGCTGCAGGCCGTCAAGATCGAAGGCACCAACCCCGTGCCCGAACCGGTCACGATGGGCGTTCTGGCCCTGGGGGCCCCGCTGGCGCTGCGGCGCAAGCGGAGGTAGCCGCTCCCAACCGGGAACTTTCCCGCACCCCCCCGCGGCCGGCGGCACACAAGAACGCCCCGGCCGCGTCTTTTTGCGCGCGGGCCGCGGGGGGAGTGACAAAAGAAACGGGAAGAGCCCAGAAGAAACCCCGGTTTCCCCCAGGACGAGGTGTCCCCGTTTGCCGTCAGCGGCATAGTGGTATGTGGGAGTCCCGGCGGACCCCATGATCCCCCGGGGCGTGAGCGGCCCGGGATTGCCTTGGAAGCGAGAGAACCATGAAACGATCGATGTTGTGGCTGGCGGTGTGGGCGCTGGGCGTGTTGCTGACCGGGACAGGGGCCTCGGGGCAGGTGATGGATGTCACATCCTCGTTCACCTGGTACGCCCTGAGTCAGACCTATACGCAGGATTTCAACGGCGCGGATTTTGCCGCCCCCACCGCCCTGCCCGGCGGATGGACGTTTCGCGAGCGGGGCACCAACGTCAACACGATCGACGGGCAGTTCACCGACAGCCCCGGCCAGAGCAACACGAGCAATGCCCGGCGGTTCCGGTTCGACCAGACGCCCGGCGAGGCGGCCTTTGGAACACAACGGAGCGCCTCGGATTCCCCCGACAGCGCCGAGCAATGGATCGGCTTTGGGTTCACGAACGGCTGTCCCGATGCGATCACTGCTCTGGCCATACAGTACACTGGCGAAACCTGGCGGGTGGCGGTCGCCAACCG
The DNA here is from genome assembly GCA_026693065.1 of Planctomycetota bacterium. Taxonomy (GTDB): domain Bacteria; phylum Planctomycetota; class Phycisphaerae; order SM23-33; family SM23-33; genus JAPLNA01. The sequence goes on from JAPLNA010000366.1 coordinate 2,905, forward strand.
GTGCGACGGCCTGCTGTTCGAGTACAGCCTGGACGCCACCGCCCTGAACAACGGCACGTGGGTTTCGGCGCCGGCCCTGAACTACTTCAATCCGGGCGGGGCCGTCACCAACGGCAGTTTCGGCAACGTCACCAGCGCGACCGTGTCCGGGACTGTCTCCGGACTGTTTCTCTCGCCCGGGGCGAGCATGATGATCCGCTGGAGCGACTACGACTCCCCGGTGGCCGGCCGTGAAGACGGCATTGGCGTCGACGACCTCGATGTAGCCCCGGCCCTCCTGCTGACGGGCGACTTCAACCGGGACGGCGAGGTAGGCCCGGAGGACTTCGGCATTCTGAAAGACGGTTTCGGCCTGGACAACCTGGCTCACGGCCATCACGAGAGCTGGACGTTGGGCGACGGCAACGATGACGGCGAAATCGGCCCGGAAGACTTCGGGCTCCTGAAGGACAACTTCGGCCGCGACGGCGGACAGGTGGGCCTGGCGGGCGTGCCCGAACCGGCGAGCCTGGCCGCGTGCCTCTTGGGGGCATTGGGCATCCGCCGGCGCCAGAGCCGATAGCGGCTCATCCCCATGATCCCTCACCGACATCCACGGGTAGGTCTCTCGTTGGTGGAATCGCTGGCCTTGGTCAGCATCTTGGGCCTTCTGGCCGGCCTGCTGGCGCCGGCGTTTCTGTCGGTGGTCCACCGGGCTCGCCAGGTGGCCTGCTGCGCGAACCTGCGAAACTGGAGCGGCGCCGCCTGCATCTACGCCCACAGTAACCAGGGCCGTCTCGTCAATGACGGCAATGACTACGGCGGGTTGCCCGACCTCAACCAGCGGCTCACCGCCGACGGGCAGCCGCGGTGGAAATCCTACTGGCTCAACATCCTTCCGCCGGCGCTCGGGCTGACGCCCTACCACCAGTTGGCCGAGTCGGGGCAGATCCCGATGCCGGGCAACGGCATCGAGTCGCTCTACCTGTGCCCGGACGACCCCACCGCACCCGGCGACGACGACGGCGCCAGCGGGCCTTGGGCCACCGTCCCGTATCGCACCGCCAACAACCTGCCCTTCTACTTCAGCATCATGTACAACAATAACTCCACCGGCAACGGCAACGAGCCCCCCCGGCTCAGTTGCGTTCGCACCCCGGAGGCCAACGTGTTGTTCTCGGAACGCCGTACCAACATCGGCGAGACCGAGTTGCCTCCCGTCCAGGCCGTCCTGGACCGGACGCCGGACGCCACCTACTCCGAGTCCATTCGCCGCGGATATACCTTCCAACGTCTCAACGTCTACCGGGGGGCGTGGAGCCGTGTTTCGGGCCGGCACGACGTCGGCAGCAATGCCGTGTTCATGGACGGCAGCGCCCGCTGGGTTCCCTACGGAGAGTTCCAACTCCTCGATCCGGCCACCGGGCGATACACCAACCCCCGACTCATCTGGAACACCACCGTGGAGTAAACCGCATGGCAGAAACCCCCCCCCCCCCCCCCCCCCCCCCCCCCCCCCCCCCCCCGAGCAACCATCCCGGCCCTGCTCTGGCGGGCCGCCGTGCTTCTGGTCAACCTCGGGCTGCTCTACATGGCCGCCACTGCCCTGGTGATGGTCCACGCCGAGGACTACTTCCGTTCGCTTTTCCCGCCCGGACTCAACGAACAGAACGAACCCACCGGCACGAACGGCGTGCCGGCCGCGTCGCTGGGGGCCTGTCCGGTAACGCTGGAGAAGGCTATGGCCCGCGCGGGGGAGTTCACCGCCCAGGCCCGCATCGACTACGTCCAACTCTACGTCGACCGCGCCGGCAATACCGTCTGGAAGGTCCTCACCCGCAAGGGCGCCGGCGACGGCGTCACCGAGGTTCTCGTCGACGCCAACACCGCCCGCTACAGCGTGACCAAACGCGACGGGTATCGGCGCGAGCGGTTCGACTCCGACGGCCAGCCCGCCGTCCGCTACACCCACTACGCCAAGATGGTCAAGGGCCTTCACACCGGTCGGTTCTTCGGCCCGTGGGGCCCCTGGGCCGTCACCGGCTTTGCGAGCCTGGCCCTCCTGGTCTCCGTCGGCACCATCATGCTCTGCTGCCGCCCCCGGCGAGTTCCGCAGTAAGCGGGCAATGCCCCGCATTCGCTCATGCCCTTCCAGCCGGCGGCGGGAGGAGGGCCACGCTAGGCGCCCTCTTCGAAGATCGCAGACGCGGCGGGGGACGTTTGGCGGGGGGCCCGTTCCAGGTCGCGCACCTTCCCCAGGCGGCGGAGGTGGCGCCCGGCGGCGGTGAAGCGGGCGGCCAGGAAGGCCGTCACCAACTCCCACGCGAGCGATTCGCCGATGACCCGACCGCCCAGGCAGAGGATGTTCAGGTCGTCGTCTTCGACGCCCTGGTGGGCGCTGAAGGCGTCAGCGATAAGGGCCGCCCGGGCGCCGGGGACCTTGTTGGCCGCCACCGAGGCCCCCACCCCGCTGCCGCAGACAGCCAGCCCGCGCTCCACCGTCCCGGCGGCCACCGCCCGGGCCAGCGGGACGACGAAGTCCGGGTAGTCGTCGCCCTCCTCCAGGGCGTGGGCGCCGAAGTCGGTCACGTCGAACCCGGCCCGGCGGAGGCGCACGGCCAGCCGTTCCTTCAGCTCAAACCCCCCGTGATCGGCGGCTAACCCTATCTTCATCATGCCCCATTATACGCCCGCCTTGAGCCACCCCCGCCCGCCGAGGATCCGGGCGACCATCATGCTGGCGACGTTGTCGCCGATGGCGTTGACGGCGGTCGCCGGCGGGTCCACGAGCGTGCCGATCGTGTTAATCAGCACGAGCGACTCGGGCGGCAGGCCGTACATCGTCACGATCAGCAGTTCGCCGGTGAACCCGCCGCCGGGAATGCCGCTCATGACCATGCCGGCGAGGATGGCCACGACGACGGCCTCGCCGATCTGGGCGGGGGTCTCCAGCGGCAGGCCGTACAGGCCCGCCAGAAAGGCGATCTTCACGATCGCCGCCAGGCATCCATGTGGATCTGGGCGCCGATGGGAATCACGACCTCGCTGATGTCGCGGGGCACGCCCACGCGATCGGCGGCCTGGAGGTTCAGGGGAATCGTCGCGAAGCTCGAACAGGAGCCGACGGCCATCGCGGTGGCCGGGAAGATGTTGCCCCAAAACCGGCGGACGCCCAGCCCCCCGCCGGCGAAAAAGGCGTAAAGGGTGAAGGCCCCGAAGAAGTACGCGATGCAGACGGGGTAGTACAGGATCATCACGCGCCCGTACGCCCCCAGCAGGGCCGGGCCGATGTCGCCCCCGACAATCGCGGCAAAACACGCCGCCAGCCCGATCGGGGCGTAGACCATCAGCAGGGAGATGATCCGCAGGAAGACCTCGTTGCCCGAGGCCAGGAAGGCCGCGAAGGGCTTGCCCTTCTCGCCGGCGGCCGAGGTGGCCAGCCCCACCAGCACCGCGAAGACGATCAGCGGCAGCAGGTGCTTCTTGGTGATCAACTGGGGGAAGTCGTCCACGGTCAGGGCGCTGACGACGGGGTTGGCTTTGTCGACGGCGGCGGCGGGACAAGACTCTGCCACGGGGGCCTTCACCGCCAGCGCCGGCGGGTAGAACTTCACCCCCACAACCATCAGCCCCGAGGCGATGGCCCCCGTGGCGGTGAAGATCACGAGCATCCAGCCCAGCACCTTGAAGAGCCGCACCGTGCCGGCCATGCCCGCGACGGCCGAGGCGATCGTGAAAAACACCAGCGGCACGACGCTGACGTAGAGCAGGTTGAGGAAGACGTCGCCGAAGGGTTTGAGCGCGGCGGCCTTGGGGCCCAGCACGAGCCCCAGAACCGACCCGACCGCCACGCTGCCCAGCAGGACCAGCGACAGGCCGTAGCTCTTGAGAAAGGATCGTTTTTCCATGGCCGGAAATGTACCCCGGGGCACGGGGTCAACGCAAATGATCCGGGGACGCTGGGAGGCGCTTGTAGCACTACAGCGCAAATGAGGCTCAAGAGATTCGGGGGTCCAGGCCGATGGTTCTTGTGAGCCAGCTGGTCCTGGAGACAAACATGAATACCAAACAACTGGCGTCCCTCCAAGAGGGACTCGCGGAATTCCTG
>JAPLNA010000367.1 GCA_026693065.1 Planctomycetota bacterium
GCTGCGGGTGCTCGCGATGTTCGAACGCTACGCGACCGACGGCGACCTTTTCATCGAGTCGCGCCTGGGCCGGCGAGGCACGCATTGGGAGTACTCCCCGCGGCGGGGGGTGACGCTGATGCCGGAATTCCAGGGCCCCGGCGCCGAACAGCCAAACCTCATCAACATCGGGGCGCCCGATAACGCCTACGGCTACTTCTCGCCCTGCTCCGTGCCGCTGCAGATGACCGCCCATCTGCTGCCCGATGGGGCCGACACCTTCCGCCGGACGTACTCCGATTCGTCCTGGGGCATGAAGAACGCGCTGGGCAAGAGCGACGTGGTGCCGTCGGCGGCCACGTATCTCGAGGACCTTCGCCAGTTCCAGTTGCAGGCGTACATGCAGATCATCCGGGGCCAGCGCCCGTTGGAATACTTCGATGAGTTCGTGAGAACCTGGCGGGCGAGGGGCGGCGACATCCTGACCCGCGAAGCCAACGAGTTCTGGAAGGAACGCAACGAGATCTTTCGCCTCGTCGGAGCAATCCCGAAATGACGGCCCCACGATCCGGCTCCATCCTGACGACCTACCGGCGGCACAAGGAGCTTCTGCTGCTCCTGCTGCCGTCGATGGTCCTGCTGGTGCTGTTCAACTACGTGCCGATGGTCGGGCTGGTGCTGGCGTTCAAGGACTACATGGCCAGTCTCGGCATGGTGCGCAGCCCGTGGGTGGGGCTGGAGAATTTCCAGCGTCTCTTCGCGAGCGAGGATTTCCCGCGGGCGCTGCGGAACACGGCCACGATCAGCCTGCTGCGGCTGACGTTCGGTTTCGTCGCGCCGATCGTGCTGGCCCTGATGCTCAACGAGGTGCGGGTCTCGTGGTTCAAACGCGGCGTGCAGACGCTGACCTACCTGCCCTACTTCCTCTCGTGGGTGATCCTGGGCGGCATGTTCCTGATGCTGCTGGGCAGCGAGGGGCCGGTGAACTGGCTCGTCCAGGCGGCCGGCCACAGCCCGGTGAGCTTCCTGAGCAACGGCGCGTGGTTTATCGTCACGATCATCCTGACCGGCATCTGGCAGAGCGCGGGGTACGGCGCGGTGATCTACCTGGCGGCGCTGGCGGGCATCGATCCGAACCTGTACGAGGCCGCCGCCATCGACGGCGCGGGGCGATGGAAACAGACGCGGCACGTGACGCTCCCGTGCCTGGCGCCGACCATCGTGGTGCTGCTGATCCTGAGCCTGTCGAACATCCTCAACGCGGGCTTCGACCAGATCTACAACATGTTCAACCCGATGGTCTACGACGTGGGCGACATCATTGACACCTACGTCCTGCGGCGGATGGTCTACCAGGACTTCGGGTTGGCGACGGCGGCGGGCCTGTTCAAATCGGTGATCGGGCTGCTGCTGGTGGTGTCGGCGAACGGGGCGGCCCGGCGCCTCAGCGGCGGCGAACACGGGATCTGGTGACATGAAACGAACCCGAGGCGAGAAGATCTTCAACGTGGTGAACCTGGCGTTCCTGGGCGGCGTGGCCCTGGTGGCGCTGTACCCGTTCGTGTACGTCATGCTGGCCTCGATGACCTGCCCCACCAAGGACGGGCGCGAGTGGACGTTCAAGGCGTATGAACTGGTCCTGGGCAACCCGGAGATCATGACCGCGCTGGGCAACACGGCCCTGCGGACCGTGCTGGCGACGGCACTGACGCTGCTGGTGTCCTGCCTGGCCGGTTACGCCCTGGCTAGGAAGACCCTGCCCCACCGCGGCATGGTGCTGTTCCTGATCCTCTTCACGATGATCTTCAACGGGGGCATCGTCCCCAATTACCTGCTCATACGAAACCTGGGACTCATCGACAGCATCTGGTCGCTCGTGCTGCCGCTGCTCGTCAGCGCGTTCAACCTCATCATCATCAAGAACTTCTTCCAGCAGATTCCCGAAAGCCTCACCGAAGCCGCCCGTGTCGAGGGCGCCAGCGAGACCGCCATCCTCTTCCGCATCTTCCTGCCGCTCTCGATGCCGGTGCTGGCGACGGTGGCCCTCTGGACGGCCGTCATGCACTGGAACCAGTGGTTCGACGCCATGCTGTACATATACAATGACGACAAGCAGGTCCTCCAGACGCTGCTGCAGCGGATCGTCATCCAGAACAGCACCGCGATGCAGGACCGCGTCCGCACCGGGCTGGATATCTCCCGCCTGACCCCCGAGTCCGTCAAGGCCGCCACCGTCATGGTCACCGTGCTGCCGATCGCGATGCTCTATCCGTTCGTCCAGCGGTATTTCGTCAAGGGCATCCTGCTGGGGGGCGTGAAGGAATAGCGTTCGCCGGGGTTGCTTGCCGGGCGTCAGGAGCGAAGCCGTCGTTAAACGAAGGCGGGCGGATCCGCGTGGGCCCGCCCGTCTGTCCTGCGCCGAACCGGCACTCAGGCGGCACTCGTGGAGACCACGCTGAATACGCTCCGGAAGTCGCTCACGCTCAGCGTGACCAACCCGTCGCTGGAGTTGCCGTCGGACCCTTTGCCGTCGACGCCCCAGGGGTTGTAGACTGTCACGGTCTGCACGCCGTTGAGGGTCTGCACCGAGTAAACCATGTAGGCGTGCCCGCCGACGATCGTCGTCGAGCCGGCCGACAGGCAGCCGGCGGTCACGGCGTGTCCGGCGGCGAGGGCCTGGCTGATCTGGCTGGCCAGGGCCGAGTCGGTCTGGCCCGAGCTATACGTGTCGGAGGCCGACACGCCGGTGATCTGGGTGTAGACGGGCGTCATCCACCCGCCGGAGATGGAGGCGTAGGAATTGGCGCCGGTGCGGAACTCGGCGTAGGCCTTCTCGACGAGGGCGACCCACAGCTCGCCGTCGGGAGAGAGGTTGGCGTAGGCCAGGCTCGAGCCGCTGTAGACGGGCAGGTCGCCGTCGACGCGGACGTAGGTGGCCTGGCCCCCGCTGAAGAACCGGACGGCGTAGGTGCCGTCGCCCAGCGCGGTGACCATCTGTCGGATCACGCCCGGGTCGGTCTTGGCCAGCGAGGCCAGCACGGCCAGGTAGTAGCAGTCGCCCACGCCGCCCTGGCGGATGTCGTTGTATTCGGGCCCGTCAGTGAAAACCTGTCGGCCCGAGAAGTTGGCGTAGGCGTAGCTGGTCGCGGGGTCGGCGAGGTGCTGTCCGGCCAACTCCATCGAAGGCTGGGCCACCGAGGCCGAGGAGAAGAACTGGCTGACCACGTGGACGCTCTTGAGGGCCGATTCGGCCGAGTCGCTGTCGGCGACGGTGTCCCGCGAGTCGACCCAGAAGCCGTCGAGGCCCGAGCCGCCGTAGAGGGTTTCAGCGGCCCCGCTGATGCTGACCAGGGTGTCATCGCCGCCGAAGCCGTAGATGGCGACGCTGGAGAAGACCTGGCTGGTGGTCCAGGCGGCGACGCCGTTGACGTAGACGACGGTGGCGCCGGAGGCCTTGGAAACGGTGATGGCGTCGGCGCCGTCGGTGCCCAGGACGACCAGGCCCGAGCCGTTCTCGACCTTCCAGGAGACCTGGGCGCCGGGCGTGTACGTGCCCGAAGGCGTGGGAGCCGGCGGCGTCGGCGCCGGCGGCGTCGGGGCCGGGGGTGTCGGGGCCGGGGCTGCTGTCCACGTCGCCGCGAACAAGAGGGCGTATCGCCCGGTGTTGACGTTCAGGCTGGCGGCGCGGAGGTAGTAGGTGGTGCCGGCCTTGACGGCGAAGGTGACGGTGGCGCCGACGGTGGCGGCGTTGGCGTCCCGCAGGAGCATGGTGGTCCCGGCGAAGACGGCCAGGTCGCCGCTGATGCCGCGGCCCGGGGCGGGGGAGAGCGTCACGGTGATCCGTCCGTCCTTGGCGGGCTTGAGGGCGAACATGTCCACGTCGCCGTAGTAGTCGATCGCCCCGGTGAGGGAAGCCGTCCCGGCGCTGCCCAGGGTCACGGCGGCGGCCGCGGCGGCCGTGTTGCCGAAGTCGTCGCCGTACCAGGCGCTCATGCGAGCCCCCATCAGAGAGGGTCGGACGGGCCCGACGGGCCCGGACACGGGCAGTTCATGGTGGCCGATGACGGCGCTCATCAGGAGACGGGATTCCAATTCCGACAATACGGGTACGACAGGGGCAATAGAACGCATCGGGCCACCTCGGGCACAGGGCGAACGAATCAAGAGCGATCGGCGGCTCGGGGCCGCCCGGGGAGAAAGGCACAACCGGAAATCAACGAGAGCCCGGCATCCGTATGCGCCGGGCGCGTGGGAGTTATCGCAACAGAAGCTTACGATTCCCCCCCGCGCCGGGCAAAACGCATCGCCGCACCGGGCGGCGCGGCGCGCGGGGCGGGTCGATTCCCTTGACAAAAGGACGGCATTCGGAGATAATCAGGTCTCTGGAGGAGGCGGGGCCCGGCCCTCCCACGTGCTCGGCGGGATCGGTTTCCCGCACGGCGATACCGGGCCTGGCCTTGCCTCTTGCATGGCGGTGAACCTATGACAAATCGTACGGCGTGCGCGGTCGAACGCTCCGGTCTCCCCACCACGCAGTTCACGTTCGTCGAGGCCCTCGAAGGCCGCCTCCTGCTCAACGGCGTCCCCTCCTTCGCCACGGCGTTGGGCGCCCAGTATTCGGTGGCCGCCACGGGCCAGGCCCTGGCCATCGGCATTGACGGAGCCGCCGACAGCGGCGACGCGCTGACGATCACCGCGTTGAGCGACGACCCCAACCTCCAGGCGATCGTCCTGCCCGACACCCGCTTCGCCCAATTGCACTTCGTCGCGGCGGACGGGACCGACATCGGCGACGTCCTGGTCGAACTGTTCGACTCCCGCGCCCCGACGGCGGCCGAAAGGTTCGCCACCCTCGCGACCACCGGCTACGATTCCGGCGGCCTGCCCGACGCCACGGCGTCGCCCTTCTACACCGACGTGCTGGTCCACCGGATCATCCCCAATTTCATGGTCCAGACGGGCGACGCCCAGAAGGGCGACGGCACGGGGGGCAGCCCGCTGGGGGCGTTCAACGAGACGCTCGACCCGAACCTGAGTTTCTCGGGCGTGGGCGTGCTGGCCATGGCCAATTCCGGCGGCCCCAGCTCCAGCGACTGCCAGTTCTTCATCACGAATACCGCGGCCCACTGGCTGGACGGCAACTACATCATCTTCGGCCAGGTGATCTCCGGTATGGACATCGTCAGCACGCTCATCGATCTGCCCCGGGACTCCGACGACCGCCCGTACGGCGTGCCGGTTCTCCAGAGCGTCTCGATCATCGGGAGCGACCAGGACGGCGTGGTGCTGCTGATTCCGCAGGCCGGTTTCGACGGCAGCGCCACGGTGACCATCTCGCTTAACGATGAGGGCACAAGCCAGACGACCTCGCAGGACATCGCGGTCGTTTCGGATCCGCCGGCGGGCTCGATGGGCGTCATCACGTTGCCCGAGCAGGAGACATTCGCCAGTCCGGGCTCGTCGTTCCAGTTCACCGCCCAGATCAGCCCGCCCAGTGGCGTCACGACGATGCACGTCGCCGTCGAGAGCGACAAGCCCGGCGTAACGGCCAGCATCGATCCGGTCACGTACGAGGTCACCGTGAACGTGGCCGGCGACTTCACCGGGGCCGCCCGGCTTCGCGTGACGGCCTGGCCCGACGGCTACGACAACTACGCCAACTGGCCTCCCGCCGAGGGCGTCGTGTACGTCAACGCGACCGGTCAGGTCACCATCGACGATCCCGGGCTGCTGCACGTGGCGCCGGGCGTGGAGTCGACCTTCACCGCCACCGCGTCGGGACAGCCGACGGGCCTGGAAGCCACAACGTCTCTGACGGGAGCGGCCGTCAGCACGGAGCCCGGTCTTCAATACAACATCACGGCGCCGGCTGACTTCACGGGCGTGTTTCAGGCTCAACTCACGGCCTCCCAGGGAACACTGATAACCGGCGAGAGCGGATACGTGCAGGCCGCCACGCGGTCTGTGACTGTCTCCAGCCAGAACGCCGCCGATCCGCCGGCCCTGCAGGCGATCCTCGGCGCCACCAACGGCACGAGTTACGCGACCGTCGTCGACGGCAACACGCTCTACGAGGCCGACGGCGCCCTGGGGCTCCGGATATACGACATCTCTGACCCGCAGGCGCCGGTGTTTCTGGGCTCTTATGGCACCTTGGGGCAGCTCCGCGACCTGAAGTTGATCCACCGCACGATCTCGGGCAGCGACCACACGATCGCCCTGCTGGCCGACATCTACTCCGGAATCATCAGCGTGGACGTGACCGATCCGACCGATCCGGCCGTCCTCGACACGGTCACCCTCAACTCGAGCGGAGGCGAATATGCCGTCGCGCTGGCCGTCGCCGGCAACGTGGCGTACGTGGCGGAGTACGGGGGCGGGCTGGTGGCCTACGATATCACCGACCCGGCGCAGATCACCAAGCTGGGTTCGGCGATCGTCGGAAGCGAGGCGGTCGGCATCGCGATCCTGGGCCGCTACGCGTTCGTTTCGGACGCCAACGGCGGCTCCAGCGACACCGATGGCTGGGCCGGAGTCATCGTCGTCGATATCGCCAAGCCGGCCGCGATGAATGCCGTAAGCTCCTACAGCACCGATGTGCTGCTCGGGCAGTGGGGCTCGCCGTGGGGGTTGACCGTTGCCGGCAACCGGCTGTACGTCGCCGACCAGACCAACGGGCTCCTGGTCTATGACATGGCGAACCCGGTCAAGGGGAAGTACCTCGGCCGGTTCGCCGACGACTCGCCCCCCTGGCAGGTAACGGTAGCCAACCAGGTGGCCCTCATCACCGGCGAGGGCGTCAAGTTCATCGACGCGTCCAACCCCGCCAACATGTCCGTCCTGTACAGCTACCAGACCCCGGACTGGGTGGGGCAGATCGGGGCCTACCGAGGCCATTTGGCGCTGCCGGTCTCCTCCCTTGGCGTGGTGTTGATGGACGCCTCGGACCTGCTCAACCACACGACAGTCTCCACATCGGCCACCTTCATCTCCGACAGCGGCGTGCCGGTGACCGTGAAGATCAGCGGCGGGGGCAAGCTCGTTGTGACTACCACGGGCAGCGGCGCGGGCGACATCATCGGCATCGACGTGGTCAACTCCACCGCCAAGACCTCGGTTTCGATCTCCGCCAAGACCTCGCTTCCGTATAGCATCGGGGGCATCACGGTCGACGGATCGATCGCTAAATTCCTGGCCCCCGGGGCCGACCTCGCGGGCGACTTCGTGGTCCAGGGCGTCATTGGCACGCTGAGCCTGCACAACGTGACCGGCTACGACATCACGCTCCACGACAACGCGGCGCTGTCCGTTGTGGCCACGACCCAGGCTGCGATCACGGCCAACAACGTCACCGACTGCCAACTCCGCCTCTGCTGGGCGCCCTGACCGTGAAGGGCCCCTTCGAAGCTGACCTGACCCTCGCCGGCAACCCCGTGGTCGGAAAGCCCACGCTGGGCAAGGCGACCATCAGCGGGGCCGTCTCAGGCACGACCTGGCACGTCCACGGCAGCGCCGGGGCCATTACGATCAACGGCGCCGTCGGCACCGTGGGCACGCCCTGGACCCTCGATCAGGCCACCACCGTCGCCTCCCTCACCCTGGGCAACATCGCCAACGGCGTCGTGGCCGCCTCCGGCGCCGTCGGCGCCCTCAAGGCCGTCCGATGGGCCGACGGAAGCATTCATGCCGCCACCCTGGCCTCGCTGTCGGTCACGGGCGTCAAGGGCGGCCTCGCCGGCGACTTCGGGGCCGACCTCACCCTCGACGGGCCCGTCGACCCCACCAAGCCGACCGTCGGCAACATGACCGTCGCCGGCGCCCTCACCGGCGGAATCTGGACGATCACCGGCAAGGTCGGCAAAGTCTCCCTCCACGACGTCGAGACGTCCCTCAACCTTCCCGCGGCCAGCCTGGCCGGGTTCCTGTCGGCCAGTCCGATGGTCAAGGTCACCATCTTGGGAGTGCCGGCGTACCTGCTGGCCATCGGGGAGGGCGGGACGCTGTACAAGCTGCAATTCGGCTCGCTGGCGAAGTGGCCCGTCACCACGCTGACGCAGGCCCTGGCCCCAGGAGACCCGGTTCCGACCTCGAGCGAGGTCCTGGCCGCCCTGACCCTCAAGAGCATCAAGAACCAGTTCGTCGCCGCCGGGCTGGGGGCGTGGACTCCCACCACCGTCCTCAAGCCCGGGCTTCTGCCCAGCTTCACCAAGTCCACCGATCCGCTCTCGACCGCCGGCGCCAACGCCAAGGTCGCCTACATCTACGATAACGCCCTGGCCATCGGCGCCCTGCTGGAAGGGACGCCCGACGCCGAGAGCGTCGCCCGCGCCTTCCAGATCGCCGACGCCTTCGTGCTCCTCCAGGACCACGACCCGATGAACGCCGGCGCCCTCGCCGACGGCACGTTCGCGAGCCTCACCCCCGCGCCCCTCCGCGACGGATACGGCTACGGCGTCGTTGCGGCCACCCGCACTGCCCCCGCCGTCACCCTCCGCAATGTCGGCACCAACAACACCAGCTCGGGCAACCAGGCGTACGTCGCCATGGCCCTCCTGAACGCCGCCGACGCCGCCGACGCCGCCGGCGGGGCCGACAACGCCGCCCGAGCCGCCGACTACCGCACCACCGCCAAGGAACTGCTCCTCTACGTCGGACGCCAGCGCGCCTTCGGCGGGGCGATGGGCGGCTTCTCCGTGAGCGGCGATCCCGTCAACGGCACCACCCGATCCACCGAACACAACATCGACCTGTCGCGTGCGTTCGCCGCCCTGGCCGACGAAGAGACCGACGCGACCCTGAAGACGCAGTGGCAGACATGGCAGGCCTCCGCGGAAACCTTCCGCACAGCCATGTATGGCGCGAACGCCAACTTCGCCTCCATGGCCGCCATCGCCGACGCCTGGAGCTACTTCGCCGCCGGCGCCAACCCCGCCGGAACCGTCGACCACAGCCTCATCCCCGTCGACACCGGCGCCTGGAGCAGCCTGGGCCTGGACGACAACAGCGGCGTGGCCTTCGACTTCCTCGAGTTCCTGGCCACCTCCACGGACGCCAACGGGCGAACCTACACCGGCTTCGACCCGGGCTTCCGCGCCGTCGCCGACCCCGGCGCCACCGGACAACGCGACGGCGTAGGCTCCGAAGCGACGGCCTACATGGCCCTCATCGCCCAGAAGCTCGGGGACACGGCTGTCCTGGCCGCCCTGGGCGACCGCTCCACCCTCACCGCGGCCGAGCAGTCGGCCTTCGACGCCATCACCGCCGCCGCCAACGCCGGCGCCACCGACCACGACCTGGCCGATTACTTCACCCGCCAGTTGGCCGACATCCAGCTCTACGCCCCCAATGCCAACACGCTGGGCCTGGTGGCCTCCCCGGTCAAGGGCACCGGCACGGGCGAATACACGCTGATCAACGGAATCTCCCTGGCCGCCACCTGCTGGGCGCGATTCGCCTACACCGGCTGGAATGTCCTGACGGACAGTGCCGTCGCCTGACCAACCCGTCGCGTGAGATGCCGCTCGTGTCACTCGTCCCGGACGCCCTTGTTGGGGGAGGAACAATCGCAGGCGCCGCCCTGACCGCAGGAGCAATCGTCCGATGCCGCGGGAGTTTCCTGGGAAGACGAATCGCAGGAGCAACAGGAACTCTGTCCGCAGCAGGAACTCTCGCCCTTGAGGTTCCGGCGGAGCCGGCGGACCAGGAGGAAGACGGCCAGGGCGACGATCACGCCGATGAAGATGTAGTCCATGGTGCGGTTCTCCACCGGCCCGGGCCGGGGGCTTGGGGTCAGGGCGTCCCCGTGAAGAAACGCCCAACCTGGAAGACAAGTAATGTTAGGCCGTACGCCGCGCCCGTCAGGGCGCCGATCTGAAGAAACATCCACCGCCAGGCCCCGCTCTCGCGGCGGACGACGGCCATCGTGGCCACGCAGGGGGTGGAGATCAGGCAGAAGAGCATGATGCAATAGGCCTGCAGGGGCGAGTATTCCAGCCGGAGCCGCTGGCCCAGTCGCTCGGGGGATTCGTCGGCGTGACCGACGGCGTACACGATGGACAGTTGGCTGACGAAGACTTCCTTGGCCGCCAGGGCGCCCACCAGCGCGGTGCCGATCTTCCAGTCGAAGCCCAGGGGCTTGATGGCGGGGGCCATCGCCTGCCCGATCCGCCCGCTGAGGGAGTAGGCCAGGTCTTCAGAGGCCCGGGCCTGGCGGAGGTCGGCCAGGGCGGTTTCGTGCTGGGCGGCCTGGGCCGGTTGGGTCGAGGCGGCGAGGGAGGCCTGCACGCGGGCGATTTCGCCCGCGTAGTCGCGGTCGTAGTGCGGCTTGCGGGGGAAGGCCGTCATCGCCCACAGGACCACCGAGGCCGCCAGGAGCATCGTGCCGGCCTTGCAGAGGTACATCCACGCCCGCTGCCACATGTGGATGCCCAGGGCGCGGGCGGTGGGCATGCGGTAGGGAGGCAGTTCCATGACGAAGGGCTCGGGCTCGCCGCGGAAGATCGTGGCGCGGAGGAGCTTGGCCCCGCCGACGGCCAGGACGATTCCGATGAGGTAGAGAGAGAACAGCACCGGCCCCTGCCAGGCCGTCGGGAAAAAGGCCGGCACGAGGAGCATGTAGATGGGCAACCGCGCCCCGCAACTCAGCAGAGGGATGACGAGCATGGTGGTGAGTCGGTCGCGGCGGGTTTCGAGGGTTCTCGTGGCCATGATCGCCGGCACGGAACAACCGAAGCCGATGAGCATGGGGATGAAGCTCTTGCCGTGCAGCCCGATCTTGTGCATGAGGTGGTCGACGATGAACGCCGCCCGGGCCATGTACCCGGTGTCTTCCAGCAGGGCGATGCCCAGGAAGAGGATCAGGATGTTGGGGACGAACTTGAGCACCCCGCCGACGCCGCCGATGACGCCCTCGACGAGCAGGGCTCGCACCATGCTTTCCGACCCGGCGGGCCAGAGCGAACTCACCGCGTCGCTGAAGTGGGCGAAGAGGCTCTCGAGCCAGCCGACCGGAATGTTGCCCAGCTTGAACGTGACGGTGAACAGCAGGTACATCAGCGCCAGGAAGATCGGCAACCCGAGGATGCGGTGCGTGAGGACGGCGTCGATCTTGTCGGACATGGTGTGACGGGCTTCGACGCTGCTTCGGACGGCCTCCTGGCAGGCGCCGGAGATGAACCCGTACCGCCGGTCGCCGATGAGGACCTCGGGGCTGTCGCCCAGGACGCTGCGGAGCCGTGCGGCGGCGGCGTCGGCTTGCGCGAGCAGGGCCGCCGGGGCCGTGACGCGAACCGCTTCGTCGTTCTCCAGCAGTTTCAGGGCCACCCACCGCGCCTCGCGGTCGCCCTGGATGGCGGCCTGGGCGACGGACTGCGCCAGCCGCTCGAGCTCGGCCTCGATCTCCGGGCCGTACCGGATCTCCGGCGCGGGAGAGTCAAACTGTCCGTCGGCGACGAGCCGGGCGGCCTCGAGCAGGGCGTCGGTGCCCTGGCCCTTGTTGCCGACGGTCGAGACGATCGGCGCCCCGAACAGCCGGGACAGCAGGTGGGTGTCGAAGGTCAACCCCCTCGCCGCGGCCACGTCGGCCATGTTGAACGCCAGCACCAGCGGGATCTTCAACTCGATGATCTGGACGGCCAGATACAAACTTCGCTCGGGGTTGGAGGCGTCGATGACGTCGACGACGACGTCGGGCTTCTCTTCGAGCAGGAACTGGCGTGCGACGAGCTCCTCGGCCGAGTACGCCGTCAGGGCGTACGTGCCCGGCAGGTCGACGACGAGGACGTCGCGGTCGGCGTAGCGGCATCGGCCTTCCCGTTTCTCGACGGTGACGCCGGGGTAGTTGCCCACGTGCTGGTGGGCTCCGGTGATGTTATTGAACAGCGTCGTCTTGCCGGAGTTGGGGTTGCCGGCCAGGGCGACGTGGAGAGGTCGGCTCATGGCGTGGGCTTCTCGACCTCGGCCCCGATCGGGCGGACCAGGACGTTCTCAGCCATGCCGCGACCGATCGCCAGGCGGAGGTTGCCGCTGGCCACCAGCGTGGGGCCCCACCGCCCCGGCCCCCCGCGGAGAACCCGAACCCTGTCGCCGACCTTGAGACCCATGTGCTTGAGCCGGCTCTGGGCGTGGCGGTTGGCCGGCAACGAGACGACCGTGCCGAACGATCCTTCGCCCAGCCGGCCCAGCGGACAGATCCTGCTTTCAACCATGCGTGACTCCCTCCACGAACAAAAGAAACCGATCCGTGATATCGCTGGTCAGGGCGTGTTCGACGCGGCAGGCGGCTTCGTCGGCCTCTCGCTCGCCAACGCCCAGAACATTGACAAAGAAATCCTTCAGCCCCGCGTGCCGGCGGACCAACTCCCCGGCCGCCGCCTGCCCCGACTCCGTCAGCGTGATGACATCGTACGGGGCGTAGTTGATAAGCCCCCGCTGGGCCAACGCATGCAACGCCGCCGTAACGGAAGAGCGATTGACCCCGATTCGTTCGCTGATGTCCTTGGCGCGGACGGCCTTTTTGCAGGCGACAATCTGAAAGATCGCCTCGAGGTAGTCTCCCAGACTCTCGCTCAGTTCCGCCATTTCGGCCATATCGGACTCCGGTTTGACGCGGCCGGCAAACAATGTTCGCCTCGACTAACAATATACGATGCCGCGAACAAAATCAAGCCCATTTTGATTTATTCGCCGCCATTCCCACAGGTTACCCCCATCGGATAAGGGCCCACGGACTACGCGCCGGCGGGAGCGTGCAGGCGGTGCGGGTCGCTGAAGACGACGATCCGGTCCTTCCCGCTGTTCTTGGCGGCGTAGAGAGCGCGGTCGGCGAAGGCGACGAGTTGGTCCGCCGTCGCCGGCTCGTGCACACTCAGCGACGCGATGCCGATCGAGAGGGTCACCGGGTGGGGCATCGCGCCGTACCGGGCCTGGACTCCCGCGGCCAGTTCCGTCCGCGTGCGTTCGGCGACGGCCAACGCCCGCTCGATCGACGTGTGAGGCAGGAGCACGACGAACTCATCTCCGCCGTACCTCGCCGCCACGTCGCTGCCGCGGAGGCTGGCGCGGATGATGTCGGCGGCCAGGGCGAGCACTTCATCCCCGGCCTGGTGGCCCATCGAGTCGTTGAGCTCCTTGTAATGGTCCAGGTCGAACATGCAGCAGGTCAGATCGAACCCGTAGCGCCTGGCCTCCTCGAACGACCGCTCCAGCAGTTGCGCGAAGTGCCGCCGGTTCGCCAGGTCGGTCAGCGGGTCCGTGCCGGCCATCTTCTCCAGCTTCGTCAGCGACTCCTCCAACTGGATGTTCTTCACCCGCAGCTCCGACAGCATCGCATGGAGCTCCTGCTGCAGCCGCTGGTTGTCCTTGCGGACCTGGTGCTGGCGAATGCTCTTCTCGATGATGACGGGAATGGCGAACAGGTAGTCGCCCAGCTTGACCATGTAGTCCTGCGCCCCCTGTCGGATGGCCTGGGCGGCGGTGGCCGAATCGTTCTCCCCCGTCACGAAAATCACCGGCACGTCCGCCCGGGCGAGGATCTCCGGCAGCAGGTGCGAGCCCGTCGTGTCGGGCAGGTTGTAGTCCAGCAGGACCACGTCAAAAGCCCCCAGGTCCTGGGCGAGGCAGTCGGCCCCCGTGCCCACCGCGACGACCAGCCGGCTGACCGCCTGCCCGTAATGCGTTACGATCATGTCCTGGATCAACTGCCGGTGATCCGGATCGTCCTCGACGACGAGAACCCGGGGCAGGCGGGCGCGGTCTTTCGTCTCGGACCCGGTCATGGGCGGGGCTCCCTCCCGGCCGCCAGGCAGCGGGCGAGGGTCTCGCCCAGCACGGCGGTCAAACGTTCGGGGGCGACGGGCTTGACGGCGAACGCGCACGCCCCGGCCCGGAGGGCGCGGCGGCGGAGGGCGGCGTCGTCCAGCCCGGTGAAGATCGCCACAGGAATATCCCTCAGTCCGCCCTCGCGGGCCAGGGCCGACAGGACCTCTAGCCCGGACATCCCCGGCATCTCCATGTCCAGAAGGACCGCCTCGGGCCTGGGCGCCGCCCCGTGCGGGGCGCAGCGGCGGAGGTACTCGATCGCCTCCACGCCTCCCCGCGCCCAGGTGATCCGCACCTCCGGGCACAGCCGTCGGATGATTTCACAAATCAGGGCGGCCGTGTCGGCGTCGTCGTCCACCACGAGCAGGCCACGCAGGCCTCGCAGGCTCTCGATCGCCGTCGAGTTCATACGCAGGCCTCCTGGGCGGCCGGGCGGGTCGTCCGCTCGGGCAACTCGATCATGAACGTCGCCCCGTGCCCGGGTTCGCTTTCGACGACGACGCGGCCTTCGTAATTGGCGACCACGCTCTTAACCAGGGCCAGTCCCACCCCGCGGCCGGGCACGCGCTGATTGCCCCCGCGGCGGAAGACGTGGAAGATCCGCTTCTGATCCTCCGGCGGGATGCCGGGCCCGTTGTCGGCGACGGTGATCCGGTATCGTCCGCCCTCGAGGCGGGCGCCGATCTCGATCCGCCCGCCCGAGGGGCGGTCCATGTACTTGATCGCGTTGTCGATCAGGTTCTGGAATACCTGGCGGAACCGGTTCTTCTCCACCAGCAGCGCCGGCAGCGGAGAGTGAACGACCAGCTCGATCCCCCGGGCCTGGAGTTCGTACTCAAAACTCCCCCCCAGGTCGCTCATCAGCGACTCCAGGTCCACGACGCGGCGGCGTTCCGGACGGCTGCGGATCCGCGAAAGCTCCAGCAGCTCGGAGATCAGCGAGTTCTGGACCTCCACGTTGGCCTGGATCCGCCCCAGCCGGGCCACCACCTCCTCCGGCAGCCGCCCCTGCCACTGCGTCACGATCATCGTCGCCATGCCGGCGATGTTCCGCAGCGGGGCGTTGAGGTCGTGGCTGACGGCTCGGAGGAAGTCTTCCTTCTCGGCCATCTCGTCCCGCAGGCGGGCGTTGGCCTGGCTCAGTTCGCCCGTGCGAAGGGCGACTTTGTTTTCCAGTTCCTCGTTGGCCGAGATCAATTCGCCCCGCTGCCGGGCGATCTCCGAGGCCATCGAGTCGAAGGCCAGCCCCAGCTCGCCCAGCTCGTCGTTGCTGATGACGTGGCATCGGGTGCTGAACTCGCCCCGGGCCAGGTCGCGGCTGGCCAGCGCCAACTGGCGAATCGGGCGAAGGAACAGCCGCCCCACCACGAGCATCCCCAGCGGCATCGCCGCGAGAATCACCGCCGCCCCGATCAGCAGAATGCGCTGCCGCGCCTTCGCCAGCCGCCGGGCCGTCTCGGACGTGTCCATCACCACGCGAATCGAGCCCATCAGTTCGTCCACCCCGCCGTCGCTGGCCCGGCGGACGATCGGAATGCACGCTGCCAGCGTGTCGTCGTCCACCTGCTCGATGCTCGCCACCGTCACCGCCCCGGAAACCAGGCTCCGCCACGGACTCCGCTGGGTGTTCGGGATCGACGTCGCCAGAGTCCGCTCGTCGGCGGAGAAAATCGCCGCGTACCGCACCGGGTACGAGCGAACGAACTCGGCGATAAGCTGCTGGGTGCGAACCTTGTCGCCGCGGACGATGGCTTCCTCGGCCGCCAGACCCAGGGCCTGACAGATCTGGCGGACGAACTGCTGGTCCGTGTTCCGCTGGAGGGTCCGCACGGTGGTGTGAAAGAACCACGCACTGGCGCCGGTGACGCCAATGACAATCAGGGCCAGCAGGCAGATGGCCTTGGTCTGAAGACCAATGCGGTTCCTTCGCGGATTCCGCGGCATGTGCAAGCCTCTCAGGCTGCCAGGCCGATGCAGACGGGGGCACTGTCGCCGCCGCTCGCTCGGCCGGGCCGTGGAAGGTTTATCGTCCATCGCAACCCCTTGCTTTTGTAGTGGGTTGGAAATCTCGCGTCGACATCGGCCGGGGGGAGATACAGGGAATACCGCAAAAATACCGCCCACTTTTGGCCTTTTGTGCTTGTCAGAACCCGCCTCCTGTGGTATAAAGGTGCTTGAGGATGCACGGATCGTTCACGTCAGATGTACCATCCCTGGCGTGGAGTGGTAAAGTCGATTGCCAATAGAGGCAAGAGAGGAAGGCGCGCCCTGCTCAGGCGTGCTTGATGATGGATGGAGGAGACAAAACTCCGATTCTTGCGGTGCGCTCGCCGCGAGAGGACGTCCTTCCCGACGTCGCGATCATCGGGGCCTCTGAGGCCCTGAGGCAGGTCCAATCGCTCGCCGACGCCGTCGCCCACAATGATTGCGTGGTGCTTCTGGAAGGCGAAAGCGGGACCGGCAAGGAACTGATCGCACGCCGGATCCACGTCCGTTCCTCGAGGGCCCAAAAGCCCTTCATCCCCGTCAACTGCCCCGGCATCACCCAGTCCCTCTTCGAAAGTCA
>JAPLNA010000368.1 GCA_026693065.1 Planctomycetota bacterium
GCGGTTGACGGCGACGGCAAACCGCACCCACTTGTTGTCGGGGTCGAAGGCCAGCTCGTCGATCCGCTCCCAATCCAGGTTCGGGTCGAACAAGCTCGTGACGCCGTCGTGGAAGGGCTCGCCGCCGGTCATCGCGGCGTTGAGGGCGCCGATGCCCCAGTAGACCAGGGCGGTCGCCGTCGCGTCGTCATCGAGCCGATACCCGGCGTCGACGGCCTGGCGGAGCTGGGCGACGTACTGCTCGATCAGGCCGGGGATGCGGGCCTCGTCCAACACCCGCTCGGGTGGGTTGTCCTTGAACTGCTGGCAGAGGAAGCCTTCGAGGCTCACACCGCGTTCGCCCCACACGTAGAACAGCAGATCCCCCGGCGTTTTCCTTGAGTGAAACGCCCGCCACCGTTCCATCCGCGTCCGCAGTGCTTCGCACGTGCCCAAGGGGCCACTCCTCGCACGTTCCCGGATGCCTTTCGCCGCCGACCGCCGCCGGCGGTTTCCCTGATCGTATCTCGCGGCCGTGCCCCTGCAAGCCAATTCCCGGCATGGTTCAAACGAGGATACCCTCGCGGATTCTATTGCCCACGGCCGGCGGTGTCGGTAGGATACGTTCACCTTTCTAATGGGAGAACAGACATGACTCAGGAAAGCGCCCCGCCGCCGCCCCCGCAATCGCCCGTTCCGCCGGCCCCCGGCTCTCCGGTCCCGCCGCCGGTCGACGCCGACAAGGACGCCCGCACGATGGCGATGCTGGCCCACCTCCTGGCCATCCCGCTCGGCTGGCTCGGCCCGCTTATCATCTGGCTGATGAAGAAGGATTCCAGCCCCTTTGTCAATGACCAGGGCAAAGAGGCGCTGAACTTCCAGATCACCGTGTTCATCGCCGTGATGGCCGCCGCCATGTCCATGTTCATCTGCATCGGCTTCGTTCTGCTGCCGGCTGTGTGCATCGTCAACCTGATCTTCTGCATCATCGGCGGCATGAAGGCCAACCAGGGCATCGCCTACCGCTATCCGTTTGCGATCCGCCTGATCAAGTGAACGAGGCGCGCGGCCTCGATTCGCCAGCAGTGCATCCAGTTCTCCGGCATAGCCACAAGATCAACGGCCAACGGCCGCGAGATCTGGGCTTCCTTGCGCCGGGGCCGGAGAGGAGGGGAGGTTGGTTTCAGAGCAGGCCGGGGCCGAGGATCTTCTCGAGTTGGGCGATGAGGGGCGGGAGGTCGTCCTGGATCGTGTCCCAGAGGACATTCAGGTCAACTTCGTTATGCCGCGACATAGAGCACCTGGGCTTCGCGTAGGACTTCGTCACGGAAGTAATCGCTGAGGAAGCCGGGGGTGTTCAGATCGGCCTTGCGGTGGAGAAGGTCGCTCAGTTCGAGTTCCATGCCGGCCAGGCGGAATAGGCCCACGCGAGCGCCAGGCTCGAACTCCACGAGGACGTCGACGTCGCTATCGGGGCCGAAATCGGCCCGGAGGACGGAACCGAAAAGCGAGAGCCTGCGAATCCGGTTTCGCCGGCAGAAGTCGCGGATCTCGTCGGCCGGAATGTCGATGTTGCCGTAGACCATGTACCTTCATCTTACCACCTCCACGCGCGGCCGCAAGGGCCTCGGAGGGAAAGGCCCCCGGCCGAGGCCGCGAGGGGAAGAAGAAATACCCTTACGGGCACACAACGAACGGTTACAGCGTCACGTCTTCCACCGTGCCGTTGTGGCGGGCGCGTTCGGCGGCGAAGACCATGAGGTGGCTTTCGAGGGTCTGGTCCGGGCCTGAGAGGATGAGGGTGGGGTCGTTGGCGGCGACGGCGTCGAGGAAACGGCTGATCATGACGACGTCGCCCCCGCCGTGCCCGTTGAGGATCGAGCCGTCCCAGGCCGGGTCGGTGTCGATCGTCCGCCAGGTGTCGGTGAGGAAATCGAAGTGGCGGATCAGCTTGCCGTCGCCCTCGAGGCTGCCGTGGGTGCCGAAGGCGCGGGTGCGGCGCGGGGTGGTTTCGGTGAAGGCCGTCATGGTGAAGGAGGCGGTGCGTCCGTCGGCGAACTGCATGGTGACGACCTGATGGTCGACGACGTCGTTATCGCAGGCGTAGACGCAGCGGCCGTAGGGGCCCTCGCGAAGGGCTTTGGTGACGCCGGCGGGGGTGGTGTCGGCGGTGAGGACGTCGACGGGCCAGGCGGAATGGCCCTGGCGGAGGAAGCCCTGGTAGATTTTGACGGCAGAGTAGGGGCATGTGGGTTCGACGGAGCAGTCGAGGCAGCGGTCGGCGGCGCCGGCGGGCTGGCACTCGCGGCGGAAGTGCAGGAGGGAGCCGAAGGAGGAGATCTTGCGGCAGCGCCCGCCCATGACGTAGAGGATCCAGTCGAGGTCGTGGCAGCTCTTGGCCAGGAGCATGAAGCTCGAGCGGGCCTCGTTGCCGTAGTTGCCCCGGACGTACCCGTGGGCCTGGTGCCAGTAACCGACGGGTTCGAGGTGCTGGATGTTGACCACCTGGCCGATCGTGCCGGCGTCGACGAGGGCTTTGAATTGTTGGGTGTAGGTGGTGTAGCGGAGGACGTGGCAGACGGCGAAGATGCGGTTGGCGGCCTTGACGGCGGCGACGACGCGGCGGCAGTCGGCCTCGGTGGGGGCCATGGGCTTTTCGAGGAGGATGTGATAGCCCCGCCCGGCGGCGGCGATGGCGGGAGCGGCGTGGTCGGCGTCCTGGGTGCAGATGAGGACGGCGTCGGCGAAGCGTTCGCGGGCGAGGGCCCCCCGCCAGTCGGAGAAGACGAGTTCCGGGGCCAGGGAGTGTTCGCGGGCGATGGTCTGTCGGTAGAACTCCCGCGGCTCGGCGACGCCGACGACGCGGGCCTGCTCGGGGTGCTGGCGGACGTAGGCGGCGTAGCTTTGGCCGCGACTTCCGGCGCCGAGGATCAGCAGTTTCACAGGGGCCAAGGGTCACTCCTTCCGGCCGGGCTTCGCCGGGGGGCTAACGGATACCGGCGTGGGATTCTACCGCATCGGCGGGCCAAACGCAGGGGCAATTTGGCGGCGGGGACCCTCCTGGCGGAGAGAAAGAAAGAGATGCCCTTCCGGGCACACTACGAGCGGATCGACGGGAAGACGAGGGCCTCCGTTAAAAACCGCGCCGGGGTGGGGGCGGGCGCGGTAGACTCACGCGCGTCGGGCCGGGGGCGGGAAGACGCCGCGGCCCGGGAGAAGGTGGAGATCGTGGAGACAAGCCGGCATGGCGAATGAAGTCTGGACGGTGCTGAAACTGCTCGGGTGGATGAAGGAGCATTTCAGCGCGCGGAAGGTGGACTCGCCCCGGCTGGCGGCGGAGGTGCTTCTGGCCCACGTGCTGGGGTGTCCGCGGATCGAGTTGTACGCACGGCACGACAAAGAGCCGACCGAGCAACAGCGGGCCACGCTCAGGGAGCTGGTAAAACGGGCCGCCGACCACGTGCCGGTGGCGTATCTGGTGGGCAGGAAGGAATTCTACAGCCTGTCGTTCAAGGTCACGCCGGACGTGCTGATTCCCAGGCCGGAGACGGAAGGGGTGGTGGCCGAGGCGTTGGCGATACTCGAGCGGCTGGACAGGCCCGGGCGGGTGTGGGACGTGTGCACGGGCAGCGGGTGCGTGGCGGTGGCGATCGCGAATCAGGCGTTGGAGGTTACCGTGCTGGCGACGGATGTGAGCGAGGGGGCGTTGGCGGTGGCGGCCGAGAACGCGCAGGCGCTGGACGCGGGCGACCGGGTGCTGGTGGCGCGGGCGGAC
>JAPLNA010000369.1:0-3778 GCA_026693065.1 Planctomycetota bacterium
CGGTGGCGGCTGGGCCGGGAGGGAGGCCTCCGCTCCCCCCGTCGGGGCAGGAACGCTGGTCGCGGGCGAGGCCGGTGCCGGCGCGGCCGTCGCGGGCGCCCCGGGAGGATTCAGCTTGGGCGCGGGGGCCGACGGGAGGGCGAGGGTTTCGGCCGCGGGGGTTTGAGCCGGCTCGTCCGTCGCGGCGGGCACGAGTTGGACCGGAGCGGGCGATGCGGCCGTGACAGGCGAGGGCATCGCGACGTCTGATGGGGCCAGAGGAATCGTTTCGGCCGGGGCAGCCGATGAGCCCGAACCGGAGGGTTGGACAGCCAAAGCCGCGGCGGCCCAGGCGGCCGAACTGTCCTCGGGCGACCAGATGGGCGTGGGCGAGGCCGACGACCCGACGGCCTCGGGGGCCGATGGGACTTCGTCCTGGCCCGGGATGGTCAGGGGGACCTGGGCGGAAACGGGGGCGGGGGCCTCGGCCGGCGTGGCGAGCAGGTTCTGGAGTAGTTGGTTGAACGAGGGGGCGGCCGGCTCATCCACGCGTACCGGCCCGGTGGTCACCGGGGCGACGGCGGACGTGTCGGTCTCATGCGTCGCTGGCCTGGCGGCGGGCGTGGCGCGGGGCCCGACCTGCTGACGCGTCGGACGAGACGGGGGGCGGGCGGTCTGCGACTCGGGCGAGGCGGAGGCCCCCTGGCGGCGAGGCGCGGCGGCCTCGGGTGTTTTCGGGGCCGGTGAATCCGGCGAGGGATTGTCTTTGCCGACGGGCTGGGAGGGCGGCTGAGCACCCGGGACAATCTGTCCGGTGGCCGGCGGGGCTGTCAGGAGACTGATGATGTTCACTGCCATAGAACACTCGCAGCGCACAGTGCGCAGACTGCCAGTGACTAAGCAACGGGCGTGCCAAATGGGAAGACAGCCTTGCCATAGAGCTGTAACTGGTTCTATAGCAATTGAATAGGGATGCGGACCCCCGTCTTGCCCCCCTGCCCCACGCCCGCCCGCCCCAGGTCAAACCGGAAGAAACTTCCGCCCACCGGAAGAACCTTCCGCCGTCACCGACGCCCGAGCGGGGCTATACGGTGATCGCCCGCCACCCGCCGGCGAGGTCCGACAGGATCGAGATCACGTCCCGGATCCGCTGGGGATCCTTCTGGAGGTTGGCCTCAATGAGGTGACGCCGCATGAAGTCGTACAGGCGGTGAAGGTTCGCCGCCAGCTCGCCCCCGTCTTCCATGTTGAGCGAGACGTCCAGTTCGTCCACGATGGCCTCGGCCTTCAGGATCAGTTCGTTCTTGCGGGCCATGTCGTCGGCTTCGAGGGCCGCGACGGCCTGCTTCAGGAACCGCACCGCCCCGTCGTACAGGAGCACGACCATCTTGCCCTTCGATTGCGTCGTAACGGCGTTTTCTTTATAGGCTGTCAGAGGATTCATGGACTAACCTCAGGAACTCTTCGTGTTGGCGTTGGCGTCCAGGGCGCTGAACATCGCGTCGAACTGTCCTTTGGTGCTCTCCAGGCTCGCCAGGGCCGCTTCCATCCGGGCGTACTTGTCTTTCAGCGTCGTCTGCAGATTGTCCAGGTAGGTGTTCTGTTGCTCGATCTTCTTGTTGACGTCGGCCAGTTGGGTGTCCAGCCGCTTCTCGCTGACGTCGATGGTGCCGGTGTCGGTCTCGAGCATCGCGGCCACGGAGGCGTTCATCTGTCCGGCCAGGCCCTTCTGGACGTATACCTTTCCGGTCTGGAGGGTTCCCTCGGCCCCCTGCCCGACGGTGGTCAGGACCAGTCCGGCCGCCGTCGTTCCGGTCTTGCCCATCAGCGTGCTGCCCTGGATATCCAGCCCCTGCCAGGCGTCTTCGTCGGGGGCTTTGATCCGGGCGGTGATGGCCGTGCCGTTGTTGTCGAATTGAACCTCGACGCTGTACTGGCCGGCGGCCACGCTGGAGGCGGCGCTGGTGTACTGAATGTACTGGTTGTCCGACCGTCCGTTGCCGCTGGCGCCGATGAACTTGAGCACGCCGGCGTAGTCGTTGGCGAGGGCGTCGGTCAGCTTGGTATCGTCCAGGCTGAGCGTGCCGTAGCGGTCGATGCTCAGTCCGATATCCCCGGCCAGGGTGTAGGTGTCGGTCCCCACCAGGGTCCCGGGCAGGGCCCCGCTCAAAAGCCGCCGGGCCGTCTCCGCGATCGTCCGCACCGTAATGTCGCCCTGCAGCACCCCGGCGGTCTTGTTGGTCGAATCGTATCCGGTGTACTTGCCGATCTGCGCGACCAGCCCGTTGTAGATGCTGACCAGGTTCTTCAGGTCGCTCGAGATCGTGGAGGTGTCCTGCGTCAGCGTGACGGTCGCGTCGCCGGGTTTGGTCAGGTTCAGGGTCACCCCCGGTATGGCGTCGACGACCCGGTTGGAGTCGCGTTCGATCCAGGTGGCAGCGGGGAACCCGTCGACGCGGATCTGGGCGTTCTGGGCGCCCTGCGTCTGGGTGAAGTCGCCCGTGTCGAACCCGGCGAGCGTCGTTTGGACGTCATCGATGGTAATCGTGTGCCCGGCGCCGGTGTCCTTGCCCGAGAGCACCAGGTGGTACGTGCCGTTGACATTCAGGAGGCTGGCCGTCACGCCGGGGTTGGAGGAGTCGTTGTTGATAAGATCCCGCAGCCCGGCCAGGGTGGTGGTGGCCGTCGTGGCACGGGTGATGGTCTGCCCGCCGTAGGAGTACACCAACTGCCCCGCCCCCACGAGGGAATCCGTACCGGCCTTGCCGGTGGTCTCCACCAACCGCTGGGCCGTCGCCAACTGATTCACCGTGACGGCGAAGCTGCCCTCGGAGGCGCTTCCACTGGCCGAGGCCGACAGAACGGCCGTGCTGGAGGAGGAGGCCGAGACCGCCTGGCTGGTGGCGGCCGTGGAAAGCTTGTCCGTGATGTCCTGCAGGTCGCTCAGCCGCCCCTGAAGGTCGGTCATGGCCTTCTGCTGGGCCTGGATCTTGGTTTTCTGGGTGGTGAGCCGGTTGAGGGGCCCCTGGGCGCCCAGCAGGCTGGCCTGCACGAGCTTGTCGGTGTCGATGCTCGAGAAGACACCCGAGAGCGTGATTCCGGAGATTGATACCGCCATGATGCTGTCTCCGTGACGAGGGCCTCTCGTCACAAGGGGATTATCGAAGGCAGGGGCGGGGGCTTTAGGGGCAATTGCGGATTAAATAAAAATGGGAGAACCCGCGAGGGTTTTGAAGCCCTCGCGGGTTCCCCGCCAAGTCTGGCGGCCCCGGGGTCAGACGCATGGGTGCGGGGTTGGGTTTCGGGACCAACCAGTCAGGTTCTAGCGAGCCGATCAGCCCAGCAGCTTCAGGGCCATCTGCGGCATCTGGTTGGCCTGGCTCAGCATGGCCACGCCGGCCTGGGCGAGCACCTGGTTGCGGGTCATGGCCGCCATCTCCGTCGCCACGTCCACGTCGCTGATGCGGCTCTGGGCTTGGGAGAGGTTCTCGGCCTGAATGTCCAGAACGCTGACCGCACTCTGCAGACGGTTCATGTAGTAACCGAGTTTGGCGCGGTAGGTGTCCTTGGTCTCGATCGCGTGGCTGATCGTGTCCAGGGCCTGGGCGGCGCCGACGGTGGTCGTCAGGTCGTTGGCGCCGGCGGCGGCGGCGGCCTGAGTCTCGTTGAAGTCAGCGCCGGCATCGAACGCCGCCACGGTGGTCGCGTCGCTGGTGAAGGCGAACGTATTGCCCGCGCCGGCTTCGTAGCCCTTGAGCTGCAGGCGATACGCGCCGTAGCTGCTATCGTAGGCCGCGAA
>JAPLNA010000369.1:3797-11724 GCA_026693065.1 Planctomycetota bacterium
GGCGATCGGGCTGGTGTAGCCGGCCGTGGTCGCCGCGGCATTGATCTCCTGGACCAGCCCGTTCAGGCTGATACCCGTGGCATCGTAGGCCGTCAGGTCGACGGTCACGGCGCCCTTGGTGGCGTAGTTGAGCTTGATGTTGACGTTGCCGGCGCCGGCGTCGATCTCGCTGGCGTCCACGTAGGTGTCGCCGGCCGAGGCAACGTACTTGGTGGCATGGTCGAGCACCGGGGCCGTCGCCGCGGAGCTCTTGATGCTCCCGCCGGCGGCAATGTGGGCGGCGTCCATGTTGGAGGTCGTGAACGAAATGGCGCCCGATCCCAGGTGGAAGTCGATCGACGCGCTCGTGCCGTCCAGCAGGCTCGTGCCGTTGAACGTCGTCGAGGTCGCAACGTGGGTGATTTCCTCGGCGAGCTGGTTGTATTCCTCGTTCATGATCGTCCGCTGGGCGGTGCTGTACGACCCGGTGGCGGCCTGCTCGGCCAGTTCCTTCATGCGGACGAGGATGTCGTCGACGACGCCCAGGGCGCCTTCCGACGTCTGCAGCATCGAGACGGCGTCCTGGCCGTTGCGGGAGGCCTGGCGCGTCTGGGCCACGTCAGCACGAATCAACTCGCTGACGGCCATGCCGGCCGCGTCGTCCTTGGCGCCGTTGATTCGCAGACCGCTGGACAGACGTTCCACCGACTGCTGCAACGAATTGTAACTGGTTCCCAGGTGACGTGCGGCGTTCGCGGCCATAAGGTTGTTCTTGATTGCTAGCATCTGCTTGTCTCCTTCCCGAGGACTATTCGCTGTTGCGGACCCACGCGGACCCGCCAACCCGTGTTCTTACGCACATTCCTTCTGGCAGCCCCCCCGCATCGGCAAGCGGCATGTCTGCTAGTAGGTAATTTGACTTATCGAAGCGACCCCCGAGAACTTGAGGCAGTTTTTTGAAATTACCCAAATTACTATTCTGCGAGCTGTCGGACGAACAACCCACTTTATCGTCCACTACATGGACCGGACCGGGACAAAAACCATTCGTGAACCTGGGAAGTGCGATGACAATACACTGCAATACAACGAGTAACGCACACTGGACGCCGAGCCGCCACCAATCTGTCAAAAGGCTTGGCTACCCAACTCGTTCACGTAGATAGGCCGAAAGAGGACAACTCCAGAAGGGCAACAAAAGAAGGGAATCCTCGCTGTTTGGCGTGAGGGCAGAATTCGTCAGATTCCGAACTTCGCCAGGGCCTGAGCGGCCCGCTGGACGGCTTCGGGGGTGTCCAACTGGCCAGAGGCGATCAGCGCCCGGGCGCGGGCGACGTTGTCGGCCGTGTTGGTCTGGAGCGCCTGGCGGACCTGGTCGACCGAGAGGTCGATACTGTCGCCGCCGGCGGGAGACGGGGCGGCCGCGGCTTCGGGCCCGGTCCCGGCGGCGCGGGCCGACGCCTTGGCCGAAGGCGGCAGGGCGTTGGGGTCCGGCGTTCGGTTGGGGTCAATTCGCATACGGCAGCTCCATCTGTACCGTGTCCGAACCTGTTATCGCACGATTGTAGCAGAACATGAGGGGGAAGAAATTAGTTTCTTTGCTCATCGCGATCTTCTCGCCGCCACCGCCGTCGGGCCCAGCGTGCCGGCCACGTCGGCGGCCACGAACTCGCCGAACGCCTTCGGGCTCACCAGCGCCACCCGCCACTCCAGCGGGTCGGACAGCCCGGGCGTGCGGGTGGTGTGGTACTGCTGGATCCGCCGGGCGGTGGCCTCCTGGGTGCCGTCCCAGACGTGGTCAACGCTCCAGATCAACTGCCCGGACCGCAGGTCGATCATCCGCAGCCTCAGCCCCATCCGCATCCGGGGGTAGGGGTGAAACTCCGTCAGGTTCGCCAGGATCACCACGTCGGTGCGAAAGGCCGACCGCATCGCCTTCATCTGCTCCAGGGTAACGGTGTGCCGCCCGTCCAGCACGGACTCCTCCAGGCCCGCCTCGCCCAGAGTGGCCAGGTCGACCTGG
The DNA here is from genome assembly GCA_026693065.1 of Planctomycetota bacterium. Taxonomy (GTDB): domain Bacteria; phylum Planctomycetota; class Phycisphaerae; order SM23-33; family SM23-33; genus JAPLNA01. The sequence continues at coordinate 5,800 of JAPLNA010000369.1, forward strand.
AAGATCTGCCGGGCCGCCATCGCCCGGACCATGGACTGCGCCAGGTCGCGGGCGACCGTCGCGGTGGCCGGGTCGGAGGGCGGCTCGACGAGGACGGCTCGCCCCACGGTCGCCATCACCCCGGGAGACTCGAGGTAGCACGGGATCGGCGCCATGGCCTCGGGGCCCTTGGCGGTGCACCCGCTCGACAGGGCGGCAACGGCCGCGCCCAGGACGCTCAGTAGCCAGACGAGGTTACGGGATCGCATGACCGGCCTCCTTGCCCGCCAGGGCGGGCGCCTGGGGCGCCGGGGCGCCGGCAGCGCCCGCGGCCGGAACTTCGCCGCCCAACAGCTTGATCACCCGCGCCATCGCTTCCATCTGCGCCTTCTGAGCCTCTCGCATCTCCTGGCGGTACCCCAGCACGTTCTCCTGCCACTTGGTCAGGCGCGTCTCGAGTTCCTTGAGCATGGCGTTGGCCTCGTTGAGTTCCTTCTGGGCGGCGGCCAACTGTGCCTTGTTCGTATCCAACTGCTGCTGGAGGGCCTGGCTCTTCTCCGTCAACGCCCGGTTCTCCTTCTCCGAGGCCGTCAGCTTCGCCGAAACCTCCATGTACTTCTGCGCCCAGTCCAGGGCCTTGTCCACCGCCGTGTCGCTGCCCTCCTCCCGCACGACCACCGGGGGATTGACCCGGGGGGGGTTGTACCTCGCGGGGCGGTCGGGCTCGATCGCCGGGGTAGCCGCTACCGCCGAGGGGCGGTGGTCCTGCATCATATTCATGTTCATGCGGTCGCACCCGCCAGAGAAGACGGCCGCCGACAGTACGAGGGTTCCACACAAGGTTCTCATGGTACGCGCTCCTTGGAAACGACAGGGTCGATTCGTTCCCCGGCCGGGGGCGGTGAGCCCGTCTGGCATCGCAGGACGATCCGGCATCCGCAGGGGCAGAGGACTTCCACCATCGCCGCGGTTTCGTTCTGTTCGAGGATTCGGGCCTGGGGCTCGCCCGCCGGGCCCGGGCGGAGGGTTTGTGCCGACCCGGCCGGCGCGGGTGATGGGGCCGTCCGAGACGGGCCCCCCAGAGGCACGCCGGGGGCTTCTCGCACCACGGCTTTCTTCAGCACGGTTACAGCCTGTGTCATGTCATCGTCCTTCCTTACTCCGGCCCGCGGTGGCAGGCCGGGGGGTTCAGATCAGCAGGTCTATGTGCCCGGTTTCGTCGATGTCGTCGGCGTCCCCGGCCGCTTCGGGGGGCGGGGGAACGGCCGCCTCGTCCTCATGCCCCCGCCGCCGGCGCCGGGTTCGCGGGGCGCCCCGGCGTTCCCGGTTCTCCCGCGAGATGGGCAGCGACTGACCCGTGGGCAGGTTGGCACGCCCGATCGATTCGCTCATGGTTGACTCCGCAGCCGCATCGCGAGTTTGAAGACGGCGCTGGCGTGCAACTGGCTGACGCGGGATTCGGTGATCTCCAGCACCGCGGCGATTTCCTTCATCGTCAGTTCCTGCTCGTAGTACAGCAGCACGATCTGGCGATCACGGGCGGACAGCTCGGCAATGGCGACGGCGAGTTTTTCGGCCATTTCTCGCCGCGACGCCTCCGCCAGCGGAGAGGGCGAATCGTCCGCCGGAACCAGCGGCGCGAGCACGGGGCCTTCCTCGCTCAGCCCGTGAATCGACAGGAAATGCTGCCGCCGGGCTTCCTTCAGCGACCGGTACAACTGCTCCAGGGCCACCCCCAGCTCGGCGGCCAGTTCCTCGTCGTCGGGCGGGCGGCCGTGGACGCCGGTGAAACGGTGGTAGGCCGCCTCGATGGCGCGAACCTGGTGGATCACCCCGGTCGGAACGAACGTGTTCTTGCGAAGCTCGTCGACGATCGCCCCGCGGATGAGGATGTAGGCGTAGGTGCGGAACTCGGCGTGCTTGGCCGGATCGTACGTCCGGGCGGCCTTCACCAGCCCGATCGTGCCGACCGAGACCAGGTCGTCCTCGTCCACCGTTCGCGAGACGTGGGGGGAGAACTTCCGCACGATGTGCCAGACCAGAGGGAGGTTGTCCAGGATCAGACCCTCCTCGGGCGTGCCCGCCTGGTGCTGGCGGTAGGCGGCGGTGGCCCGCCCCAACGCGGTGCGATGGTGCTTGAGCCCCAGGGCCGGACTGTCACTTTCTGCCGCCACCGTCGCTCCTTGCCGTATCCGCCGAATCCGTCCCGCGTACCGCCGCCGAGGCCAGCACGGCCACCGTCAGCCGCGCCGCCAGTTGCAGCGTCACGTACAGGACGAACGCGCCCGCGATCGACCGCGTGGAACAGGCCCATACCGGCACCCCGTGCAGCAGCCCGATCGCCGCCAGCACGAAGAACGCTACCACCGCCGCCATGGCCGACAACTGACGCATAGTTTGGGTTTCCTCTTACGCTTCCTGCCGGGCCGGTTCGGGCCTCTTCAGCGTCACCATGCCGACCGACTCCACGCTCACGCGCGAGACCACCTCGTCGTAGGCCAGCACGGACAGCATCGGGATCTGGCTGGCGAGCAGGTTGGCCAGGTGGGGCCTGAGCCTGGCGTCGCACAACAGCACGGCCCGGTCGTATCCTTGTTCCATCACGTGCCGCCAGACGTCTCCGACGCCCCGGGCCAGTTCCATCACGCGGTCGGGCGGGAGGCCGAGGGCCTCGCCGTCGGAGTCCTTGCGGAGCGAACTGCGAAGCTCGAACTCCAGGGGCGGGTCCAGGGTGATGGCCTGCAGCTTGCCCGATCCGTCGGAGTAATGGTCGCTGATGGCGCGGGCCAGCCCCTTGCGGGCCAGTTCCGTCAACGTCCCCGGGTCTTTCGTCCGGTGCACGTGCTCGCCGATGGCCTCGATGATCCGCCCCAGATCCCGCACGGGAATGCCGTCGTTGAGGAGGTTCCGCAGCACGCGCTGGAGCAGCCCGACGGGCACGGTCTCGCCCACCAGGTCGTTCACGAGGGCCGGCTGGCGACCCCGCAGGTGCTCGATGAGCTTCTGCACGTCGTCCCGGCTGATCAACTCCCCCGCGTGACGCTTGAGCGTCTCGGACAGGTGGGTGATCATCACGCTCTCGGGGTCGACGACGGTGTAGCCGGCCAGTTCGGCCTCTTCCTTCTGCGCCGCGCCCACCCACAGGGCCGGCAGGTTGAAGACGGGCTCCTGCACCACGCGCCCGGGGACGGGGTTTGCCACCGTGCCCGGATCCATCGCCAGGTACTTGTCCAGCTCCAGCGTCCCCTTGCCCACCACGTGCCCGTACAACTGGATCTCGTAGGCGTCGGGCTCGAGCATGACGTTGTCGCGCAGGCGGATCAGGGGCAGGATGATGCCGTACTGCTGCACGAACTTTCGCCGCAGCGGGGCGATCCGGTCGGCCAGGCTGTTCTTGCGCCGCGGGTCCACCAGCTTGATGAGCTTCGTGCCCACCTGGATGGCGATCGGGTCGACGTCCAGGAGTTCCTCGGGCCCGGCCTCCGTCGGGGCGCCGGAGGGGGCGGCGGGCTTGGCCTGGGCGACCGCCTGCTCCTGCTTCTTGAGCATGTGCCCCAACACCCCCGCGCCCACCGCCAGGAGCATGAACGGGATCTTCGGGAACCCCGGCACGAACACCATCGCCGCCAGGAAGTAACTGGCGATCGTGATCGGGCGGCTGCGACCGAGCATCTGGCGGAACAGGTCCTGGCTGAGGTTGCTCTCGGTGCTCGTCTTGGACACCAGCAGGCCCGAGGCGGTGGAGACGATCACGGCGGGGATCTGGCTGACCAGCCCGTCGCCGATGGCCAGGATCGCGTAGGCCTTGATCGCCTCGGCGATGCTCATGCCCTTCGTCGAGCCCACGATCATGCCGCCGACGAGGTTGACGGCGACGATGATCAGCCCGGCCACCGCGTCGCCGCGGATGAACTTGCTTGCCCCGTCCATCGCCCCGTAGAACTCGCTCTCGGCGACGACCTTCTTACGCCGGGCCTTGGCCTCGGCCTCGCCGATCATCCCGGCGTTCATGTCGGCGTCGATGGCCATCTGCTTGCCCGGCATGGCGTCCAGGTTGAAGCGGGCGGCGACCTCGCTGATTCGCTCCGAGCCCTTGGTGATCACGACGAACTGGATGATCACCAGGATCAGGAAGATCACCAGCCCGATCACGAAATTGCCCCCGACGACGAAGTTGCCGAACGTCGCGATGATCTTGCCCGCGTTGCCCTGGAGCAGGATCAGCCTCGTCGAGGCCACGTTCAGCGACAGCCGGAAGAGCGTCACGAACAGCAGCAACGAAGGGAAAGTGGAGAATTCGATGGCCTCCCGGGCCGACAGAACGATCACCAGCGTCGCAATCGAGATGGCGATGCTGAACGAGAGCAGCATGTCCAGCATCCAGGTGGGCAGCGGAATGACCAGGGTGGCCAGGACGACGCCCAGGGCGGCGGCGAAGAGGGCGTCGTTGCTGGCCATGAGGCGCCCGCCGAGGGTCATCGCCCCGCCCGGGGCCGCCTTCGCCGTGATGTTCTTGGCCTCGCTCATGGGGGATTACCTTGGCAGCAACCGCCGCTGCGCCCGCAGGCGGTAGATCATCGCGAGCACTTCGGCTACCGCGACGAACAGGGTCTGGGGGATCGGCTGGCCCGTCTTGACGGTGTCGAAGATCATGCGGGCCAGGGCAGGTTTCTGGACGATCGGGATGTGGTGCTCGCGGGCGACCTGCTTGATCCGCTCGCACATCAGGTCGGCGCCCTTGGCGACGACGACGGGGGCGTTCATGGCCCCGGCCTCGTACCGCAGCGCCACCGCCACGTGCGTCGGGTTGACGATCACCGCGTCGGCGGTGGGCACGTCCTGCACGATCCGCCGGCGGCTGGTGGCCATCTGAATCGCCCGGATGCGGCTCTTCACTTCGGCCCCCTGCTCGTGCTGCTTGGTCTCTTCCTTCACTTCCTGCTTCGTCATCCGCAGCTTGCGGCGGTGGCTCCACCGCTGGTAGAGCAGGTCCGCCCCGGCGATCACCAGCAGGCTGATGGCGATCCGCGTCATCACGCCCAGCAGGAGCAGGCCCGTCTGGTTCAGGATCTGCCAGGGCTGCATCCACATCATGGTCGAAAGCACCGGCATCTGGTCTCGCAGGTAGTTCCAGCTGACCAGGCCGATCACGACGACCTTGACCACCGAGGTGACCAGTTGGACGACGCTGCGGGAGGAGAAGAGATTCTTCAGCCCGGTCATCGGGTTGAGGGTCTCCAACCGCAGCTTCAGCCGCCCCGGGGCGAACGTCCACCCGCCGGCGAGAATGCCCCCCAGGACGGAAATCCCCATCGCCGCAATCGCCACCGGCGCCATCGCCAGCAGGGCCTGCCCGGCCTTGACGAACATGAGATGATGCACCCCCTCCTGCCCCATCGGGGCCGACAGGCGGAAACTCACCCCTTCGCGAATCTGCGAGATCATCGTCTGCGTCAGCGACCCGCAGGTCAGCGCCAGCACGATCGTCAGCACCATCACCGTCAGCCCGGAGTACAACTCCTGGCTCTCGGGGACCTGCCCTTCCTGCCGCGCCTTGCGGAGGCGTTCGGCGGTCGGTTGTTCGGTCTTGTCTTGTGACGAACTTTCAGCCATGGTTCACACAGTCAGGAACTGCTGCATCCACGCGGTAATCTGGGCGACGAACCCGTTCAGGGCCCCGACGACCGCGATCGCCAGCAGGTATCCCACCCCCACGCGAAGCGGGTAACTCTCGAAGAGAATGTTCAGGTCGGGCATCACGCGCGCCAGCACGCCCAGCACGGCCGCGAGGATCAGAAACCCCCCCAGCACGGGGGCCGCCAGTTGAACGGCCAGCGTAAGCATGACCGCGCCGGCCTCGACAATGGCGCCCGCCAGCGCGCCGGCCGCCGGGTAGGAGCCCAGCGGAAACCAGTCGTAGCTCCGCAGCAGGATCGCCAGCAGGAG
>JAPLNA010000370.1:0-7750 GCA_026693065.1 Planctomycetota bacterium
CGCCAATAGAAGCATGAACCGCCCGTGATTCGACCTGGCACGAGAACAGCCCAGCAGCAAGAAGGGAATCGCCCCTATGGACGGCTGACAGGAAAATCGTAGATCTGGCTTGACAGGCAACGTCTGTTCATAGAAGCGATAGAAGCAGGAGACTCTGAAGGAATGGTCTCCATGGCGAGTATGTACGAGCAAGGCCTGAGCGTGCCGAAAGATCCTGCCGAGGCCGTGAAATGGTACCGCAAGGCCGCCGAGGCCGGCAACCCAACCGGAATGTGCGCCCTCGGAAAGTTGTATGAAGCAGGGAGCTTTGGCCTCAAACGGGATCCGGTCGAAGCGATCAAATGGTATCGTGGGGCAATAGAGGCGGCCAAGGGTATCGATGTTTCCGGCACCGAGGCCAAGTTGTGCCTAAAGGAGCTTATGGCGGCATCGCGCCCTGCTTCAAACCCGGTGTCCCTCCCGAGAACTCCATCCGAGTAAATCGCAGCTCAAAACAATGTTGCCCCTCGAGACGACTCCAGGCGCAGAACGGCGGCGCGGGAATGGGCCGCAGGATCGGACTGGGCTACGCCCCGCGTCCGGCGGTGGCTGGGCACGGGGCGGAATGGTTGGTGCGGACGGGGCTATTCGGCCGGTTCGGCGTCCGGGGCCGAGGCCGCGGGGGCCGGTACGGCCACGCCGCCCAGCAGCTTGGCCGCGATCAATTCGCGGACCTGCTGGGCCACGTCGGGGTTCTCTTTCAGGAAGACCTTGGCGTTCTCACGCCCCTGCCCCAGGCGGGTGGCGCCCAGGCTCAGCCAGGCGCCCTGCTTGGCGACGACCTCGTGCTCGACGCCCAGGTCGATCAGGTCGCCCTCGTAGCTGATGCCCGAGTCGAACATGATGTCGAACTCGGCCTTCTTGAAAGGCGGGGCGACCTTGTTCTTGACGACCTTCGCCCGAACGCGGTTGCCGATGGCGACCTCGCCCTCGGAGATCGTGCTGACCCGGCGGACGTCGATCCGGACGCTCGAGTAGAACTTCAGGGCGTTGCCCCCCGGCGTCGTCTCGGGGTTGCCGAACATCACGCCGATCTTCATGCGGATCTGATTGATGAATTGATGAAGATCACGCAGGTGTGGCTCTTGGAAATCACGCCGACGAGCTTCCGCATCGCCTGGCTCATCAGTCGGGCCTGCAGGCCCATGTGCGAGTCGCCCATCTCGCCCTCGATCTCGGCCTTGGGGATCAGGGCCGCCACCGAGTCGATCACGACCACGTCGACGGCGCTGGAGCGGACGAGGGTCTCGCAGATCTCGAGGGCTTCCTCTCCGGTGGCCGGCTGGCTGACCAGGAGTTCCTCGAGGTTGACGCCGAGTTTACGGCACCAGGTGGGGTCCATGGCGTGTTCGGCGTCGATGAAGGCCGCCACCCCCCCCTTCTTCTGCGCGCTGGCGATGACGTGCAGGGCCAGCGTGGTCTTGCCCGACCCCTCGGGCCCGAACAACTCGCAGATGCGTCCGTAGGGCATACCCTTGCCCCCCAGGGCCAGGTCCAGCCCCAGCGATCCGGTGGGAATGCCCTCGACGGCGTGAATGGCCGACTCGGACATCCGCATGATGCTGCCGACGCCGTGGTTCTTCTCGATCTGCTTGAGGGCCGCGTCGAGGGCATCGTGACGCTTCCGGGCCGCCGGGTCCAGGGGGGCCTCGTCCTTGGCTTTGGTTTCCGTTTTCGCCGCCTTTGCCATGTTCATCGCTCCTTTAGCGTTGACGCCCGCCCCCCGCCGGAGGCGTGTTGCACGATCTGACGCGAGTGGATTGTATGGTATCCGTTCGGGTGCCGCAACGGGAAAAGATGGAATTATTTCAGCCGCCCTTCGAGCCCAGCGCCACCTTCGCCACCGGGGTATACACCGGCCCGTCGGCCTGCAAATCGCTGGTGAAGACGATCACCTGGTCGGCGTGCACGCCGCCGAAGTCTTCCTTCTCCAGCGACCCGACGTCCCCTCGGACGGCCCTGGTGGCGGGCGTGAACCGGATCCGCGCCACCGTGACGTGCGGAATGAAGAGCCGGTCCTCGCGCGGGATTCCGATGCCCTCCAGCCCAACGCAGAGCCGTTCCTGCAAGGCCGCCAACTCGCCCGAGGGATCGATCACGTTCGCCCAGATGACCCGAGGCCTGCCCTTGGGAGGCATGGCCACCAGGCCGGTCACCTGGAAGTCAAAAGGCCTGGCCTTCGCGGCGGCCTCGGCGACGACCGCCTGCACCTCCGCCATCCGGGCCGGGGCGATCGCGTCCAGGAAGTTCAACGTGACGTGAAACGCCCGCGGCTGCACCCAGGTAATCGCCCCGGGGTGCCGGTGGAGTTTCTCGCAGCGGCTGTTCAGACATCCGCGGACGCCGTCGTTGACTTCGACGGCTATGAATGTCCGATCGCTCATACCTCAAACCTCACGAGTTCACTGAACTGGCGCGCCCGGGCGTCGATCCCGGCGCGGTCGACGGCCAGCAGTTTGCCCAGGGAGAAGTCCTCGATCACGAAACTGGCCGTCACGGTGCCGTACGCCAGGGCCTTTCGCAAGGCCGGAATCTCGCAGGAATCTTCCGCCGCCAGGACGCCCATCATCGCCCCGGCGAAACAGTCGCCCGCGCCGGTGGGGTCCACCACGGCGACGGAGGGAAACGCGGGCATGGGATAGACCTTGCCCTGGGCGAACAGCAGGCATCCGTGTTCGCCCTTCTTGATGACGACGAACCGCCGCACCCGCTGGGCGATCTCTCCCCCGGCGGCCACGATGTTGCTCCGCCCCGTCAGCAGGGCCGCCTCCGAATCGTTCAGCACCACTCCGTCGATCCGGCTCAGGAGGGTCACCAGCACGTCTCGCTCGGCGGTGATCCACAGGTCCATCGTGTCGGCGACGACAAGGCGAGGCGATTCGAGCTGCCCCAGGAGTTCCAACTGCAAGCCCGGGTGGGTATTGGCCAGGAAGACGTACCGGCTGTCGCGGAAGGCCTTGGGAATGGCCGGGCCCGTCTCGCCCAGCACGTTCAACGCCACCGACACCGTGTCGCGATGGTTGACGTCGTCGTGATACCGCCCGTGCCAGCGGAAGGTCTTGCTGCCGGGGCGGACCTCCAGCCCGGACATGTCGATGCGGGGGTTGTCCCGCAGTGGCTTGAGGAACTCGCCGGGGCAGTCCTCGCCGACGACACCCACGAACCGCACCGGACTGAAAAAGCTGGCCGCTTGGGAGAAATAGACGCTCGAACCGCCCAGAACGTCGGCGACCTTGCCCGAGGGCGACTCCACCGTGTCGATGCCGATACTTCCCGTAACCAACAGACTCATCAAGTACTCCCTGCCTTCGGCCCGCACGGAAACCGGGGGCGGCAAATAGCTTTGCCTATTCTACAGGCCGGGCGCTCGCGGTCAAGAACCAGAGGGAAAAGAGATTCGTCCGCGAATTATCCGGCGTTGGCTCGGTTCTCGGCCGCAGCCAAAGGAGCCGGTAGCCGGTAGCCAGGAGGAACCGGGCATGGTATGCTCGCGGGCATGCACGGCGAAGGCGACAGGAAATTCCCTCGAGGCCCCCAACGCGGGCGACCGCTGCCGCGGCGAGGCAGGCCGGGCGAGCCCGGCGGCGCGGCCGCGCGCGCTAAGGGCACGAGTTGGGAGCACGTGGCGGCCTGGTACGACAAGCTCACCGGCGACGGCGGGGCGGACTACCATCGGCACCTGCTGATTCCGGCGGCCCTGCGGCTGCTGAACGTCCATGCGGGGCAGAAGGTGTTGGACCTCTGCTGCGGACAGGGCGTACTGGCCCGCGCGTTGGCGCAGGCGGGGGCGGCAGAGGTGGTAGGCGTGGACCTGAGCGGGGCTCTGATCCAGGCCGCCCGAGACCGCGGCGGCGGCGAGGCCCTGCGGTACGTCCAGGCCGACGCCCGCGCCCTGGGCCCCCTGGCCGACGGGTCGTTCGACGCCGCGGCCTGCCTGATGGCCGTTCACGACGTGGACGACGCGGGATCGCTCTTCCGCAATCTGGCGGCGGCCCTGAAACCCGCCGGGCGGGCCGTCCTCGTCCTGATGCACCCCTGCTTCCGCGTCCCCCGGCAATCCCACTGGGGCTGGGACGACCAGCTCAAAACCCAGTACCGCCGGATGGACCGCTACGCCAGCGAGATCGCCATTCCCATCGCCACCCACCCGGGCGCCCGCCCGGGCGAGCACACGATGTTCTTCCACCGCCCGCTGGGGACGTACCTGCGTCTGCTGGCCTCGGCGGGCCTGGCCGTCACCGGCGGAGAAGAACTCCTCTCCCACCACCGCAGCGAACCCGGCGGGCGCAGCCGGGCCGAAAACCGCGCCCGCGGCGAATTCCCCGTCTTCCTGGCCCTCCAACTCCTCAAACTCCCCTGACGCCCCCGCCCTCGGACCGGCCGCAATCTGAAAATAAACCAGGCGGCCCCCGCGATCCGCGGAGGCCGCCCGGGTATTACATCGAGTCAGCCCAATCGGGCGGCGGCTACCGCTGCTTTCGGCGGATAGCCAGGCCCGCCAGGGCCAGCAGGGCCAACGTCGCCGGCTCGGGCACGTTGGTCAGGGGGTACGTGCCGGTGGGCCCGCCGTCGAGGCCGAAGTTGTCCTTCAGCATGCCGAAGTCTTCCGGGCCGATCTCGCCGTCGTCGTTGGCGTCGCCCAGCGTCCAGCTCTCGTGGTTGCCGAAGGGCAGGCTGTCGAGGCCGAAGTTGTCCTTCAGGATGCCGAAGTCTTCCGGGCCGACCTCGCCGTCCTTGTTGAAGTCGCCGTCCAGGAAGCCCGGCCAGGTCGGTCCGACAACCGTGGCCGACAGGGTGTAGGTCAGGCCGCCTTCGGGGGCGTTGGTGCCGATCGTCAGGGTGGTGGTGTAGGTGCCCGGGGTGGCCGAGCCGTCGAAGAGGATGCTGTAGTTCTGGCTGGCCAGCGAGCCCAGGGACACGATGCCGGCCGGGGTGATGTGGAACAGGCCCGCGTCGCCGCCGGCGATGCCCGGGGCGGCTACCGCGATGTCCGGGCACCCGCTGGCGCCGATGTTTCCCAGCGTCAGGCTGGTGTCGGTGGCGGACGTGCTGAGGTCAATGCTCGAGCCCAGGTCGATCGTGCCGAGGTTGGCGTGGGTGGTGGTCAACTGGGCGACCGGGCCTCCCTCGCCGATGCTCAGGATCTGCATCGCGTAGATCGCCCCGCCGCCGTTGCCGTGGGCGTCCGTGAAGGTCGAGCCGGTCTGGTTGGGGTACAGGTGCCAACTGGGCGCATCGCCCAGAGACCCGAAGCCGCCTTCCAGAACCGCCACGTCGTAGGAACTGAACGGAATGCCGCTGACGGTCATCCACCCGTCCCCGGCGCCCCCGTACAGGTCGGTGTTCCAGCCCGACTTCGTGAGGTCGTTGCTGCCGGCGCCGGTATAGCTGTCCCAGAACGGGTCGTTCTGGCCGGAGGCGTCATGCCAGCTCCACCCGATGGCGCAGGTCAACCCGGGAACGCTCACGCCGTTGTTGGTCAACGACGAGGTCAGCGTGCTGCCGCCCTGGGCGTTGTTCCAATTGATCTGAGCGACATACCCGGCCGACGTGCCCGGGGCGATGTCGTCGCCGCCCGAGGTAAGGTTGACGCCCAGCATGTCCGTGTAGGCCTGGGCGGAAGCCGCCAAGGCCAGAACCAGAGATACTCCGATCGCGCCGATTCGTTTCATCTTTCGCTCCTTTAGCGGTAGAGGCCGGATTGGCTCACCATCCGGACACATGACCCTCGTTGGGGCTCCTGCTGAGAACCTTGACGAAACAACACGCGCACAAGAACGGCCCGAGATGTTCCGGCGTGCAGTCACAGACTCCACGCCGGGTCTGATTCTACCCAGCCGCGCCGGCCGGTAAACAGGAAAGTAAGGGAAAATCCGGACCCCCGCCAACCCGGTAACGCCCCCGCGTCCGGGCGCGGGGGGGGCGTGGGAATCCGCGATTGGCCCTTGACGGGGCGTCCGGCCGGCGGTATCCTGAACCGAATACCATGCAGGGTATTGACTTGCTCCCAGGGAAGGGGTATGTTTGTATGGTTGTCCGTCCGGAGAAACAGGTATCGACTGCTTCTTTTGGCTCATAAGGAGCGCACCATGAACAAGACAGCCCTGGCACTGACAATCCTGGCGGCGGCCCTTCCGGTGGCGGCCCAGGGGCTCGACAACGAGTTTCCTTACACCGGTACCGTTACCGACACCCGGGTGATCGTCCGCACGACCAACAGGGCGGCGGGCGCCAATGAGGCGATACAACTGTCCAGCGGAGCGACGGTCACCGTCTACGGGCGAAGCGAAGGCTGGCTCAAGATCAAGCCCCCGCAAGGGTGCTTCAGCATCATCCCCCGCTACGCCGTCACGAAGGACGCCGACGGGGCGATGGGCACCGTCACGGAAGAGAAGGCCCAGCCGGTCTTCGCCGGCAGCACGATCATGCCGGCCCCGTGGCCCTACCAGATGCGTCTGCCCAAGGGCAGCCGCGTGCAGATCCTCGGCGAGTACGTCGACGAAGGGCGCCCGTTCTTCAAGATCGCCCCGCCCGAAGGCATCTACATGTGGATTCCCGCCCGGAGCATCCAGAAGGCCGGCTCGCCGACGACGGAAGCCGCCAGGACCGAAGGGCCCGCCGATCTCACCGGCGCCACAGACCACACCAAGCCCCCCGTCGACGCCGCGACCCCCCCGCCCCCTCCCGTCGACCCCAAGAAAGACGCCGCCATCGCCGCAGTCGCCCAGGCCGAGGCCGCCCTCAAGAGCGAACTGGCCAAGCCGTCCGGCCAGCAGGACCTCGACGGGCTGCTGCAGCGGTACTCGGGCCTGAAGACCGAGCACGGGGCGATCATGGGCGACCGGATCGACGCGGGCTTCCGCGCCATCACCGCCGCCAGCAAGCGGAAACAGGCCATCACCGAAATGGAGGCCCGCTTCCGCACCATCAACGCCATCCAGGCCGAGCCCGTCCCCCAGTGGCGGACCGTCGCCAAGACCGCCTACGCCGTCTGCGGCACGCTGGCGGCCAGCGAGGTCTACGGCGGCGCGGACGCCGCCTATCGCCGCTTCGCCATCTATGACCCCTCCGACTCCACCCGCATCCTCGCCTACGTCCAGGACGCCACCGGCACGATCGACTTCTCCCGGTACATCGGCAAGAACGTCGGGATCGTCGGCACGCCCCGCTCGCAGACCGGCTCGGCCGAGAGCGTCATCGACGCCCGCGAGGTCGTCGACCTGGGCGCCGGGTCCGTTCCGGGCCTGACCAATCCCGTCACCCCGGGCCTCCGCCCCGAGCCCCGCGACAACGGCCCCACCGGGGTCGACATCAGGCCCATTGACACCGGGCGCGTGGTTCCCGGCGGCATCGTCGTCGATCCGGGCGTCAGCGAGCCCGTCAAGCCCGAGAATGTCCGCCCCGTCCAGCCCGAGCCGACCGATCCGGTCGTCCCGGTCTACCCGGTCAACCCCACCCCGCCGGGCGATGACAAGCCCGCCCCGGAAGCCCGCCCCCCCAGCACCGAGCCGCCGGCGGGGTACAAGCTCATCAAGCCCGAAGACGGCCCCGGCTCGTCCCTCAACACCGACGAGTACAAGTAACCCTCAACCCCCCTATGCCAACACGGGCCTCCGCCTCGCGGGCGGGGGCCCTTTTATTTGGGTGGATGCAACCTATATCGAACCGGCGTCGGAACGCCCTGCCTCGCCGGGGAAAACCCCCCGGCGGG
>JAPLNA010000370.1:7820-11685 GCA_026693065.1 Planctomycetota bacterium
AACTGATCCCGGTCGCCCCGTCTCCTACGAAGTGAAAATGAAAACGAAATCGAGAAGATGATTTCGTTTTCATTTTGTGTCCCCGCCGGAGAGTTTTCCCCTGGCCACGTCGCCCAGGACGTGGCGGTAGATCCGCACGAGTTGCCCGATCATGGCCGCGGGGCTGTGCTGCTTTTCCAGCAGGGCGGCGGCCCCTCGAACCAGCGTCGCGGCGGCCTCCGGGGCATCCAGCAAGCCGACGATCTTCCCGGCCAGGTCCTCCCCGTCGTCGCCCCGGAAGAACCTCGCGGTCTGCCCATCGACCAGAAAGTCTGACCCGCCCTCGCCGGCGGCGACCACGGGCACGCCGGCGGCCATCGCCTGAAGCGAGGCCAGGTCCACCTCCCCACCGGCCCGCAGCGAGACGTACATGTCCGCCGCCTTGAACACCGCGGGCAACTGGGCCGGGCCGGCGTAGTCGATGAACGTCAGATCACCCAGCAACTCCAGGGCGGCCGCACGCCGACGGATGGCGTGTTCGGCGGGCCCGGACCCCATGAGGAAGAACAGGCAATCCCCCCGCCGCTGTCGGACCAGGTGAAAGGCTTTCAACAGGCCCTCGAAGGCCCTCGCGTCGTCGAATCGCCCGCCCCCGGCCATGATCGCCACCCGGCGGCCTTCCGGACGGGGCGAACGCCCCGCCCCCGTGAGGAACACCCCCGGGCGAACCAGGAAGACGCTCTCGGTCCTGTAGCGGCCCGTCAGGGCCCGCGCGATGGGCTCCGACGCGGCCAGCATGCCATGCTGACGCGGGTCGGGCCCCAGGGCCAAGGCCTCCTGAAGCGAATAGCAACTAACCACCAAGGGCAGCCCCGCCGCCCCCGCCAGATGCCGCGTGACCGACAGGGCTTCCCCTTCCACGCAGTGCAGCAGCCCGATGTCACGCCGCGCCAACTCCTGCACCAACCCTCGCCGGCGGCGCCAGGGCAGCCACGGATTGTAACGATACCGCACCACCTGGATCACCGGGGCCGGCAGGGCCCCCGCGTCCACCTCCGGCGGGCAGAGCACCAGCACCTCGGTCATCTCGTCGATGAGCCCGATGGCCATCATCTGGAACGTCCGCCCGTGACGGAGCAGCGCCCCATGGCCCGTCACCCACGCCACGCGGATCGAGCCGGTGGCGCTGACAGGGAACGACAGGCTGTCTTCTGGGCTGGCGGCCATGCTATTTCAGTCGGCACTTGGACGACAAATCCGAAATCCGAAATTCGAAACTCTAAACAATTCCAAAACGAAAAAACCCAAATGACCCAAACATGAAACCGGGAGGGAACCCTCCCCTTTCGGATTTTGGATTTGTCCGTTTTGGATTTGTTTCGAGTTTCGGATTTCCTGCCGCCTTCGGCGTCAGGAACTGGTCGGCTCTCCGTCGGTGGCCGAGGCCCCCGACAGGTCCGCGTCAATGGATTCCTTCAACTGGTGCCACTGTTCCAGCGTCATGTTGCACTCGCGGGCCTGCGAGCCCTTGTAGTCGCCCAGGATGCCCGCGTCGGCCATCTGGTCGATCAGCCTCGCCGCCCGGGTGTAGCCCACCTGCAGCCGCCGCTGGAGCAGCGAGACACTGCCCCGCTGGCTCTGGAGGACGATCTCCACCCCCTCGTCGAACAGGTCGTCCCGCTCGCCGGAGTCTTCCGAAACGCTCTGCGAGCTGACTCGCACCAGTTCGTTGTTGTACTTGGGTTCGCCCGAGGTCTTGCGCAACTGCGAGACGACGGAGAGGATCTCCGAGTCGCTCACGTACGTGCCCTGCGCACGGATCAGTGTGCTGACCCCGGGCGGCAGGAACAGCATGTCGCCCTGGCCCAGGAGCACGTCGGCGCCGTTCTGGTCGAGCACGATGCGGCTCTCCTGCCGGCTGGCCACACGGAAGCTCACCCGGCAGGGCATGTTGCTCTTGATCAGACCCGTCACCACGTTGACCGAGGGCCTCTGCGTCGCCAGCACCAGGTGGATGCCCACCGCCCGCGCCTTTTGCGCGATGCGGATGATGTACCCCTCCACGTCCTTGCCGCTGGTCATCATCAGGTCGGCCAGTTCGTCGATGATAATCACGTAGTGCGGCATGCGCGTGGCGATGCGGGCGCGGTCTTCGTCGCTCTCAGCCCCGAAGAGCTCGTAGATCGTCTTGGCGTCGAGGCGGTTATACCCGGCGATATTGCGAACACCGGCTTCCTTGAGCACTTCGTAGCGCTCGTCCATCTTGGTCGCCGCCCACTCGAGAATATCCTCGGCCCGGCGCATGTCCGTCACGATCGGGCACAGCAGGTGCGGGATGTGCTCGTAGGCGGCCATTTCCACCATCTTCGGGTCGGCCAGGATGAACCCCACCTGCTCGGGCGTGCGCGTCATCAGCAGCGACATGATGATCGCGTTGATGCACACGCTCTTGCCCGAACCCGTCGTGCCCGCGATCAGCATGTGCGGCATCGTCGCCAGGTCCGTCACGATCGCCGCCCCGCTGGCGTCCTTGCCCAGGTACAGCGGCAACTGCATCTTCGTTTCGGCCTCCGGGTCCAGGGCCATCAGCTCCTTGATCCGGACGATCTCCTTTTCCAGGTTAGGCACCTCGATGCCGATGGTGTCCCTGCCCGGCAGCGGGCTGACGATGCGCACCGCCGGCACGGCCAGCGCCCGTGCGATGTCCTTGCCCAGCGAGGCCACCTGGGCCACCTTCACCCCCGGCGACAGCGACAGCTCGAACAGCGTAATGACCGGCCCGGTCATGTACCCCACGACCTGCGCCTGCACGCCGAAGTCGTCCACCGTCTGCTGGAGCACCTCTCGCTTCCGGGCGGCGAGGGCTTCCTGGCTCTCCAGATACCCGCCGGAGGGGTCCGCCAGCAGATCGGCCGAGGGCTTCTCGTACCCGTCGGCGTCGGCCTTCGTGGGCTTGGCCTTCTCCGCCTTTTCAGGAGAAGTCTTTTCGGCCCTGGGCACGTCCTTGGTGGGCGCGGGCGGCACGGTGTCTTCCGGCGCGGGGCGGCGGATCTTGGGCATGGGCGACCGACGGGCCGCGTCGGCCTCGCCGGGGGCCTCCACGCGGGGCGGCGGAACCTTCCCCCCCGCCCCCGGGGCCGCCACCGTCACCCGAGGCCGGCTCGTCAACTCCGCCGGCGCCGCCGGCTGGCCTCGCGGGATCCGGTCCGTCAACGCCCGAACCGCCGCCGGCAACGCCTCTCGCTGCTGCCAGACCTGCCGACCGAAGTGAGGCAACCGAAGGATCAGATCGTCCGCCGAGAACATCATCCCGATGGCGAAGGCCACCAGCACCACCAGCCACGAACCGGCCGACCCCATCCGCTCCGTCAACACCGTGCCCAGGAACGTGCCGAGCACGCCCGGCCCGTTGGCGGGGATCAGCCCGGGATCGAAGACGGCGGGATACTTCAAGTGAACGGCCGCGCTCGTCGCCGCCGCCAGCAGGATCACCCCCACGATCCGCCAGGCTATGTGGCGGACCCGCCCGCCGCACAGCAGAACGAAGGCGACCGCGGAGGCCGCCAGAAGCACCATGAACGCCCCCGCGCCGCACCAGTAGAATAAGGTATACGCCAACCACGCCCCATACGTCCCCGCGGCGTTGTGCGCCGCGACGGCCGGGCGGATCGTCGGGGCGGGCCAGTCCGTCGTGTCGTACGTCAGCAGGCTCAGCCACGCCAACGCCACCACGCCCGTGAGCACGAGGCTCAGACAGTAGCCCACGAACCGCCCGGGCAGCTCGTGAGTCGCCCGGGGCCGCTCGACCGCCGGCTCATTTCGCTTGTCTTCCTTAACCATGCCGCTCTCGATCCATCCTTCCCGCCGCCGGAGCGGAGGTCACACG
>JAPLNA010000371.1:0-28844 GCA_026693065.1 Planctomycetota bacterium
CATGCCTTTTGTCGCCGGCGCTTCAAAAATGAAACAGGGGACTTTCCTGCCTCCACGCGCCCACCAGGCTGCGCTCCATCGCGGGGCTGTACCCGTCTCCCCAGCCGCGAACGTCGCTTATGTGAGGCACCTGGGCGGCGTCGGCCAATTCCTCGGGCACGGCGGGGATCGTGCGTTTGGCCGGGGCGCAGCCGGCCGCCCAGAACAGGCCGCCCGCCATCGCCAGCACGCCGACGACGATTCGTGAACGCTTCATAACAACTCCTTTCGCCACGGGCATGGTCCGTGGGCGGGGCCTCAACCCCCGCCCAACACCGCATACATTCTAACCCGATTGGCGAGTTTGGCCAGACGCAGAGAGACGAGATCCTGCTGGGCCGCATAGAGCGACCGCTGGGCGTCCAGAACGCTCAGGTAACTGTCGACTCCCTTGGTGTAGCGAAGGGAGGAGAGTCGGTAGGTTTCCGAGACGGCCTGGACGAGGGATTCCTGGGAAGCGACCTGCTGGCCGACCGTGCCGCGGACGGCCAGGGCGTCGGCGACCTCGCGGAAACTCACCTGGATGGCGCGTTTGTACTGGTCGACGGCGATCTTCTGGTCGGTCTCGCTGACCTTGGCCGCCGACCAGGTCCGGGGATCGAACACGGGCACGACGATCTGCGGAGCGAAGGTCCAGACGCCCGAGCCGGACTTGAAGAGCCCCGACAGGTCGGCGCTGGCGGTGCCGGCGGAGGCCGTCAGGGAAATCCGCGGAAAGAACGCCGCCCGGGCGGCGCCGATATTGGCGTTGGCGGCCTTGGGGCGGATCTCCGCCTCCAGAATGTCAGGGCGCTGCAGGAGCACCGCCGAGGAGACGCCGGGGGAGATTTCCCTGGGCGGGCGCACCTGGGCGAGGTCGGCGGGCAGGAGGTCGGCGGGCACGGGCGCCCCGGCCAGGAGGTCCAGGGCGTTCTGGTCCTGCGCGACCTGTTGGGTGAATTGCGAGAGGGCCCGCTGGGCCGCGTCCACCTGCGTCCGGGCGCGATGGACGTCCAGCTCCGGCGACACCCCGCGCTCGTACCGATGCTTGACGAGGTCGTAGGACTCCTGCTGGGCGCCCAGCGTGGTCTGGGCCAGGCGGAGGCTTTCGCGGTCGGCGGCCAGGGTCAGATAGGCCGTGGCCACCCCCGAAACCAGCGAAATCTCCACGCTGCGACGGGCCTGCTGGGTGGCGAGGAATTCCTGGAGCGCCGCCTCGGTGAGGCTGCGGATGCGTCCGAAGAAGTCGATCTCCCAGGCCGCCACGCCCAGATTGGCCCCGTACTGCTCGGTGGTGATGGCCTTGCCGGCGCCGGAGAGGTCGGCGGGCACGCGTTGTTTGTTCATGGCGCCGGTGGCGTTGATCGACGGGAACAGGTCCGCCCGCTGGACGCCGTACAGCGCGCGGGCGCGTTCGACGTTCAAGGCGGCGATCCGCAGGTCGTGGTTGTTCTCCAGGGCCATGGCGATGATCTTCTTGAGCCGCTCGTCAACGACGAACTGCTGCCAGGGCATTTTGGCGGCCGACAGGGCGCCGGCCTTGGGCTGGGTGGAGGAGTAGGCCGGCCCGCTGGGCAGGGCCGCCGGAACCGAGGGCCTGGGCCTGACGTAGTCCGGGGTCAGGTTGCAGCCGCCCCAGAGGATCGCACCGGCGGCGATCAGCAGAAACCTATTCATCGGTCGTACCCTCGGCATGAGCCGCACCGGCCGCCGGAACCGGCTGCCGCCGCGCGAACAGCTTGTAGATCAACACGTAGAAGAGCGGAGCAAACAGAGTCACCAGGAAGGTCGAGGTTACCACGCCGCCCAGCACGGCGGTGCCGATGGCCTTCTGGGCGCCGGCGCCGGCCCCGCTGGCCAGCGCCAGCGGCAGGACGCCGAACCCGAACGCCAGCGAGGTCATGAGAATCGGGCGCAGCCTGAGCTTGGAGGCCTCCAGGGTCGCTTCGATCACCCCGATGCCTTCCTCCACTCTCGCCTTGGCGAACTGGACGATCAGAATGGCGTTCTTGGTCGTCAGGCCCAGGGTCGTCAGCAGCCCGATCTGGAAATACACGTCGTTGGGCATCCCGCGGAGCGTCGAGGCGACCACGCCGCCGATGGCCCCCAGCGGCAGGGCCAGCAGGATCGAGATCGGAATGGGCCAGCTCTCGTACAGGGCCGCCAGGCACAAGAAGATCACCAGAATCGAGAACGCGTAGAGCAGCCCCGTCTGCGAACCGGCCTGCTGCTCCTGATAGGAAAGCCCCGTCCAGTCCGAGCCGATCCCGCGGGGCAGTTTCGTGACGAACCCTTCCATGGCCCGCATCGCCTCGCCGGAACTCCGCCCGGGGGCGGCCTCGCCCTGGATATTCAGGGACGGAAACCCGTTGAACCGCTCCAGCTTCGGCGAGCCGCTCGTCCAGTGCCCCGACGCGAAGGACGTGAAGGGCACCATCTTGCCCATGGTGTTGCGGACGTAGAGTCTCTCGAGGTCTTTGGGCAACATGCGGAAGGGGGCGTCGGCCTGGACGTATACCCGCTTCACCCGCCCGCCTTGAATGAAGTCGTTGGCATACCCGCTGCCGAACGCCGCCGAGATCGTGTCGTGGATCGACGTGATCGGAACGCCCAACGCCCCGGCCTTGTCCCAGTCCACGTCCACGCGGTACTCGGGCACGTCCTCCAGCCCGTTGGGCCTGACCTTCGCCAGGGCCCGGTCTTGCGCCGCCATGCCCAGCAGTTGGTTGCGGGCGGTCATCAACTGGGCGTGTCCCAGCCCGCCGCGGTCGAGCAACTGGAAGTCGAACCCCTTGGCCGTTCCCAGCTCAATGACGGCCGGCGGGGCGAAGGCAAAGACCATGGCGTTGCGGATCTGGGAGAAGGCGCCCATCGCCCGCCCCGCGACGGCCGTCACCTTCAGGTCCGCCCGGTCGCGAAGGTTCCAGTCCTTGAGCTTGACGAAGGCCATGCCGGCGTTCTGCCCTCGGCCCGCGAAGTTCATCCCGGACACCATCATGACCGACTCGACGGCGTCTTTTTCGTGCTCCAGGAAGTGTTCCTTGACTCCCATCATGACCTTCTCGGTCTGTTCCAGGGTCGAGTTGGCCGGCAGCAGGGCCTGGACCATCAGGATCCCCTGGTCCTCGTCGGGCAGATAGGCGGTCGGCATCTTCTGGAAGAAATACGCCATCCCCGCCGCGATCAGGAGGAACACCGCCACGTAGCGGAACCTGCGAGAGAGGGAGCGGTCCACCAGTTTGAGATAGTGCTGGCGGGTCCGAAAGAACAGGCGGTCAAACCACCGGAAGAAGGGCTTGAGGAACCAGACGCCGCCCTCGGCCGGCTCGTGCCCCTTGGGCACCGGCTTGAGCAGGGACGCGCACAGCACCGGCGTCAGGACGAGGGCCACCACCACGGACAGGAGCATGGAGGCCATGATCGTCACCGAGAACTGGCGGTAGATGACCCCCGTGGAACCCGGGAAGAACGCCATCGGGCCGAACACCGCCGACAGCACCAGTCCGATGCCGATCAGCGCGCCCGTGATCTGCCCCATGCTCTTGGCGGTGGCCTCCCGCGGCGAAAGCCCTTCCTCGCTCATGATTCGTTCCACGTTCTCGACGACCACGATCGCGTCGTCCACCAGAAGTCCGATGGCCAGCACCATCGCGAACATCGTCAGCATGTTGATGGAGAACCCGAACAGCCCCAGCGCCGCGAACGTTCCCAGGAGCACCACAGGCACGGCGATGGTCGGGATCAGCGTCGCTCGCATGTTGCCCATGAACAGGTACATCACCAGGAACACCAGGCCGATCGCCTCCAACAGGGTCTTGACGACTTCTTCGATGGCCACCGTGACGAACGGCGTCGTGTCGTAGGGGTACACGACCTTCAAGCCGGGCGGAAAGAAGGGCTTGAGCTCTTCCATCTTGGCCCGGACGGCCTTGGCGGTATCCAAGGCGTTGGCGCCGGCGGCCTGGCGGATGGCCAGGGCGGCGGTCGGCCTGCCGTTGTGATACGCCTTCATGTCGTACGCTTCGGTTCCCAATTCCGTCCGCCCTATGTCCTTCACCCGCACGATCGACCCGTCCGGATTCGTCCGGAGCGGAATAGTGGCGAACTCCTCGGGCGTCTTGAGAAGGCTCTGGACGATGATGGCGGCATTGAGGCGTTGGCCTTTGGCCGCCGGGGCGCCGCCGAACTGCCCCGCCGACACCTGCACGTTGTAGGCCCGCAGCCCGGCGACCACGTCCTGAATCGTCATCTGGTACTCGGTCAGCCTGTCGGGATTCAGCCAGACGCGCATGGCATACTGGCTGCCGAAAACCATCGTTTCGCCCACCCCGCGCACCCGCGAAAGAACCTTGTCCACGTTGGACACCGCGTAGTCCTGCAGGTCGTGCCCGTCCATGCTCCCATCTTCCGAGACCAGCCCCACGATCAACAGGTAGTTCCGCGTGCTCTTGCTGACCTGGACGCCCTGTTGCTGCACCACCGCCGGCAGGCTGGCCATCGCCAACTGGAGCTTGTTCTGCACCTGTGCCCACGCCAGATCCGGGTCGGTCCCCGGGGCGAACGTCAGCTCGACGCGCGAGGAACCGGACGAATCGCTCGTCGCCGACAGGTACAGCATCTTGTCGAATCCGGTCATCTTCTGCTCGATGATCTGGGTGACGCTGTTCTCGACCGTCGCGGCCGACGCCCCCGGATAGAACGCCTGGATGGCGATGGACGGCGGAGCGATGGGGGGGTACTGCGATATCGGCAGGTTATAGATCGCCAGGGCGCCCCCGACCATCAGAATGATCGCGATGACCCAGGCGAAGACCGGACGCTTCAGGAAGAACTTTGACAACATGGCGCACCTTTCTCACTTCGATAGAGGCGACGATTGGGCCGCCCCGCCCGGCTGCTTCCGTCCGCCGCCAAACGGAACCGTTTTCGCCGTCGCTCCCGGCCGCACCTTCTGCAAGCCCTCCACGATCACCCGGTCCCCCGCGGCCAGGCCCGAGGTAACCAGCCACTCATCACCCAACGCGCGGTCCGTCGTGATCCCCCGCTGCTGGACTTTCCCCTGGTCGTCCACGATCAGGGCCAGCGGGTTGCCTTTCGGGTCGCGAGAGACGGCCTGCTGCGGGATGAGGATGGCCTGGTCGTTGACGCCTTCCTCGACAATCGCGCGGAGGAACATGCCCGGCAGGAGAACCCCGGCCGGGTTGGGCACCACGATCCGCAGGATGACCGACGCGGTGGTCGGGTCCACCGTCACCTCGCGGAACCCCAGCGTCCCGGCCAGCGGAT
Organism: Planctomycetota bacterium; assembly: GCA_026693065.1. GTDB lineage: Bacteria > Planctomycetota > Phycisphaerae > SM23-33 > SM23-33 > JAPLNA01. The sequence continues at coordinate 5,305 of JAPLNA010000371.1, forward strand.
ACGCCGTGCCGTCCTCCATGACCAGCTTGACCGACTTCTGGTCGGCCCCGCCGGATTGGAGGCGTCCGTCCTTGACGTTCCTCCTCAATCGCGCCAGTTCCGCGGTGGACTGGGGAACGTCCACGTAGATCGGGTCCAGTTGCTGGATGGTCGCCAGGGCCAGGGGCTGATAGGCCGTCACCGCCGCCCCTTCCGTCACGCTGGACCGCCCGATGCGGCCGGCGATCGGGGCGGCGACCTTGGTGTACGCCAGGTTGATTCCGGTGGTCTCAAGGGCCGCTTCTGCCTGCTTGATGCCCGCCTGGGCCGCCGCTACCGCCGCCCGGTCGCTGTCGACCTGGGCCTGCACGGCCAGAAGGGTGGCCTCCGCCACGGCCACGTCCGTCGCCGCCTGGTCACGCTCGCTGGCGGCCACCGCCTTGTCCTTGTACAGGTCCTCGAACCGCTGGCGGTTGATCTTGGCCAGGGCGAGGGTGGCCTGCTGCCGGGCCACGCCGGCCAGACTGGCGCCCACCGCCGCCCGTGCCCGGTCGGCCGCCTTCTGCATCGCCACCAGGTTCGCTTTCGCGTTGTCGTGCGCCGCCTGGAAGGGGGCCGGGTCGATCTGATACAGCGTCTGCCCGGCCTGAACGTCCGAGCCTTCCGTGAACAGCCGCTTCTGGATCAGCCCGTTGACCTGGGGCCTGATCTCCGAGACCAGGTAACTCGCCGTCCGCCCGGGCAACTCGGTCGTCAGCACCACCGGCCGGGGCACGACCGTCACCACCGCCACTTCCGGGACCGGCGGCGGGGGAGCCTCCTGTCGGCGTTCGCAACCCGGCAGGCAAAGAGCGGTGAATACCACGGCCATTATGCCACGTTCCCATCTCACGCGATTCATGGATGCACTCCAATCACTTAACCGGTTCCTCGTCGTCGGTAAGAAACGCGAGCACTTTGGCGTACGTCCGCAGCAGCAGGTCGCGTTCTTCTTTCGACAGGTGACTTACAATGCTGTGGATTCGCTGATACCGCTCGGGCAGACGCCCCTCGATGAAGGCCCGCCCCGAGGGCGTCAGGGTGATAGCGACCATCCGGCGATCCGTCGGGTGGGGGCGGCGAACGGTGTGGCCCGACGACTCCAATGCGTCCAGCGCGCTGGTCATCGCCGACCGGGTCAGCCCGACCTCGTCAGCCAGCTCCGCCGGGGTCAGCGCCCGGGCGTTGTGATACAGCGACTCCATGATCTCCACCTGCCTGGCCGTCAGGCCCCAACCGGCCAGGTCGCTCTCGATCGCCTGATCGACCCGGCGATGAACCCGGGCGATCTCCAGCCCCTCGCGGAGGGCTTCCAGATCGATCCCCTCCATTCGGCCGGCGAAACTCACGATTCCTTCGATCGTTGCCTGATTCGGCATTCATGGATCTCCGACACCAATACAGTTGGGCGTCATGTAGTACGCGGCAATATAGTGCGATGTCGTACTATATGTCAACAACCATTCCTACCGAACTCATCGGGTTTCCCCATCAGAATACTCCAGCCTAATCCACTGCTGCTACAGGCCTTCACTTGCCCTTCTCAGGCGGGGCGGGCTTCGTGTGCACGAACTTGGCCAGGGCCACGTTGCCCAACATCCCGCCGGCACCGTCGAACAGGGCCGCTCGAAGGCGAACGGTCTTGCTGACCTGGAAGGGCCCGGTGTACGCCGTCGACCGGGCGGCCGGCTCCGATCCGTCCAGCGTGTAGTGGATCCGACCAAAGGGGTTCTCGGTGGAAAGCTTTACCCCCAGCGCCCCCGAGAACTCCTTGCTCGTCCGCAGCCACGGGTTCTCCTTGTCGACCTTGCCGACCGTCTCGATCTTCACCGGCGCCAGCAGGCGGGTGGCGCGGGCGGTGAGGGCCTCCGTGCGGGTCTTGAACTCGGGCTCGTCGATGACGTTGTCGGGGCCCCAGGACCGCTCCTGGCGAGTCAACGCCGTGGCCCCGCTGAGACACTGGGCGCTCATCTCCCACATCGGCTGGTTGGCGCCGATGACCCGATTCCGCCGCCGGTCCAGGGCCGTGCCGTTGCACAGGTACAGGCTCCACTGCGCGAAGGGCCCCAGGTCCCACGGCGTGGTGATGGTGGCGAACCCGTCGGCGAAGGCCTGGGCCGATCCGCCGTCGGCCGTCCAGGTCATCACGATGACGCTGTCCTTCATCGCCGGGTCCAGCGGCGGGCCCGACCAGAGGATGGGCACCTTGCCGTACTTGGTGACGATGTCCTTCATCTTGCCCACGTGCCGTTTCATCAGCCCGCCGAAGCCGTCCTTGATGCCGTTCTTCTCGAGGAAGGGCTTGACCCACGGCTGGCCCATCAGCGGGCCGGAGTTCACCTCGTCGCACCCGATGTGAAAGTACGGCGAGCTTCGGAACACCCCGCACATCTCGGCGACGATGCCGTCCAGGACGGGGTAGATCTTGTCGTCGGCGATGTTCATCATGGCCAGCCTCGCCCCGCCGCCCATGCTCTTGGGGCGGTCGAGTTCGTCGGGCAAGTCCAGGCGGATGGCGTCGCTGTGGCCGGGGGTTTCCAGTTCGGGCACGATGGTCACGCCGCGGGCGTCGGCGTAGGCGACGAGGTCCTTGAGCTGCTGGAGGTCGTAGATCTTCGGGGCGTCGCCCTCGCAGTGGGCGCGATTGTGCCCGCCCATCTTCGGGTATCTTCTCAGCGGGAAGGTGTAGGCGTGGTCGTCGCTCAGGTGCAGGTGGAGGTATCGCACCTTGTAGAAGCGGGCGTTGTCCACCATCTTGCGGAGGACGAAGACGGGGATCTCCTGGCGGGCGCAGTCGACCATGATCGCCAGGTAGTCCGCCGCGGGCCAGTCCTTGACGGTCATCTTCGGCAGGAGGAACTTGCCGTCCTTCTCGATGAGGGCCTGCACGAGAGTGCTCGTTCCCTCGCAAACGGCCCGGTAGTCGAAGCCCTCGACGACGGCCATCTCGCCCACGACGATCGAGTGGGCGAAGCTCTGCGTGCGGACGATCTTGCGGTTCTCGACGGCCACGATTTCATCGTCGGCGCGGAGCAGGGGGTTGATCTTCAGGACGATGTCCCCGGGCTCGCCCTGGCCGGCCCTGCCATCGCTGTACACCGGGGTGAGTTTGAGCCCCGTCACGACGTAGATCTCGTGCGAGAGGACCCGGGCCGCCGGGAGGAGTTTGTCGAACGTCGCGACGATGCGGGAACGGGCCGTCAGGGGCATGTTGCCCCTTTCCCGGACGATCGACTTGGGGGTGGGCAAGAGCCCCGGGGGCTCATCGCCCGCCCCCGCCGCCCAGGCCGGGCACACCAGCAACGCCGACAGAACCACCCGCCCGACGAGACGATCCGTTCTCATGACATTACCCTCAAGTGTTCGGCCTGAAACTCCGTCGGCCGCCGGAACATGATACGCAAGTCGCGGCCCGGCTACAAGGCCCGCCGTGGCAGACTCATCCCCAGTTTCGGCCGGGGGCACATGAGTCAGCCGCTCGGCCCGGGATTTTCCGCGCCCCCTCCGCCCAGCGAGGTATAATACGGGTGTACGGTTGCCAGGAGGGGTAGTGCGGACTCACTTGGTATTTGGCGTATGGCACGAGGGCACGAACTATGACGCATGTATTGAATCTGATGGCGGACTGTAAGTCTCCCGGGGGCGCGTCGGGGTGGGCTGAACATCTGCCCGGCGGCGGGTTCCAGAAGTATCGCCCCATGGAGGCCTGGGCGCCGGCCGTCAACCTCTACGAGAATGACACCCACTATTTTGCGGTGGTGGACCTGGCCGGCGTGGACGGTAGGGCGATCCAGGTGCTCGCCGACCACCAGCGGTCGGTGGTGACCGTGTCCGGGCGCCGGGAGATGCCCGACGTGGAGGGGGTGGGCACGCTCAAGCTGCACCTGATGGAAATCGATCACGGAGACTTCCTGCGAACCATCAACCTGCCCACCGACGTCAACTACGACGCCATCACCGCCGAGCACAAGGGCGGCTTCCTGCGGATCCAGATCCCCAAGAGATAACCCGGACGAATATGTCAGACGAACCCACCAAGGACGGCCCCCGGGCGGACAAGCCCTGCGGCGCCGCAAGGAAAACCCAGGTCCAGCAGGAAGACTCCCCCGTCCAGGTCGTGCCGACCGGCGTCGGGGAGCCGGAAGGCAAGGTCCGCGAGGGCGGCAAGGCGGTCGTGCCCGCCGAGGCGGCCGTGCTCGCCGTCCGGAACGGCGTGATCTTCCCCGGCACGCTCCTGCCCCTGCCCGTCGGACGCGACCGCTCCCGCCGCCTGCTGGAAGACGTCCTGCCCAACCAGAAGATCATCGTCGCCGTCTGCCAGCGCGACAGCGAAGTCGACGACCCCGGGCGAAAGGACCTCTACCGGGTGGGCACGGCGGTGCGCGTGCTGAAACTCCTGCCCGCCGAGGACGGGCGCCAGACGATCATCGTCCACGGGCTCACGCGGGTGAACATCGACGATTGGCTCTCGTGGGACCCGTACATCCGGGCGGCGGTGCACCCGCTGCAGGACGTGGCGGCTGAGAGCAAACACACCGACGCCCTCGTGCTTAACGCCCGGGCGACCGCCCACCGCGTGCTGGAACTATCGGCGAACATTCCCGAGGAGGCCTCCAGCGTGCTCGACAGCATCACCGAGCCGGGGCCCCTGGCGGACTTCATCTCCTCGCTCCTGCCCAGCGAGGCCGCCGTCAAGCAGGCGATCCTGGAAGAGCTGGACGTCGACAAGCGGCTGACCCGCGTGCTGGCCGAACTGGAGCGGATGCTCCAGATGGCCGAGCTCTCGCAGAAGATCCACGAGCAGGTGCGGGCGAAGATCGACAAGAGCCAGCGGGACTACTTCCTGCAGGAGCAACTCAAGGCCATCCGGAAGGAACTGGGCGAGGGCGACGAGAAGACCGTGGAGGTCGAGCAGCTTCGCGAGAAGATCGTCGGAGCGGGGATGGCCGAGCCCGTCCGCAAGGAGGCCCTGCGGGAGCTGGACCGGATGGAGAAGCTTCCGACGGCCAGCCCCGACTACCACGTGATCCGGACGTACCTGGACTGGATGATCGAGCTGCCCTGGAGCGCGAGCACGACGGACAACCTGAACATCGCTCGGGCGCGGCGCGTGCTCAACGGCGACCACTACGGGCTGGAGAAGGTCAAGCGGCGGATCCTGGAATACCTAGCGGTCCGGCGTCTGGCGCCCCAGAGCCGCGGGCCGATCCTCTGCTTCGTCGGGCCCCCGGGCGTGGGCAAAACCTCCCTGGGCCAGTCCATCGCCCGCGCCGTCGGGCGAAAGTTCATCCGCATGAGCCTGGGCGGCATGCGGGACGAGGCCGAACTCCGCGGGCACCGCCGCACCTACATCGGCGCCATGCCCGGGCGGATCGTGCAGGATATTCGCAAGGCCGGCAGCAACAACCCCGTGTTCATGCTCGACGAGGTCGACAAGGTCGGGGCGGACTTCCGGGGGGACCCGACGTCGGCGTTGCTGGAGGTGCTGGACCCGGCCCAGAACGCCACGTTCCAGGACCACTACCTCAACGTGCCGTTTGATCTGTCGAAGGTGATGTTCATCGCGACGGCGAACATCATGCAGACGGTTCCGGCGGCCTTGGCCGACCGCATGGAAGTGATCGAGCTGCCCGGCTACACCCGGGACGAGAAGATGGAAATCGCCATGCGATACCTGGTGGCCCGCCAACTGGCGGACAACGGGCTGACCGCCAAGCGGGCGCTCTGGAGCCGCCCGGCCGTCGGAAGGATTATCGACGACTACACTCGCGAGGCCGGCGTTCGCGAGCTGGAGCGTCAGATCGGCACGGTCTGCCGTGCGGTGGCCGCCCAGGTCGCCGAGGGGCACACCCGCTCGCGGAAGATCACCGCCCAGTTCGTCGTCAAGGTGCTGGGCCCCCAACGCTACGAAAGCGAACTGGCCCTGCGGACCTCCATGCCCGGCGTGGCGACGGGGCTGGCCTATACCCCCAGCGGCGGCGAGATCATCTTCATCGAGTCCACGTCGTATGCGGGCAAGGGACAACTGACGCTGACGGGCAGCATCGGGGAGGTGATGAAGGAATCGGCGCAGGCGGCCTTCAGCGTCGTCAAGGCCCGGGCCCAGAGCCTCGGCATCGACCCGGAGAAACTCGCCCGAACCGACATTCACCTTCACGTTCCCGCCGGGGCGACGCCCAAGGACGGCCCGTCGGCGGGCGTGGCGATGTACACCTCGCTGATGAGCCTGCTGACGGGCACGACGCCTCGGGCGGACGTGGCGATGACGGGCGAGATCACCCTCCGCGGGCTGGTGCTGCCCATCGGCGGGGTGAAAGAGAAGGTGCTGGCCGCCCGGCGGGCGGGCATCGCCACCGTGATCCTGCCCGACCGGAACGAGAAAGACCTCGTGGACATTCCCCCGGCGGCGCGGCGCGGGCTGCGGTTCGTGTTCGCGCGGACGGTCGACGACGTGTTGGCCGCCGCCCTGCGGCGCGGGTTCACGCGGCGCCGCCGCGGGCGGAACTGAGAAGGCCTCTTACTTGGGCGCCGCCGTCTCGCCCGTGCCGGCCAGTATGTGGTTGGCGTAGGCCTGGTAGAGGGCGTCCTTGGGGGCCGCCTCTTTCAGGATCCCGGCCAGCCGCTGGGCGTCAACGGTCTTGCCCACGTTCCACTGAATCCACGCGCCCAGGGCCGCCAACGACGGATTCACCGTCCCGTCCTTCTCCATCAGCCGCGCGTTGATGTCGGCCATCCCCAACTCCAGCGTCTTGAGCCCCTGCGGGCCCCCGCCGTGGAGCCAGGTCAGCACGTCGAAGTGGATCTGCATGAGGGCCGGGAATCGCTCCAACGCCGTCCGCAAAATCACGGCCGAGCGGCGGTACTCGCCCGCGCCGAACGTCCCCAGCGCCAGCCCCACGTGCCCGGTCGGATCGTCCGGATTGATGATCAGGGCGTCCTGGAAGCGGTTGACGGCGTCGTAGAACCGCCCCTTCAGGAGGAACTCCTGGCCTTCGCGTTTGAGGGTATTGTACTGGTCCGTGCCACGACCGGCGAGGGAGTGCACGTGGATCTGGCGGCCCTCGATGTCGACGGGCGGGCGCAAGCCCAGGGCTTCCTGTCGCTTCTGCTCGTTCGTCAGCCGCGGCTCGCGCGCGGGGGCGGGGGCCTCGCCGGCGGCGGCTTTGTCCTGGGTCTTGACCTTCTGCATCGACTCCAGAATGTCCAGGAATACGTCCTCGCCCCGCTTGGGGGCATTGGCGGGGCGTTCGCCGGCGGCGGGCTGGACTTTACTGCCGGGGGCGCCCGTGCCGTGAACGTCCTGAGCGGCGGCGGCCGCCAGCCCGCTCAGCGTCTGGTCCTTCTCCCGCTTCTTCTGCGCCTCGGCTTCGGCCTCGAGGGCCGACAGCGGCAGATCAGAGACCGCCAGTTTCACCTTCGAGTCCAGGGGCATCCCGCCGCGCATCTCGCGGGCCTGCATCTCGTATAACTGCTTGGCGAGTTCCTGGCTGGCCTCCGGGCTGGGCATGCCCGAGTAGACGTCGATGAACAGCGGCGCCAGCCGGGCGCGGACCTTGGCCGACGCTTTGTCCGGTTCATCGAGCGCCGTCTCGGGCAGGGCCGGCAGCGAGCCGATCTGCGGCGCCAGCGGCGCCTTGAGCGGGATCTTGGAGCTCACCTCGTCGGGCAGCAGCGGGCGGAACGATTCCACCGCGTCGGTGTACAGGCGTTTGTAATACGTGGGGTTTCCCGCCGGGGAGGCGACGGTCTGCCCGGGCCTGAGGACCCCCGACAGAATGTCCTGCGACCGTGGCAGGGAGGAACTCGGGTTGTAGTAGGGCGAGGTAATGTAGGTCGAGCCCTCCATCGCCTGGCGGATTCCGACGGACCGGGCGTTGAAGCCGCTCAGATCGGCCGACGGCACGGTCATCTGGAGCTGGTTGGACGGCAGGTAGCCCGTCTTGGCGTGGAAGCCCCCCAGGCCCGTCACTTGCCCGTCGATGTAGAGCTGGCTGTTGATGCGGGTGTCGATGGGTCGGGCGTTCTGGCCGTACGTGCCCATGCCGGGGTTGGCGTCCAGGGCGCCTCCGCCCTGCACGGGCATGACCTGCCCCCACGCCGCACTCGCCCACAGGGCCGCCACGCTCGCCGCTACCGCCCACGTCCTTGTGCCGGTATGCCTCTTCATCCTATGACTCCATGCCTGCCGGGCGTTGCTCTCGCCCCGGGCCGCTCGAGGCCTCGTGCGCCGCCCCGTGCAGATGGCTCGAATCGCCCGTGTGTCTGGGCCTTGGGCGGGCTCGCCGGATCATGCCCGCGCCGCGGTCTTCGTCGTCGATACGTCATTGGCGGCTTCCTTCCAGGCCCTCCCCGCGCCGCGGGGAGAACAGCCCTGCCTGAGACTTCTATCGGCCGCCGGTACCGCCGGTTCCAGCAAGCCTTTCAATTCATTATACGTCCGGGCGGCGCTCAAGGTGCGCCCAATATAATTCACGTTGTTGCAGCCTCCCAGACGAATTGCCGATGCAACAAACGCACCCGGCGAGAGGTGGGGCCACCCGCCCTCGGCCGGCCCGGCCGGTCCGCGCCGGGAATCGGGAAGGATGATGGAACGTACTATGCGACCCTTGAGAGCATTCACGATCGAACCGTCGTTGCCGGAGGAACTCGTGGCCCTGCTCGACGTGGCGTACAACGTTTGGTGGAGTTGGCACGGCGACGCCCTGAGCCCCACGTCGGCTGGGACGAAACCTACCACAATCCGGTGGCCATGCTCGGGCGGATCGACCAGGCCCGCCTGGAGGAAATGGCCCAGGATGAAGGATTCAAGAGCCATCTCCGCCGCGTGCACACAGACCTCCAGGACTACCTCACCCAGCCGGGCTGGTGGACCCGCACCTACGGGCCCCAGGCCGACAACCAGCCCCTCGTGGCCTATTTCTGCGCCGAGTTCGGCATCACCGAGAGCCTGCCGGTCTACTCCGGCGGCCTGGGCGTGCTGGCGGGCGACCACCTCAAGAGCGCCTCGGACCTGGGCGTTCCGCTGGTGGCCGTCGGGCTGCTCTATCAGCAGGGGTACTTCCGCCAGAGGCTCAACGCCGACGGGTGGCAGTTGGAGCTGTTCCCCCGGAACGACTTCGCCAACATGCCCGTCACGCTGATTCGAGGCCCGGACGGCGGGCCTCTTACGGTCACCGTCGAAATGGGCGGACGGCAGGTCCACATCCAGACCTGGCGAGTCAACGTCGGTCGCGTCAGCCTGTACCTGATGGACACTAACGTCCCGGGCAACACCCCCGAGGATCGCCAGATCACCAGCCAGCTCTACGGCGGCGACCAGGAGATGCGGATCCGCCAGGAGATCGTCCTGGGCATCGGCGGCGTCCGCTTCCTTCGGGCCGCCGGGCTCAACCCCAAGGCCTTCCACATGAACGAAGGCCATTCCGCCTTCCTCGGGCTCGAACGAATCCGCCTGCTCATGCAGGACAAGGGGCTTTCCTTCGGCGAGGCGTGGGAGGCGGTATCGGCCTCCAACGTGTTCACCTCGCACACCCCCGTGCCCGCGGGCAACGACGCCTTCGACCCGCACCTGATCGACAAATACTTCTCCCACTACTGGCAGCAACTGGGCCTGTCCAGGGAGGCCTTCCTGGCCATCGGGCGGCAAGACCCGGCCAACCGCGAAGAGCCCATGAGCCTGACCGTGCTGGCCCTCAAGCTCAGCACCTGCCGAAACGGCGTCAGCGAACTCCACGGGCAGGTCAGCCGCAAGCTCTGGTCCAACGTCTGGCCCGGGCTTCCCGACGAGGAAGTCCCCATCGAGAGCATCACCAACGGCATCCATACCCGCAGTTGGATCAGCAGCGACATGGCGTCGATTTACGACATGTACCTGGGCCCGGACTGGCAGGAGAAGCCCGCGGACATGGCCGTCTGGCGCGCCGCCGAGCGAATCCCCGACACGGAACTGTGGCGGACCCACGAGCGCCGGCGCGAGCGGCTGGTGGCCTTCGCCCGCGAACGCCTGCGGAAGCAACTGGCCCTCCAGGGCGCGGGGGCGTCCGAACTGGCCGCCGCCCAGGAGATCCTGGACCCGGAGGTCCTGACCATCGGCTTCGCCCGCCGTTTCGCCACCTACAAACGCGCCAGCCTCATCCTGGCCGACATCGACCGCCTGACCGAGCTGCTCAACGCCCAGGGGCGCCGGGTGCAGATCATCTTCGCCGGCAAGGCCCACCCGCGCGACAACCCGGGCAAGGACCTCATCCGCCGCATCGTTCACACCTGCCGCCAGAGTGCGTTCCGCCAGTCGATGGTCTTCCTGGAAGACTACGACCTGAACGTCGCCCGGTACCTCGTGCAGGGGGTGGACGTGTGGCTGAACACCCCGCTTCGCCCGATGGAAGCCTCCGGCACCAGCGGCATGAAGGTCGCCGCCAACGGCGGGCTGAACGTGTCGATCCTCGACGGGTGGTGGTGCGAGGGCTACCACGCCTCCGTCGGGTGGGTGATCGGCTCGGGCGAGAGCTACGACGACCTGGAGTACCAGAACACCGTCGAGAGCCAGGCCCTCTACAACCTGCTGGAGAAGGAAGTCGTGCCGCTGTTCTACGACCGGGGCAACGACAACCTGCCTCGCGGCTGGATCGCCCGCATGCGGGCCAACATGTGCCAGCTCGCCCCCGTTTTCAACACCAACCGCATGGTTCGCCAGTACGCCGAGCAGTTCTACACCGCCGCGGCGGGCAAGTGGACCCAACTACAAGCCGACAACTTCGGCGGCGCCAAGAGCCTGGCCGGGTGGAAGCTGCACGTGCGGGACCAGTTCCATGAGGTGCGGGTCGAGAGCGTACAGGACGACATGGCCGCCGCCACCCAGGGCGCCCGCGTCGGGCGGAACATTCGGGTGGAGGCGGTGATCCATCACGGCGGGCTGCGGCCGGAAGATCTGCTCGTTGAGCTTTACTACGGGCCCCTGGACAGCGAGGGCAAGCTCCAGACGGGGCAGGCCATTCCGATGGAGCAGGTCGGCTCGGCCGGCGACGGGCGGATCCGCTATGCCGCCCAGATGCCCTGCCAGCGGAGCGGCATGACCGGGTACACGATCCGCATCCTGCCCTGTCACCCGGGGATGGCCAACCCGCGAGACATGGCCCTGGTCAAGTGGGCCTGAGTGCGGGTTCCCGTTAAATAAGCTGGGGCGAGGCAGGGCCGAGTGCCGGCCCCGCCGTCGCCCTTTGCCTTGGTAGAATTCCGTCGCCAACCATGCCCGAAGGCACCAGTCGCTCCGGCTGAGGGGCCGGAACGGGCCTATCGGTTGCTCAGACCGACAGACGATTTTCGACAGTTCACGTGGCGGCTTCCGGTGGAGGAGGAGAAGACCCGGTTGCGTCAGCGCCTGCTCAGGGCGCTGCCACGTGCACAAACTCTACCGCGTTTTATCTCGCAACGGCGCCGCGTCAGGGCACAATCCCGTGGAAATCCGACGCCGTCACATTCGTATTTCACGACCACTGTCTATCGGCTACGATGGCTCCCTGCCATGAACCCTGCGCGGCCAGCCCGCGCCGCTTCCGTGCACCACTGGAACCAATTATAGCACGATTTCCCGACCTTGTCAGGAAAATTCGACCGGGGGGGGGTGAAATTTATCGAGAATACTCCGTGCCGGATGCTTCCCGTCCGTCCGGCCGATTGACCCTCAGCCCTCGGGGCCCCCGCGGGCGGGCAGGGGGGGCAGGGCAGGGGGCTCCTGCCAGTCGGGCATGGCGTCGGTGGCGGCGCCCTTGAGCCGCGCCTTGGCCCACCCCAACCAGGCCGACGGCGAGAGCCCACCCCGCGCCATCGCCCGGGCGTACAGCCTCGCCGCCGCCGACCAGGCGCCGTACCGGTAGAACTCCGCCGCCGCGTCGCGCCAGGCCTTGGCCAGCACCCGCATCGCCAGGGCGTGGGGCACGTGCTCGGCCCCGCCCAGGTGGCGGTAGAACCGTTCGAGAACCCGCACCTTGTTGATGTCGAGTTGCTCGCAGGAGACGTGTTGCGACAAACTCCCGCGCCGGACCCGGCGAGTCAGGCGGACGCCCGGCACGAACAGGAACTTCATCCGGCACGTCAGCCGAAGCCCAAGGTCCAGGTCGCCCAGCGTCAGAAGCGACTCGTCGAACCGCATCTCCCCCAGCGCCTCCCGCCGCATCACCATGCACGGCAGGAACAGCCGCGACCGCTGGAAAAACGCCCGCGTGACCCGTCCCGAGGGGCTCTTGAGATACCGCGCCGGTTCCCTCCTCCGCCCGTCGGGGTAGAGGTTGACCATGGGGCAATACGCCACGCCGCAATCGCCGGCGGCCTCCAGGGCGTCGGCCATGACGCGCAAGAACTCCCGCGGCCAGAGGTCGTCGGAGTCCAGCCACGCCACGTACCGCCCACCGGCCAGGTCCAGCCCGGCGTTCCGGGCGACGTAGACCCCCCGGTGCTCCTGGCGGCAGTAGCGGATTCGCTCGTCGCCGAGGGACTCCACCGTCTGCCGTGTGGCGTCCGTGGACCCGTCGTCCACGACGAGGAGCTCCCAGTCCCGGAGGTCCTGATCGAGGACGCAAGCGACGGCCTCGCGGAGGAGACCGCAGCAGTTGTACGTGGGCAGTATGATGGATACTCGCATGGTCAGCTCGCCGCCGACGGCAGGGGGGGGCGGTCCGGGGGCATTGTTCTCGGGCGGGGCATCGGCGTCAACAGGTTTGACCGGAATCGCACCAGCGTGGGCGCGGGGGGGGGGCTACAATGGTGCAAAACCCCCCGGCGATAGACCGGGCGGAGGAAACCCGGGATAAGCCTTATCCATTGGATGCGTCGTCCTGGCCGGTGTCGCTTCCGCCGGCGGGGCGATCATCATCTGGGACTTCAATCCCGGCGACTTGAAGGGCGCCGTGGGATCCAGCACCGAAACGATCCATGGTTCGGCCACGGGCCTCAATCCCATGGACCTCTCCACCCCGCTGGTCACCGTGGGGGGCTTCAACGCCGACGGAACCGCCCACAAACTCTACTGGAAGACCGCCGGCGTCAGCGAACACGGAATCGGACTGACGGGCACGAACGGGCACGAGCTCACGCTCAAGAGCAAGGGCACGGCCTTTGCCAACTACATGCGGATCGACGTCAGCAATCTGGTCCTGCTGGACTGGACGGACCTGAAGATCCGCGTCCAGAGCGTTCAGGCCAACAGCTCGAAGGACCAGGAGAAGTTCGACGTCTGGGGCTCGAACGTGCCCACGAGCCTGGGGACGAAGCTCATCAGTGCCAGCACGACCGACAACGCCTTTATCCCGCTGCCGCTGGACGGCGGGCTGTACGACAAGTACTACTTCGTCACCGTCACCCCGCAGGGCAAAGGGCACTCCCGGGACAACGTGTTGCTGGACGCGATCTCGGCCTCTGAGGAGACGATCCGCACGCCCGAGCCGGCCACGCTGGTCCTGCTGGGCCTGGCAAGCCTGGCGGTGCGTGCCCGACGGCGGACAAGGCCCTGCACGATTGACTGAATGGGCTTCTGTAATCGGACGGCATAGTGTATTCTGGCGGGATGCTGGCCCCCCGCGGGCCCGAACACCAAGGCCGGAAGATGGCTATGTCGTCCAAACCAGACGTTCCCATAGGTCCGCCCCCGCCGGCGCCGCCGAGTCGCCGGGCGATGCACGTTGGGTTGCTCGCGGGGGTTTGTCTGGTTCTGTTCCTGCTGAACGCCCATTCGTTGCCTCTGGCCGATCCGGAAGAAGCGCGGTGCGGGCTGATCGTCCGTGACATGCTCGAACACGGACACTGGCTCGTGCCCCACCTTCGACGCCAACCGTACCTGGACAAGCCGGCGCCGTACTTCTGGCTGGCCGCCGCGGCCGTCCGGCTGACCGGCAGCGAGGAATTCGGCGGTCGGCTGATCTCGGCCCTGGCGGGCCTGGCGGCCGTGCTGGTCGCTCGAGCCTTCGCTCGCCGCGTCTTCGCCTCTGACGCCGCGGGCCTGGTGGCGGGGCTGGTTCTGGCTACCAGCGGCGAGTTCCTGTTCCTGGCCCGGTGGTATCGAATGGACATGCCCTTCGCCGCCGCCGCCTGGGGCGCCCTCTGGTGGTTCTGGCGGCGCGAAGAGGCCCGGCTGGCCGGAGGGCCCGCCGGCAAGGTCAGGGCGTGGGTGGGCTTCTACCTGCTGGCCGCCCTGGCCAGCCTGTTCAAGGGGCCCGCGGGCCTGCTCCTGCCCGCCCTCGTGGTGGCGGCCTACTTCCTGCTGGCCCGCCAGGGCCGCCGAATCCTCGAGTTCTTCTCCCTGCCCGGGCTCGGGGCCTACCTCCTGCTGGCCGCCCCGTGGTATGTCGCCGCCACGTGGAACCAGCCCGGGTTCGCGCAGGAATTCTTCCTTCGCCAGAATCTCCAGCGGTTCACCGGCTCGGGCGGGCTGGGCCACAATTGGCCCGGCGTCCTGTACCTGCCCATCGTCCTGGCCGGCACGCTCCCCTGGACGCTCTATCTGCCCGGGGCCTTCCTGCGGACCTTTCCTCTCCGGTGGCGCCGCCGGAATGACCGCCCGGCCTTCCTGTTCCTCTGGCTCGCCGCCCTGGTCCCGCTGGCATTCTTCGCCCTCAGTGGCACGAAACTGCCCGCCTACGTCCTGCCCGTCTTCGCCCCCCTGGCCGTCCTCGTCGGCGGAATGCTGGGGACATGGGCGGTCTCACGCCAACCGGATCGATTGATGTCGGCGGGCGCGGTGGCCCTTCTGATCAGCGTGGCCGCTCTCCCGGCGGCCCCCCTGGCGATGGAACTCTGGCTGAGGACGGCTGGGCCGTGGCTGGGCGTTCCGTTCGCCATCAGCCTGACGGCCGCCGCCGCCATGTGGTGGGCCCTGAAGCGAAACCGGCGGGCGGTCTTGGCCGGTTGGGCCGGCGCGGCCGTCGTGGGGGTGTACCTGTACCTCATCCTCCACTCCACCGGGCCGGCCTACGAGCGGATGAGCCTGAAGCCATTGGCCCTGGCCCCGGGCGAGGGGCAACTGCGGGCCAGCCGAGTGTCTTTCTGGCCCGACAGCAACCTGTCGTTCCTCTTCTACGCCGGCATGGAGGATGCCCAGGCCTTTCGCTCCGTCCGCCGGGGGGGGCTGGCCGCTCTGGTCCAATGGTTCCAGGCCGAGGGCCCGGCCTACTGCCTCGTCGCAGGGGCCGACCACGTCGCGCAACTCCGACAAGCCTGCCCCGCCCCGCTGTGGGCCCTGGGGCATCGAGGGCGATTCTGGCTCATCAGCAATCGCGCCCCGAAACCGTAACCGACTTCGCACGCCGCTTCAGTACCCGTGGTCGTCGTCCAGCACGACCTTGCCGCGGAAGAGGCGGTGGATCAGGATGGTGTAAACCAGCACGATCGGCACCCCGATCAGGGCGATGATCAACATCGTCTCCAGCGTGCGGGACGTCGAGGCGGAGTTGGCCGTCGTGAGACTGTAGGCCAGGTCCGTCAGGCTGGGCACCAGGCGCGGGAAGGCCGCCAGACCCGCCAGGGCGATCAGCGATCCGATCGCCGTCGCCGAGGCCGCGAACGCCGCCCCCAGCCGCCCGCGGCGGAGGAAAAGCGACACGGCCAGGATGGCCAGCACGGCCAGGATCAGCAAAGCCCCTCCGGCCAGGGAGTGCAACTGCCCCTGGAACAGGAACGGCGCCGCCGCCCGGGCCCAGAGGATCGTCGCGCTGGCCAGCAGAGCAAACCCCACCCACAGCCCCTGCGCCGCGCGCAGCAGGCCCGGACGCATCTCGTCGCTGCCCTTACCGGCCAGATAAATCGCCCCGTGCATCGCGCAGGCCGTCACCCCCAGCAGCCCCACCAAGACCGCGAAGGGGTTGAGCAGCCCGAAGAACGAGCCGGTGAAGTTGCCCGCCGAGTCAATAGGCATGCCCCGGATCACGTTGCCATACGCTACCGCCAGCAGCAGGGCCGAGACGCCCGAACCCAGCGAGAACACCCAGTCCCAGGCGTTCCGCCAGGCGGGAGACTCGACCTTGGAGCGGAACTCGAGTGCGACGGCCCGGGCGATCAGGGCGGCCAGAAGGAGCATCAACGCCAGGTAGCAGCCCGAGAAGACCGTGGCGTACACGGGCGGGAAGGCCGCGAACAACGCCCCGCCCCCCGTGAGCAGCCAGACCTCGTTGCCGTCCCACACCGGGCCGATCGCGTTGAGATTCAGCAGGTGCAGGATGCCCACGCCCAGGTCGAAGCCGTCCAGAATCGCATAGCCGATCAGCAGCACCAGCACCAGGGCGTACCAGATCGTCGTGAGGGTCTCGTGTGTCATGGGGTTCTCCTTGGTCGGATCAGGCGGCCTGGGCCTGGGGATTCATGCTCTTGTGGATCTGCCGATGCAGCAGGAACAGGTACAGCACCAGCAGCACTATGTAGATCGCAGTGAACAGGATCAGCGAGAACCACACGTGGGCAACCGTGAGGTTGCTGCTGAAGGCGTCGGCGGTCTTCATGACGCGGTAGACGATCCACGGCTGGCGGCCGACCTCGGCGGTGACCCACCCGAACTGGCAGGCTGCCAGAGGCAGGGGGGAGATCACCAGCAGGATCCAGAGGAACCATCGCCCGGTATACAGCTTGCCCCCGCGAAGCCGCCAGAGGCCCAGGGCCGTCGAGCCGATGAACAGCATGCCCAGCAGCACCATGTTGTGGAACGACACGAACGTCATCCACAGGGGGGGAATTTCATCCTGCGGGAACTTGTCGATGCCCGGGACGTGGGCCTTCACGTCGCCGAAGGCCATCCAGCTCAGGACCCCCGGCACTTCAATGCTCGCCTTCAGTTCCGGCGGGGCGGAGAACGGAAGGGCGAACATCACCAGTGGGGCGTGAGTGCGACTGGTGTAGAGGCCCTCGATGGCGGCGAACTTCTCCGGCTGGGTGTGGGCGACCTGCTTGGCGTGATGGTGGCCTGTCGGGTAGGCCGTCAGCAACGCGGCGATCAGCCCGAAGATCAGCGAGGCCTTCAGCGCCCGGCGTGCCATCGGGGCCGGGTCGGCCGCCGGGATCGTCGTCTGCCGCCCACGCTTCAGCAGGATGTACGACGCCACGCCGGCCATGAAAAACGCCCCGCACACCAGCGCCGCCGAAACGGTGTGCACGTAGCGGATGACGGTGGAGGGGTTGAACACGGCCGCCCAGAAGTCGGTCAGTTCCGCCCGCCCGGCCGCGGCGTTGTAGGTGTGGCCGGCGGGGGTCTGCATCCACGAATTGGCCACGATGATCCAGAACGCCGACAGCGTCGAGCCCACCGCCACCATCAGGATCGAGAACCAGTGCCACCCCTTGCTCAGCCGCTTGCGGGCGAAGAGGTACACGCCCAGGAACGAGCTCTCCAGGAAGAACGCGAAGACGCCCTCGGCGGCCAGCGGGGCCCCGAAAATGTCACCCACGAACTTCGAGTACCGCGCCCAGTTCGTGCCGAACTGGAACTCCATCACGATGCCCGTGGCCACGCCGACGGCGAAGGTCAGCCCCAGCAGCCGGGCGAAAAACCGCCCCGCCTCCTCCCACAGCGGGTCCTTCTTCCGCCACGCCAGGGCCTCCACGATCACCAGCAGCCACGCCAGCCCGATCGTGATGGGCGGGAACAGGAAGTGAAAGCCGACGGTCACGGCGAACTGGATTCGCGACAGCATGCACAGGTCCATAGGGTTCTCCGGCTGGGCCGCCTAGCGGCTCTGAGGCGAAGGGGGTTCCTTGGTTTCATCCGCCCGGCCGCCCGGGCGAAGCAGATCGGCGACGGTGGTGTCGCCCAGGGTTTTCAGCAGATCCTCTTGCGCCCGCGCCCACATCCGGTGGACGGGGCAGGTCATGTCCCGCGGGCACTCGCCGGGGCGGACGAGGCAGCGGTTGAGCGCCACGGGGCCTTCCATCGCCTGGACAATCTCCAGCACACTCAGGCCATCGGGATCCCGACAGAGCCTCACCCCGCCGCCCCGCCCGGATGACCCGGCCACGATCCCCGCACGCGCCAACGCCTGCAACACCTTGGGCACGTATGACCGGGGGATGTTCTGGTCGCGGGCGATCTGCCCGGCCGTCACCCGGCCCGGGCTGGCGGCCAGGTGGAGCACCGCACGAACGGCGTAATCGGTTGTCAGGCTGATCTCCATTTCAATATCACCAATCTAGACACACATTATCCATATTCTCCGCCTTTGTCAACCTGAGAATCAAAAAAATGCTCAGATTCCGGCTGGTTCCACGGAAACGGGCAAAATCGTCGAGTTTCTTCTTGACAACCGGCGGAGTTGCAGGATAATGAGCACAGTCGCCAGAGCCTGGCTGACTGGAGAGGTTGCGGCTTCTCTCTTGCCACGTCGCGTAAGTAGGCGCGCCTCCTCTGTCAGGCAGTCTCCTGGCCGTGTCCGCCGTGTACGAAAGCCGGCTCCCGTTGTGGGAGTCCGGGAGCCTACGCGAGGGTTGGTCAGTAAGAGGCCCCGCATTTGAAAGGAAGGGATGAAGTATGAGCAGCCTCAGACCGCTTAGTGTTGTACTGGCGTTGACAGTGGTGCTGTGTGCCGGGTCCGCCGCACAGGCCGTTGTCATCTATTCGCAGAACTTCAACAGTTATTCCGACGGCACTTCGCTGGCGACCCTGCCGGGCTGGTATAACTGGGGCGGCGCCGTTCCGACGATCCAGAGCGGAGTGGCCGTCTCGACCGGCAGTTGGGACTTCCTCCTCGACATGACGGATATCTTCAGCTACGGCAACACCCAGGCCCGGATCGAGTTCGACGCGATATCCACCAATGGTGAGTTCAACGGGTTCTTCGGCCCCGGGTCCGCTTCCGGCCTGACCTTGAACTACGGCCAGACGCTGGGAATCCAGGACGGTCACTACGGTCTCGACTATCTGTATGCCTTTAACCAGGGCGGCTGGGCCGGTAACACTGTTCAGGACCTCTCCGGCGGCATGCACCATTGGGTGTACGACCTGACCCTGGCCGGCGGCACGATCACCTGGTCCGCCGGGTGGGACGGCAATCCGTTCTTTGCCGGCACCAAGACGCTCAACATCACCGCTCCGTTCAACACGATGGAGTGGGGCGGCCTGGGTTCGGGAGGAGCGATTGACAACATGGTCATCACCGCCATCCCCGAGCCCGTGACGATGTCGCTGCTGGCCCTGGGCGGCCTGGCCCTCCTGCGGCGCAACCGCAAGTAACACGAGCACAATCACCCGGCCGGCCCCCTTGGCCTGCCGGCGGCGGCGGGGTTCGCCCCGCCCTTCAAGAATAGCGGCGGACCGGAGTCTCTCCACCGGTCCGCCGCTGCTTTTTGCGCGCAGTCGATACGCCGACGCCGTCGATAGGAAACCCCCAGAGAAACTGGGCGTTGCTGGGCTCGAACCAGCGACCTCATCCTTGTAAGGGATGCGCTCTAGCCAACTGAGCTAAACGCCCGGGCAGGATCGATCAGCGGAACCGACACGGGCAGTATAGACGAAGTTCGCCATCCTGCCAAGACGGAAGGAATCGAAAACCGCCGGCGGGACGCAGGGGCCGGCGGGTGAGCGTCGGGCCGGCTGGCCGGACGCAGGGCCGGCAGGGCGGGGGGGTGCGAATCTGAGATTTGAGATTTCAAATTTGAGATTTGAGATTTGAGATTTCAGAGCAGTGCTTCATCATCCCCACCCGCCGCCCCCGCCTCACGAAACGCGCCGACCGCTGTCCCCGCCTTCACCAGTCGCCTCTCCGCCGGCGATCTTCCTGCGCCCTTCCTGCACGATCCGCTCCAACTCCACGTCGAACTCCTGTCGCCGCCGGGCCTCCTCATCTCGCCGGCGAGTGGCGTCCGTCAAGTGCCTCTGGCCCTGGATGGGGGAGTTCTGGAGGGCGTCTGCCCAGGCGCGAAGTTGGCGCGACACGGATTCGGCCAGGGATTTGAGATCGGAGATTTCAGATCGAAGATGGGCGAATCTCGCCAGCCGTTCCATCAGCAGGAGCATCGACCGCACCTCGCCGGCCGATCCGCGGGCGTAGTAGAGGAACGCCAGCAGTTCCGACGTCGTGCCCCGCTCGAACCCCTCGGCGATGTTGTTGCCGATCGACAAGCCCGCCCGCTGGAGTTGATTGGCCAGGTCGCCCTGAAACGCGAAGGCCTTGTCGGCCGTGCACGTGAAGACCCGCTCGGCGAGGTTCATTCCCGCCTGCCACACGGGAAGATCCTCGAACCGGGAGTATTTCACGTGGGGCTCCTTTCTGGTTTCAGGTCTGATCTCACATCTCGGATTCTAACCCGAACTCCGCCATCTCAAATCTCAAATCCCCAATCGCATTCCTACAGCGCCCCCTTCGTCGAGGGCACCTGGCCTTTCCGCTGCGGGTCGATGGCCTTCGCCTGGCGGAGGGCCTGGGCGAGGGCTTTGAAGATGGCTTCGGCGATGTGATGATCGTTGGCCCCATAGGGCACGCTGACGTGCAGGTTCATGCCCGCGACGGCGGCCAGGCGGCGGAGGAACTCCTCCACCAGTTGCGTGTCGAACGTGCCCACCTTGCTCGAAGGGAACGTCACGTCGTACACGACGGCCACGCGTCCGGACAGGTCCAGGGCCACTTCGGCCAGGGCCTCGTCCATCGGCACGCGTGCCCACCCGTAGCGGGCGATGCCCGCTTTGTCGCCCAGGGCCTTGACGAGGGCCTCACCCAGGCAGAGGGCCACGTCCTCGACCGTGTGGTGGTCGTCGACGTGCAGGTCGCCCTGAGCCCTCACCGTCAGATCGCACAGGCTGTGCTTGCCCAGGTGGTCGAGCATGTGGTCGAGAAACCCCACGCCCGTGGCGGCGGCGACCGTGCCCGTCCCGTCCAGGTCCAGGCTCAGGCGAATGTCGGTCTCTTTGGTTTTGCGGTCGACGGCGGCCTTGCGATGGGTCATGGCATCTCCGCGATGGCGGCGATCAAGGCGGCGTTCTCCTCGTCGGTCCCGACGGTGATGCGCAGCTTGTCGTCCAGCCGTGGCTGGTCGTAGTATCGGACCAGAATTCGTCGCCCCTTGAGGGCTTCATAGACCGCCCGCGCCCGGGCGGCCCCGCCGGGGATCTCCGCCAGCAGGAAGTTCGCCTGCGAGGGCGTCACGCGGCAACCGATCCGCTCGAGCTCCCGCGTCAGCGTCGCCCGCGAGGCCTTCACCTTCGCGGTGCACTGGCGGGCATACGCCTGGTCGGCCAGGGCCGCCGCCCCCATCGCCGCCGGCAACGCCCCGACGTTGTAGATGCTCTTGGTCTTCAACAGCCCGGTGATCAGCGTGGGGTTGGCCACCCCGAAGCCCAGCCTCAGCCCGGCCAGCGAGTAACTCTTCGAGAGCGTCCGCAGGATGATCACGTTCGGGCATCGCCTGCACAGGGGCAGGGCGGTCTGCTCGGCGAACTCGACGTACGCCTCGTCGATCACGAGCAGCCCGGCCACCCCGTCGGCCAGGGCCTCCAACTCGTTCATCGCCGGGGCCACGCCGGTGGGGCTGTTGGGGCTGGCGATGAACGTGACGGCCGCTTGGGCGGCGATCAACTGCTCCACCGGCAGGGCGAAGCCCGCCCGCAGGGGCACTTCGACGATCGGGGCCTGCGAGACCTCGCCCTGGGTGCGGTAGAACGTGAAGGTGGGCACGGGAAACGCCACCGGCCTGCCCGGGCCCAGGCAGGCGCGGGCGATCATGATGATCAGGTCGTCGCTGCCATCGCCGGGCAAGACCCACTCGGCCGGCACGTCGAGCAGCTTGGCCGCCTCGCGACGGAACTCGCTCGCCATCGCGTCGGGGTACAACCGGAGGCGCGAAACGTCGAACTCACGGGCCGCCTCAACCACCGTCGGAGAGGGGGGGTAGGGGTTCTCGTTGGTGTTGAGCTTGATGACCTTCCGCGCATCGCCCGGCTGCTCGCCGGGGACGTACGGTTCCATCGCTTCGATGTTGTCTCGGAAGTAGTTCATGGTTGGGGGAAACGGGTAGTTCGTCCACGAATTACACGAATTTCACGAAGGGGAGAAACGGAAGGGAAGAAACGCATCCTTTTTGTTCTCGCCTCTTTGTTTCCCTTCGTTTTCGTGTAATTTGTGTAATTCGTGGACGAATTCTCTTTCTTCTTCTCAGGGTTTCTTCTGTCTGATCCTCACCGCGTTGGCGTGGGCGGTGAGGCCTTCGCGGGTGGCGAAGTCGATGATGTCGGGCCCGTCGGCGGCCAGGGACGCTTCGTCGTATTCGACCACGCTGGAGGCCTTCAGGAAATCGTTGCAGCTCAGCGGGCCGAAGAACCGGGCCGTGCCGCCCGTGGGTAGCACGTGGCTGGGGCCGGCGTAGTAGTCGCCCACGGGCACGGGGGTGTGAGGCCCGAGGAAGATCGCCCCGGCGTGGCGGATTTTGCCCAGGACGGCCTGGTTGTCGGCGGTGATGATCTGGAGGTGCTCGGGGGCGAATAGGTTGGCCAAGTCGCAAATCGTCTCGATGCTCTTGGCCATAATGATCCGGCTGTATTCTCGGATTGCTGCGCGGACCGCCGCGGCGCGTTCCAACGTGCTTGTTTGTTTCTCAAGTTCGACAGCGACGCCTCGGGCCAGTTTCTTCGAGGTTGTAAGCAGAATGGCTGACCCCGGATCGTGTTCGGCTTGCGCGAGCATGTCCGCGGCGACGCAGGCCGGGCTGGCCGTATTGTCGGCGATGATGAGAACTTCGCTGGGACCGGCTATGGAGTCTATGCCCACCTTGCCGAACAACTGCCTCTTCGCTTCCGCGACAAAGGCATTGCCGGGTCCGACGATCTTCTGCACCGGCCTGACACTGGCGGTCCCGAGTGCCATGGCCGCAATGGCCTGCGCTCCGCCGACACGGTATACGTCCGTCACGCCCAGTTTCTTCGCCAAGGCGAGAACGAGGGGATGTACGTCGCCGTTGCTGGTCGGAGGACTGGCAAGGGCAATCTCGCGAACACCCGCCACTTGTGCCGGCACAACCGTCATGAGCACGGTGGAAGGATAGAATGCGCGACCGCCGGGGACGTAAACCCCTACCCGGTCCATGGGAGTGTACTTGATGCCAAGCCTTCGACCCCCGCGACGCAACGGGGGTGGAGCCTTGACCAGGATTCGTTGCTGATAGCGTCGGATGTTCCCGATGGCTCGATCCAGCAAGGCCTCGAATTTGGGATCAAGTGCCGCACAGGCAGCCTCCATGCGCTCGGACTCGACGCGGATGGACTTGGGCGCCAACAAGACTGTGCCGTCAAACTTCTCTGTCAGGCGGAGCAGTTCATCATCACCGTTCAGAAAGACTCCGGCGATGATCGCTTGAACCGTCTTTGTGATGTCGGAATCTCGGGTTCCTTTGGCCGTCAAGGATCCGGAACGGAGCTTCCGCCAGATCTTGAGAACCTGCTGCAGCGCCGGCGGCAGACCGCGTTCTCGACGTTCCGCAAGGAGTTGCGGAACGGCCATTTCGTCGGACGGACCAATTTCGATTGTGCGGATGAACATGATTCAGGCTACTTTACGAGGCAGGTGTAG